>NZ_CP075185.1:2400000-2716000 GCF_020510685.1 Dechloromonas denitrificans
TCTGGCCCTGCTGCCCCACGCCGGAAGCCCGTGGTCGCTGCAACGCTTGTTCGGCTACCTGATGGCCCCGCTCGCCTGGCTGGCCGGAATCGAATGGCAAGAGGCAGCGACCGCCGGCGCCCTGCTCGGCACCAAGACCATCCTCAACGAACTGATCGCCTATCTCGAACTGGCGGCGCTGCCGCCTGAAGCGCTCTCGGCGCGCAGCCGCGTGATCATGACTTACGCGCTATGCGGCTTCGCCAACCTGGGCAGCCTCGGCATCATGATCGGCGGCCTGACCACGATGGTGCCCGAGCGACGCCGGGAAATCCTCGATCTTGGCCCGCGCACGCTGGTCGCCGGCACCCTCGCCACGCTGTCCTGCGGCTGTATCGTCGGCATGCTCTATTAACGCCAGACGGCGCCACGGCCCGAAACGCCGATTGCTTCAGGCCGGCGCAACAGCGCCCCAACTCCCGGGAAAAATTCGCAAAATTCTTTCATCATAAATATCCGATTGCTCAGGCGCCCGGCCTCCTTCACAATGGTCAAGGTACGGCACTCCTAATCCTCCCGCAAACAGGGTGGTCAATCGCAATGGAGACAGACATGGCTAGCTCGAATATCGCGCATCAGTCGCTGACTAGCCGAATCGCGCTGACCGTCCTGACAATTTTCATCATCGGCTTGTGGACGCTATCGTTTTACCTCGGCAAAACGCTTCGCACTGAGCTCGAGGTCTTGCTGAGCGAGCAGCAAATGGGCGTGGCCTCGTCGATAGCCCGTGACGTCAATGAGGAATTGACGGTCCGCCTGGAAGCGCTGGACAAAGTCGCCAGCACGGTCACCCCGGCGATGATGGACGACCCGCATCGGCTGCAGAAATTGCTGGATCAGCGCCTGATATTCCCGACATTGTTCAACGCCGGCAGTTATATCGTTGGCCGGGACGGCATCATCATCGCTGACTATCCGCGCTCGGCGGGCCGCCTAGGCCTCGATTTGCACGACAAACCAACCGTCGGTCGCGCACTCCGCGAAGGAAAAGGCGGCGTCAGCCAGCCGCTGATCGGACCGATCCTGAAAAAGCCGGTATTCAGTCTGGTCAGCCCCATTTTCGACAGCCAGGGCAAGGTCATCGGCGCAATCGGTGGCATTGTCAATCTGGGCCTTCCGACCTTTCTCGACCAGGTCAGCGAAGCCGTTTACGGCAAGACTGGCGAGGTTTTGCTGGTCTCCCCACAGTCCCGCACGATTGTCACGAGCTCCAAAAACGAACGTATTTTCGAGAGGCTTCCCGCCCGCGGCGTCAGTCCGGCAATTGACCGTTACATCGCCGGCGACGAAGGCTATTCGGTCTTGATCAACCCGCTCGGGGTCGAAGTCCTGGTTGCCGTCAAACGAGTGTCCGTCGCCGGTTGGTACGTCGCCGTTACCTTGCCAACAGTCGAAGCCTTTGCCCCGGTGGCCACCATGCAGCGACACATGCTCGGCGGCACGCTGCTCCTTACTTTGTTCGCGACATGCCTGACCTGGTGGGCGATGCGACGGCAATTGACGCCCTTGGTCAGCGCCGCCCAGAAAATCAATGCGATGGCCGCCTCGGCCGAGGCTCCGCAACACTTGCCCGTCGTCCGGAACGACGAAGTCGGGACGCTGATTGCCGGATTCAATCGCCTCGTCGATGCGCTGGCCGAACGGGAACAACTGGTCGGGGAAGCCAAGACAACTCTCGAAGCGGCGCTGTCCAGCATGAACGAAGCGGTATTGATCATCGATACCGAGGGGCGCTATATCCACTTCAACGATGCCTTCTTCAGTTTTTTCCGCTTTAACAAGCGGGAGGAATGTTTCGCATCGTTGGCTGATTCGTACCGGGACATCGAGATCTTCTTGCCGACCGGCGAGTCGGTACCCCAGGAGGAATGGGGTACGACCAGAGCACTGCGCGGCGAAAGGGCAATAAACGTCGAACGCACATTGCGCCGACGGGACACTGGTGCAACCTGGATCAGCAGTTTCAATTTCGCACCGATTCGCGACCGGAACAACCGCATCGTTGGCGCCGTCGTCACGGCACGGGACATTACCGAGGCCAAGGCGGCCGAGCAGGCGATCAAGGACCTTAACGCCACCCTGGAAGCAAGGATTGCCGAACGCACGGCCGACCTGGAAATTTCAAACCGCTCGCTGGTCATTGCCATGCAGCAGGCCGAAACGGCAAATCGTGCCAAGAGCGCCTTCATCGCCAACATGAGTCACGAAATCAGAACGCCGCTGAACGCGATCAATGGCATGGCGCAATTGATACGACGGTCAGGGGTAGCGCCGCAGCAGTTGGCAAGACTGGAAAAGATCGATATTGCGAGCCAACACCTTCTCGAACTGATCAACGACATCCTCGACATCTCCAAGATCGAAGCCGGCAAGTTCGCCATCGAGGCAATCAACGTCAACGTTCAGAGCATCACCGCCAATGTCCGCTCCATTCTTGCCGAACGGGCCCAAGCCAAAAATATCAAGTTGGTGATCGACAATGCCCCCTTGCCCGGCCCGCTGCTCGGCGACCCGGCGCGACTCCAGCAAGGATTGTTGAACTACGCAACCAATGCGATCAAGTTCACCGCTGCCGGCACCGTCACGCTACGTACCAGAATGCTGGCCAATGACGGCGACAGTGTGTTGCTGCGCTTTGAAGTCGAGGATACCGGCATCGGTATTCCGGCCGAAACCATCCCCCGGCTCTTTCAAGCCTTTGAGCAAGCCGACAACTCGACGACGAGACAATATGGCGGCACCGGCCTGGGCCTGGCCATTACCCGGAAGCTGGCCAAATTCATGGGGGGCGAAGCGGGTGTCGAGAGTACCGTCGGAATCGGCAGCACCTTCTGGTTCTCCGCAAGACTACACATCGGGTTGGCAAAAGCCGAAGCCAAACCGCTGGCGGTGGCCGACCCCGAAAGCGTGCTGCGGAATGAGTACGCCGGATTCAGCGTACTCATCGTCGACGACGAGCCGATCAACCGGGAAGTCGCTCAAGAGCTTTTGGAAGACACGGGCTTGCTGATCGATACCGCCGAAAATGGTACGGAAGCCATCGCCAAGGCTAGGGAAGCGAACTACGCGCTGATCCTGATGGACATGCAAATGCCCGAGATCGATGGGCTTGAAGCGACCCGGCAACTACGGGCATCCCCGGCCTATCGGCGCACCCCGATCATTGCCATGACCGCCAATGCCTATACCGAGGACCGGGAACGCTGTTTTGCGGCCGGCATGAATGACTTCCTGAGCAAGCCATTCGACCCTGAGCGGCTGTATGCGATTCTGGTCAAATGGCTTAGTCAGGACCAAGCCTGACGCCAGCCTCCGACATCAACTCGATTTCATCGCCTTTTCATCTTGCAGCGCGGCCTTCAGATCGTCGATCAGGCGATCGATGGATTTGTGCGCATCGTAAAACTCATAGTCGCCCTTGCTGATCTCACGCACCACGTTGGGTTCATCGCCATGCAGCGGAACTTGCACATGGACGCCCTTGGTAATGACGATCATCCCGTCTTCCTTTTTCGACGGTTCGCTCAGGGCGACAGGGGTGAAACCGAGTTTGTTGAGTTTTTCAGCTAATGCTTGCGCGTTCATATCTTTCCTTTGCGAATAATGGGCCCGCACGCAGGTGTCCGGCACCGGTGCGAGGCGGTTCTGAATTATTTTTGGCCGGTTGACCAGATAAACGACTGCACATCGATCATGTCCTTGGGCATCAGGCCTTCCTCAACGAGACTCGTGCGCAGGTAGTTGTAGAGTCGCAGCACGGCCGTGTAGGTTCGCCAGTTCGGCTCGACCTTGTAGTTGATTCGCCAGCAAAAAGCCTTGGTCACATTCTGAATGACGGTCGGCTTGATGAAGACCTTTTCCTGCGGGAAGCGGATGAATCCAAAGAGTGTGGCATAGGGCCAGCGACTGATCCCGAGCAGATCAAGGGCACGAACAAAGCCCTTGAAGCGATCTTCGTCCGAATCCGTTCCGTAAAGCAGATTGGCCAAGGCCTCCGAGAAGGTCTTCTGGCTCAGGGGCGTCTCCAGGGCGCTATAGAAAGCCGTCTTTTCGCTCTTGGTCAGCAGATTGGTCACCGATTCGATATGCCGGGCCCGGTCGCAGACATCCTGATAGCGACGCTCCGCGATGAGCCCGGAAATCTCCGTTTCACCGAGTAACTGAATGCAGAGCTGATGCGCCCGCACGCTGGCATCCCGCTCGTCCTTGAGGAAACGCGGTGCTGAAAAGCCGTCCGGGTGGATCGCCAGGAAGCGGGCGATGGCCATCTCGGTCGTGACATAGTCCGTGCTGCCGATTTGTGACGTTTCGATCAGATTGTCCAGGAGGCGATGTTTTGCCGCGGCCCCCTCGGCTGTCTCGAGCTGGACAAACGACCTTGAAAGACGCTTGGCGCCTGTGCCGACAAAGAAAACGTCAATATTGTCGGGGGTTACATTGAGCACTTTCCCGAGCCCCCAGCCCTTCTGGTTGGGGTGAAATACACGATCGCCTTGGGTGAGGTTGCTCATCTTGCTCTCCGCCGTTTCCGGAAAAAAAGCGGCCAATTTTAACACGCGCTCGGAAATACGGACCTTGCCGGGCTGGCGAATCAGCCCATGGCTTTGAAATTGACAAAACCGCTCATCGCTGCGGAGGCTGCGCCCCATCCCGAATGACAAACAAGGCAGCCAACCCGAGCAGCGACAGCGAAAAAGATGCCGCGATGCCCCAGAAAGCGCCGCCCGACTCCAGCAGCAGGGCGAACAGGAAAGGCGCCGCGGCTTGCGTCATGCGCTGGGCCACGGCCAGCTTGCCCTGCAGCAGCCCGTAACCAAGCGGCCCGAAGAGGAACAAGGGCAGCGTACCCCGGGCAATGGTGATCATTCCGTTGCCGGCGCCATGCAACAAGGCAAAGGCCGCCGCACCGGCCGGACCGCCGATCAACAGCAAGCCGATGCCGCCCAGCGGGTGCAGCACCGTGGCAAGGCGCGCCGTCGCCAGCGGATTGGTGCGGAACTTATGGGCGGCAACGAACTCGGCCAGCCGGGCCGCCACCTGCGCCGGGCCGACCAGCGCGGCGGCGCCGATCGCCACGGCAACCGGCAGGCCGCTGACCAGCAACAGACCGGGCAGATGCGCCGCCATCGCCGAAGTGACGAATGCCGTCGCGGCGCCGAAGACGACCAGCGCCAGGAAGTTTCGCCGCCGGCCATCCGATGGGCCATGCCGTTTGCCATCTGACGGCTCGCCACCGACCGCGCCCGTCACCTGCCCGGCAAGATGCCGGGCGGCAGGAACAAACCGGAAATACAGCGGCAGGGCCAGCAACAAATTGGTCGCTGCCCAAAAAAAGCAGGCGCTTCGCCAGTCCCCCTGGGCAACCAGCCAGGCCGTCAGCGGCCAGCCGATGGTGCTGGCAAAGCCGCCGAGCAGTGTGATGCCGGTGATCGGCGCCCGCGCCGCAACGCCGTGTTCCCTGACCAGCGCGGCAAAAGCCGCGTCATAAAGGCCAAGGGCCATGCCGACGCCGATCAGGGCCCAGGCAGCGAACAGCCCAACAACGCCGCCGGCCATGCCCAGCGCCACCAGGCCAGCCGCCAGGATCAGGCTGGAAAGACACAACACCCGCTGCCCGCCGTGGCGGTCGATGTAACGCCCGACCAACGGCCCGAGCACGGCCATCAACAGCAGCGAACAGGAAAAGGCGGCGAAGACCAGCGAAGAATTGATCTCGAGTTCGGCGGCCAGCGGCTTGGCGAGCACCGCCGCCAGATAGGTGGACGAAGCCCAGGCAACCGTCTGCGCGACACCGAGGGCGAGAACCTGCGGCCAGCTAGCCGACACGTTCCAGCCACACCGCAGTGTCGTGATAAGCCACGCCGGCCGCCGGCCAGCCCGGCTCGGCGCTGACCAGGGCATTGATGCCGACCCCGTCGATGAACGCCGCGTTCGGCCACTGGCTTTCGACCACCACGGTGTCCGGCTGCAGGCCGGCCGCCGGCCTGGCGTACAACGCGACCTGCCCTTGCGCGTTGCCGAGACGCACCACATCGCCTTCGCCGATGCCCAGCCGGGCACAGACATCGCGATGGATCAGCACGGTTGGCCGCCCTTCGCCGTGGCGCGAGCTCGCTGTCTCGGTAAAGGTGGTGTTCAGGAAATGGCGGGCCGGCGCGGCGACCAGCCGGAAAGGCTTGTCCGGCGTCGGCACATCGATGACCGGCTGGTGATCGGGAAAAGCCGGCATGGCGGCATGGCCTTCGCCGCGCTGCGTCCAGTCCGGCGCAAAGCGGAAGCGCCCGTCCGGATGCCCGAAACCATCGAGAAAATGGGCTTTTTCAAAAGGCAGGGCGGAATCGAGCCAGCCGGCGGCGAGCAGATCGTCGGCCCCCGGCTTGCCGGAGGCTTGCAGCACCGCATCGACCAATTGCCACTCGCTCAGACCGAAGGCCGGATGTTCGATGCCCAGGCGGCCGGCCAGTTGGCCGATGAAGTCATGGTTCGAGCGGCATTCGCCGAGCGCCGGCACAAGCGCCCGGGAAGCCTGCAGAAAGGTGTGGCCGGAAGCCTGGTAGAGGTCGTCGTGTTCGAGAAAAGTGGTCGCCGGCAGAACCAGATCGGCGAGTTGCGCCGTATCGGTCATGAACTGCTCGTGGACGCAGACGAAGACGTCGTCGCGCAGCAAGCCCTGGCGCACGCTCAGGCTGTCGGGGGCGACAACGGCCGGGTTGGTGCTCTGGATGAGCAAGGCGGTGACCGGCGGGCCATCGCCGATGTCGCGCCGATCGCCGGCCAGCACGGCACCGAGCCGGCCCATGTCGAGCTGGCGAGCGAGCGGTGGATTGGCATCCAGACCGTAGAGGAAGCGCGTGTTCAGACCATAAAGCCCGCCGTTGCTGTACAGCGCCCCGCCGCCGCGATGCTGCCAGGCGCCGGTCAGGGCCGGCAGGCAACTGACCGCATGCATCGCGGCCGAACCGTTGCGCTGGCGGGTAAAGCCATAGCCGAGGCGCAGATAACTGCGTCCGGTGGAACCATACAGCCGGGCAAAACGGCTAATGTCATCGACCGACAGGCCGGTTATCCCGGCCGCCCAGGCCGGCGTGCGGCTGGCCAGATGCGCTTCGAGCGCCGGCGAGAAATCGGTCAGGCGCGCCAGATAGCTGCGGTCGACCAGGTTTTCCGCCAACAGGACATGCATGACGGCGCAGGCCAGCGCGCCGTCGGTGCCGGGTTTCAGCGCCAGGTGGAGATCGGCCTTGGCGGCCGTCGCCGTCCGGTAGGGATCGACGACGACCAGCGGAACCTGCCGTCCGCGCCGGGCTTTCTGCACCCAATGCATGAAATTGACCTGGGTATGCACCGGATTGCCGCCCCAGATGACGATCAGCTCCGAATCGAGCATCTCGCGCGGATCGACCCCGTGCTTGGCCCCCGCTCCGGCCAGCCAGCCGGCATCGGCCAAGGCGACACAAAAGGTCTCGCGCTGCCGCGACCAGCCGGCCAGATGGCCCAGCCGGCGAATCGCGCCGCGCTGGACGAAACCCATCGTACCGGCATAGTGATAGGGCCAGACGGTTTCCGGGCCGTGGCGGCTGGTGGCCTGTTGCAGCCGCTCGGCCAGCAGATCGAGTGCGTCGTCCCAGCCGATCGGCGCAAACTGCCCGCTGCCTTTTGCCCCGACCCGCCGCAGGGGCTGGGTCAGCCGCTGCGGATGGTTTGTCCGCTCGGCATAGCGGGCCACCTTGGCGCAAATCACGCCCTCGGTGTAAGGCTGCCCGGCGCCCCGCAAGCGGCCGACCCGGCCATCCGCCGTGATTTCCACATCCAGCGCACAGACACTGGGGCAATCGTGAGGACAAACGCTGGGTCGAAATTGCGAAGACATGGGGCGGCCGGAAAATTTGATGAAACGGATTGTCGCTCTTGCTCCGGCCTGCCGCCAAACGCCTTTGTTATTTGCATAGAAGGTTTTTATCGTTCCGCGGCGCAGCGCGAATGACTAAGGTCTCGGTGCTGCACCGCAAACCGAGGAAACGATGCCCATAGAAGATCTTCTGGATTACTTTGTCGAGCGTGACAAAACCAGTTCGGAACCAGAAACACACCTCCAGATCAGCGACAACGGCGCGTCCGGGCATTATCGCGGGCTGCACCTATCGACCGTCTTTCAACCCTTGTTCGATGCCGCCACGCTGAAGGCGCGGGCGCATGAGGCACTGCTCCGCGTCCATGACGAAACGGGCAACTCGCTGTCGCCCGCTGCCGCCTTCGCCATCCCGGCCAGCACCGACGAGGTGGTGTATTTCGACCGCCTGTGTCGCATCATGCATGCGGTCAACTTCGTCCGCCAGGCGCCCTCGGGGAGCGAACTTTTCGTCAATGTCAGCGGACGCCACCTGCTCGGCGTGACCAATCGGGGGCATGGCGAAATCTTTGAACGCCTGCTGCACATGTGCGGACTCAAACCCCGGCAGATCATCCTCGAAGTGCTCGAAGCCAAGGTCGACGACATTTCCCGGCTCAACGAAGCGGTGGCCGCCTATCGCGAACGCGGCTATCGGGTCGCCATCGATGATTTCGGCTGCGAACATTCGAATTTCGACCGCCTGTGGCGCCTGACTCCGGATATTGTCAAGCTCGACCGCTCGCTGATCCTTCAGGGCACGAGCAACGAGCGGGCGCGGCGGATCCTGCCCAAGATCATCGAGATCATCCATGAACTGGGCGCCCAGGTCGTCTGCGAGGGCGTCGAAACGCCCGAGCAACACGCCTTGGCCATCGATGCCGGCGCCGATCTGGTTCAGGGCTATTATTACGCCATGCCGGCCCCGGAGCTGATCAGCCGGGCCACCCGACCCGTACTTGGCCAGCCCGTCCGCCCCCAACTGGTAACAGAAACGTTCCGGTGCCTCGTACCGGAGTGAGTCCAACCACCGCGTCAGTCCGGAGAATCCCATGCTCGTCGGCGTCCCCAAGGAAATAAAGAACCACGAATACCGTGTCGGACTTACCCCGGCCAGCGTCCAGGAACTCGTCACGCGCGGCCATCGGGTCATCGTCGAGAAGAATGCCGGCGCGGCGATCGGCCTGGCCGACGAAAAATATCTTGCCGCCGGCGCCCAGCTGGTGGCCAGCGCCGAGGAGGTTTTTACCCGGGCCGAACTGATCGTCAAGGTCAAGGAACCGCAGCCCGGCGAATGCCGACAGCTCCGGGCCGGCCAGGTGTTGTTCACCTACCTGCACCTCGCCCCGGACCGGCAGCAGACCGAATTGCTGCTCGCCTCCGGTGTTACGGCCATCGCCTATGAAACAGTGACCGATGCAACCGGCGGCCTGCCCCTGCTCGCGCCGATGAGCGAAGTAGCCGGCCGGATGGCGATCCAGGCCGGAGCGGCCTGCCTGGAGAAATCGAAAGGCGGCGCCGGCATATTGCTCGGCGGCGTTCCCGGCGTAGCGCCCGGCAAAGTCGCCATTCTCGGCGGTGGCGTGGTCGGCTACAACGCGGCGCGGATCGCCGTCGGCTTCGGGGCCGACGTCACCATCATCGATCGCTCGCTCGACCGGTTGCGCTGGCTGGACAATCAGTTCGGCAACCGGATTCGCACCTTGTATGCAACCGGCGAGAGCATCGCCACCTCTGTCGTCGGGGCCGACCTGACCATTGGCGCCGTGCTCATCCCCGGCGCATCGACGCCCCACCTGATCCGCCGCGAACAACTGAAGAGCCTGCGCCCGGGATCGGTGCTGGTCGATGTCTCGATCGATCAGGGGGGCTGTTTCGAAACCAGCCGGCCGACCACCCATACCGACCCGACCTATCTGGTCGACGACATCGTCCATTACTGCGTTGCCAACATGCCGGGCGCCGTCGCCCGGACCTCGACCTTCGCCCTGAACAACGCCACCCTGCCCTTTGTCCTGGCTCTGGCCGAGCATGGCTATCGCCGGGCCTTGCTGGACGACCCGCATCTGTGCAGCGGTCTCAACGTCCACCAGGGAAAGATCACCTGCGCCCCGGTCGGCGAGGCCTTGGGGATCGCAACCCTCGACGCGCAGGACGCCCTGAAAATCTAGATCCGCCAGCCACCCGGATATTGGCTGTTTGACCGATCCGCGCCTTCTTTGCCTGGCGCGGGCGGCGTTGTACTCTTGCAAAAGTTCGCACGTCGAATCGCAGGCAAGCTTCAGCAAAATCAATCTTTCGCGTCACCGGCCGCCGGCTGACTGTTTGCAAGGGATACCGACTTTGACCGGAAAAGTCACGCCAATGCCACCTGACAAGCCAAGCGATACCGAGCAAGCAGCGCCTGCCGCAATACCACCGGCGCCCATCGCCTGCGTCGGTACGGCGAGCGCCGCACGCCAGGCGCAATGGGCTCGATTGAGCCAGCAAATGATTCTGGCGTCTTTTGCGCCGGCCGCGGTACTGACCAACCAGGCCTTTGAAATCCTGCATTGCTCCGGCCCGACCGAAAATTATCTGGAACTGCCGCGCCCCGGGCCGACCAAGGACTTGCCCGGCGTCGCCCGGGAAGGGCTCGGTTCGCGCTTGCGTAGCGCCTTGCAGCAGGCCATCGCCAGTCGCGCCACGGTGCTGGTCGAGGACGCCCGGGTCAAGCGCCGGAACAGCTTTCACCCGGTTCGCTTCAGCGTCGTTCCGGCGCCCGACAGCGGCGATGGGCAGCCCTTGTTCCTGGTCGTTTTCGAAGACGTCGTACTTGCCGAAGACAAGGTGGAACAGCGCGTGCGCAAGCGCACGGCCCAGTTGCGAACGCTGATCGCCGAACTGACGCTGACCGGGGAACGCGAGCGGCGGACGCTGGCGCGCGATCTGCATGACGATCTTGGCCAGGTACTCGCCATCGTCAAAATCAAGCTCACCTCGCTGGAAGGCTGTGAACGGCGCGGAGCGCTGAAGACTTCGTTGAAACAGATAGAAGAACTGGTCGATCAAGCGAATCGTTCGGTGCGCTCGATGATGCAGCAACTGAGCCCGCCAATTCTCCAGGCGCTTGGCCTGGTCGCCGCGCTGGAATGGCTGGCCGAGGAAATGGAACGCCTTTACGGCCTGGTCGTTCGCCTCGACTGCGACGGTGCATTGCCGGCCGTTGAGGAGCCGGCGCGAACGACGATCTTTCGCGCCATCCGGGAATTGTTGATCAATGTCGCCAAGCACGCCAATACGAATGCCGCCCAAGTCCTTTGCCACCTGACTGACGATGGTCGTTTTTCTGTATCGGTGATCGATCAGGGCGAGGGTTTCGACTATCACGAGGCACTGACCAAACCGGCCAAGGATTCCGGATTCGGCCTGATCGGCATCGCGGAACGGATAGAATTCATTGGCGGAGAAATGTCCGTGGACACCATGCAGGGCTATGGGACGACAATCTCCATAACATTTCCGGTCAAAAGTGGAAATGAGCTGGCGGAGGAAGGGCGAAATGGCGATTCGGATATTGTTGGCGGATGACCACAAAATACTGCGCGAGGCCTTGAAAGGAATCCTCGAACGCGAGCACGACATTGCGCTGGTCGGCGAGGCAAACGACGGCGCCGAAACCATCAAGCTGACCCGGGAAGTCCATCCCGATATCGTTTTGATGGACATCGGGATGCCAGTCATGGGCGGCATAGAAGCCGCCCGTACCCTGCTCGCCGAGCAACCCGAACTCAAGGTGATCGCCCTGTCGACCTACTCCGATCGACGTATCGTGCTGCAAATGCTGGATGCCGGGGCGCGCGGCTATATCGTCAAGTCGGCCGGGCGCGACGAGTTGCTGCGGGGCATTCGCGCCGTTTCACACGGCCGGATCTATCTCTGCCCCGATGCCTCGGCCGTTCTGGTCGATAGCGTGCGCGCCAGGAGCCTGGGCGAACCTTTTGCCAGCGAACGCCTGGGCAAACGCGAGCGCGAAGTCCTGCAATTGCTGGCGGAAGGCCATACCTCGCCGACTATCGGCAAAAAACTGCATATCGCCACCAGCACAGTCGAAGTACATCGCCGGAACATCATGCGCAAGCTGGAACTGCACAGCATCGCCGAGCTGACCAAATACGCAATCCGCAATGGCCTGACGTCCTCCTGAAGCGCCTTCCCGGCATTGGCCGACACTGCGCTGCGATGATGGATCGCTAGACCCACGAACATTGGGCCGTCCCGGTCAACGGGACGAACAGGACCGGCAGCACACAACGTTGCTCCAACCTGCCGTTTGCGTCTTTCTTCAACAAAAGCAATTCCTGCCCGAAATATCGATCGCCGACCGGCATGATCAGTCTGCCGCCCGGCTTGAGCTGCTCGACTAGCGCCGCCGGGATCTGCGGCGCGCCGGCCGTGACGATTACCGCGTCGTAAGGAGCGTGCTCGACCCAACCGAAACAGCCGTTCCCGCTTTGCACCTCGACATTCCCATAGCCCAGCTGCTGCAGACGCTGGCGCGCCGCGCAGGCAAGACTCTCGACAATTTCCAGCGAGTAGACCTGCTTGACCAGCAAGGCCAGTACGGCGGCCTGATAGCCCGATCCGGTGCCAATTTCGAGAACCACGTCATCGGCCTGCGGCTGAATCAGATCAGTCATCAAGGCGACGATATAAGGTTGCGAAATGGTTTGACCGTGACCAATCGGCAAAGGGGCATTGCGATAGGCGCCGGGCTGCAACTCGTCCGGAACGAAGGCATGCCGCGGCACCTTGCGCATTGCCGCGATCACCCGCTCGGCTAGTTCGGCGCGGCCGGTATAGCCGGCGGTCGCCCGCACCTCCTCGCGGATCTCGCCAAGCAGGTGTTCGAGGTTCACATCGGGATTCGTTTGCATCTGCCGTTCCACAAGAATGACCTTGGGAAAAATATACGCAAACGCCGTTAGGCAAAATACCAAGGCTCAAGTATTCAACAGCAGCGCAATGCCCTGCCCCATTTCGCCGGCGCAAAGGGAGCAGCGAAATCCACCGGCGGCCCTTGCCGGATATCGCCAAGCCGTTGCCGGGTCAAAATAATCAAATTTGGGTATTCCTGCGAGCACACCGGTCGTTCACCATCGGCGCTGTTGCTACCGGGATTTATGGAGGACCTGACGATGGCTCACACACTCGAACCGCTTAACACGCTTGATGCCATCAATCAGCGCTGCTCGGTGCGCTCGTTCCGCGGCAATGGCATTTCACGCGAAACGGTGCACCATCTGCTGGCCGCCGCAGTGCGTGCCCCGACAGCGATGCATCAGGAACCGTGGGCATTTGCCGTGATTCAGGACCGCCAATTGCTGAAAAGCCTGTCGGATCGCGCCAAACCGCACTTTGTCGCAGAAATGCACCACGCCCATTTCGACAGCGACGCGCTGCGTTTTTTCGAGAGCCCGGATTTCAATATCTTTTACAACGCCGGGACCCTGATCCTCATTTGCGGCAAGACCACGAACCCCCTGGCCGCCGCCGACTGCTGGCTGGCCGCCGAGAACCTGATGCTGGCTGCCTGTGCGATGGGGCTCGGCAGTTGCGTGATCGGTTCGGCAACCGATGCGCTGAACGCCCCGCAGGTCAAGGCGGAGCTCGATATCCCGGAATACCTGCAGGTCGTCGCGCCGATCATTGTCGGCGTGCCCGATGAAGTGACCAAACGCTCGCCAAGAAAAGAGCCGCAGATACTCAGCTGGAAATAGGCCGGGGCTGAGCACGGTAGCTTGCGGCAAATGCCGAGCCGGTCGATGCCTCATTTCCCGCCAGCGTTACGGTTTTTTCTTGCCTTTCGGGGGCGGCTTGAGCGCCGCTTTCTTCGGGTGCAGCGTCCGTTTCGGTTTGCTCTTTTCTTCCTCTTCGCTCGGCAGGTGCTTCAGTGAGTGCAATTCGAGGAGATGGGTCGCCACCAGGTAATTCATGCTGCCCTCGGGAATCACTCCCTTGGCATCGGCATCGCCTGCTGGCAAGCCGGTCAGCAGTTCGATGGCCTGATCGACATGATCGACGGCCGCCACGCGGAAGCGCCTGGCCGCCACGGCTTCGACCACGGCCGGCTTGAGCATCAGATCCTTGACGTTGCTGGCCGGGATGATCACGCCCTGCTCGCCGGTCAGACCGCGGGCGGCGCAGATGTCGAAAAAGCCCTCAATTTTCTCGTTAACCGCACCAATCGGCTGGACTGCGCCGTACTGGTTGACCGAACCGGTCACCGCCCAGTTTTGGCGGATCGGCACGGCGCTGATCGCCGAAAGCAAGGCGCACAATTCGGCCAGCGAAGCGCTATCGCCTTCGACCTCGCCATAGGTCTGTTCAAAAACGATGCTGGCATTGAACGAAAGCGGCATGCCCCGGCCAAAACGGGCGGAGAAGAAGCCGGCCAGGATCATCACGCCCTTAGAATGGATCGGGCCGCCCATCTCGATTTCCCGTTCGATGTCGATCATTTCGCCATCGCCAATGCAAACGGCAGCCGACAGACGGACCGGATGGGCGAACAGGAAGCCGGCCAGCATGACGGTCGCCAGTCCATTGATCTGGCCGACCAACCCGCCGGTAGTGGCAATGAGCAGGATGTCGCGCTGGATCGCTTCGTACACATGCTCGCGCAGCCGGTCGGCACGGCGCGTCCGGGCGGCCAATGCCTGCTCGACATGCGTGCGGTCCAGCAACTCGGCATTGCCGGCGTGGAAATCGGCTTCCTGCATCAAGTCGAGCAGTTCGCTGGTCAGTACACTCAGTCGCTCGGCATCCTCGGTGAGGCGTGCGGCATGTTCGATCACCCGTTCCAGCGCTGCCCTGGTCAGCGGCTTGAGGCCGCTCTGCCGGGCCTGGGTGGCGAGGTGCCGGGCCAGCAGGCTACTGTTCGCTGCGCTGCGCGGTATATGCACTTCAAAATCAGCGGCGACCTTGAACAAGCCGGCAAACTCCGGATCCAGTTCGGCCAGCAGGTAATAGAGGATCGGCTCGCCGATCAGCACGACTTTCACCTTGAGCGGAATGGGTTCGGGCTGGAGTCGTAGCGTGCTAATCACGCCATAGATGTCGCCAATCGACTCGATGGCGACCTGCCCGGTCTGCAGCGCGCGCTTCAGGCCTTCCCAGGCATAGGGTTGGCTGAGCAGCTTGCTGGCGTCGAGCACGAGATAGCCGCCATTGGCGCGGTGCAAGGCGCCGGCCCGGATCAGTGTGAAGTTGGAAAACAGCGCCCCCATGTGCGCCTCGTGCTCGACCCGGCCGACCAGATTGGGGAAGGTCGGCAGATTTTCGAAAACGACCGGCTGGCCCTTGCTGCCCGCGTTGTCGACGAGCAGGTTGACCTGATAGCGCTGAACGGAAATGGTGCTGGTGAAGCGCAGCGTATCGCTATCCGGATCCTCCGGCCGGCCGTCGCTCAGCGGATCGCCGGTCTCGATGACATCGGCTTCGACGGTCGCGAGAAAAGCCAGCACATCCGGCAGATCGAGATAGGCTGCCCTGATATCTTCGAACAGGTGCCCGGCGGCGCTGCGGATGGCCTCCCGGCCAATCTCCTTGAAGGCTTCGTGCTGTTCGCGCCGCCAGCGCGGGAACTGGCCGAGCAGCTGGCCCAGCGGCACCTGGCATTCCTTGATGATGTGCGCCAGTTCGTGTTTGCGCTCATCCGGCAGTTGCTCAAATTCTTCCTTGGAGAGCGTTTCCTTGGTCCCCTCCTTGACCGGCGTCAGGGCAAATCCCTCGGGCATCCGCATCAGCGCGACACCCCGCCCCAGCAATTCGTCGCCCAGTTCGCTCAGGGCACGCTCCTGGCGGAGCTTGAAGCTTTCCTCGAGCGCTGCGGTCCGCGCCCGGTATTCCTCGCTTTCAAAAGCGGCGGCGATGGCCGGTCCGAGATTTGCCGCCATTTGTTGCATGTCATCGCGCAACCGGCTGCCACGACCCGCCGGCAAGAGCAGCAGGCGCGGCGTATCGGTCGCCTGAAAATTATTGACGTAGCAGTAATCGAACTGCGCCACGTCCTTTTGCCGCACTTCCTCCACCAGACGACGAACCAGCTCATGCCGACTGCTGCCGATCTCGCCGAGGACAAAAAGATTGAACCCGCCATGGCGCATGCCGAGACCGAAGCGCAGCGCCTCGACGGCACGTGCTTGGCAGAAGGTTTCGTCGAGATCGCTCAGTTCGGAGGTACTGGTGAAAGACAAATCGTCGAGCGAGCTCGGCGTATAAAGCTGGTTGGGCTCAAGAAACCTGGCTGGCATTGTGCTTCGCTTCCAATTCTCGGAAAGAATCAAAGACGGCCAGTATGCCTCGAATCAGTACTGCGGGGTGCAAGGGGAATAACACGGGCGCTCCGTACCGGGGCGTCCTGGCTATCCGGCCGGGAAGCGGCCAGCGCGGAATTGCCCTGGGTCAGCTCGCCGAACTGCTGCAATTTGTCCTTCAGCCGGAACAGGAACTCCTGCATCAAAGCATGAATTTTCCGGTTAACCGCCCAAGGCGAACGGCAGGTGATCCGGATGCCGTCTATCCGGAACTGGAGCTGGCGAAGCCGAAGTTGCATGCGCTCCGGCGCGCTGCTGATATAGCTGTCGATCAGTTGGCGGCGCAGGTTCTCAAGCGCCTCGGGGTCTTCACGTGCCAGCCGGGCGAGAACTTCATGGCTGGGAAGCACCAACGGTCGATCGTTGCTCATCGTGGCTCCTTCCCGTGCTCGCTCATTTGCCGCCCCGCTAGCGAGGCTGAAAGAGATTGATCGAACGGCCGGCGCAAGCCCCACGATCATAGCCACCAAGCGCCGCCTGACTGATACGATTTACGTTTGGAATGGCTGGCTTCAGGGCCTAGGCATGCAGTCAATTTACGATTGAAACACCGGCAAGTACATACGTCGATACCCGTATTGGGGCTACCGAATGCAGGGTATCCGCCGACTTTCCTGATCTTCCGCCGGGCTGTTTCGGCAGGACGCTCACCGCCGCACGCAGTCACCGCCAAGCGAAACAATCTTCGGCACTGAAAAACACCGTTGGCGATTGCGCCACGAAGTAAAAGCCAAGTCATAATCGACTCAGGTGTGAGACCTGAATCAGCTGTCAGCCAGTGAGAATGTTTTCCTATGCACAATCGGCATCTCCAGCACTTTCGCAATATCGGTGTGGTCGAACGAATCAGTGCGCAAGCCGTCGAAAGTAGCCCGGCATGAGCTGTCGCATACTACTGGCCGACGACCACCTGCTGTTTCGTCAGGCACTGCGCATGACCCTCGAAATGCACCCGGAAATAACG
This sequence comes from Dechloromonas denitrificans, assembly GCF_020510685.1. Taxonomy (NCBI): domain Bacteria; kingdom Pseudomonadati; phylum Pseudomonadota; class Betaproteobacteria; order Rhodocyclales; family Azonexaceae; genus Dechloromonas; species Dechloromonas denitrificans. Next base: position 2,417,249 of record NZ_CP075185.1, read on the forward strand.
ATTGTTGCCGAGGCGCAGGATGGCCAGGGGGTCGTCGCGGCCGCCGCGCTGAGCCGGCCGGAGGTGGTTTGCCTCGATCTCAACATGCCCGGACCGAGCACGTCGGAAACTGTACAGCAACTCCTGGCGGCTGACCCGGCGCTGAAAATCATTGCCATGTCGGCCGATACCGAGTTGTTCAAGGTGGCCGGCGTAATCAATGCCGGAGCTCGGGCTTACGTGACCAAAATCGACATTGCCAACCAGCTCCCGGCGGCGATTCTCAGCGTCGCCCGGAACAAGATCTACTTCAGCCCCGACCTGTGTATCAACGACGTGTCCGATCTGGTCCGGCACATGCTGCCCGACAGCCCGTAGATTGGGGCTGAGCGGGCAAAAACACCCCGGCCGCCGGTTCATTGCAGGTCCCGGAGCAAGAGCGCAACGCGCTCGATCGGCAGATCATTGATGCCGGCGGCGATTGCCCGACCATCGCCGCCATGCCGCCGGGCCACTTGGTCTGCTGAAATATCCCAATCTTCAGGCGCACGCAGGCTAACGCTCAGGCTGTCTCGACCGTTTGGCACGAACACGGCACAAAAGCGCCGGACATCTCGGTTCGCCAGATGATTGGCATGGAGGCCGATGACACGCCGAGCCCAGGCCGCATTCGGCAATAAAATGGCGATCAGCCGATCCGTCTCGAGAAGCGGCGGAACCGCGCGGGCCAGTTGCATATCCTGAACCCGCCGCCGAGCAATGGTGACAAAGGCATCGTCCTTGCGCATGAACGCCAAGGGGTCGGCAAAGGGGGCCATGGCCCGGCGCAACTGCACCGGCGGGATAGTCAGATCGGCCTCGCTTTCGCCGTAGGCGTTGTAATTCAGGCACTCGCCCAGGGCTTTGAGCTGTTTGATCTTTTCCTGATCAAGCCCGATCGATCGGGCCATCTCCTCGGCCATGGCCGACAAGTTGTCGCCAAATGCACCAACCACTGCCCACTCACGAAAACGTCCCGCCAGATAGCGGTCAACCAGCAGGCTGGTACACACCTTGGCCGCCGGATCAAGGGTCAAGCGCAGCAGCGTATGTTCGGGTGTCCGGGGAGCATGGTGATGGTCGAAATATTCGACGCTGACGCCGACGTTGAGCAGCTTGAAGAGCGCCTCTTCGTTCGCACCGACTGGAATGTCGAGCACCGTCACCGAGTCTCCCGGACAGGCCATGACCCGGGCAAGGAGCCCGTGCTCGCGTTTGGCACCGGTAATCAGCACCGACTCCCGCGGCTCGGCAAGCCGTAGCTGTTGCAGGGAACACAGGCCGTCGGCATCGCCATTGAAAACATCGAAGTGGGTGTGCCGCGGCGCTTTCACGATGCTGCCCTGGCCACCGGTATCGAACCCCACTGGCGCTTCAACGACACAACCGGCATCTCGTTCGCGACGCTGATCTCGGGGCTATCGCTGTTCATGGCACGCAATACCTCACGGCGGACTTGATGACACTGGCACCGGCCATCCGTTGCCATGTTCCGATTCTGCGGCTCGGCAACGGTAGGGGCTATCCCGACTTCCGGGTAGTCTCATTACCGCGAATCGATGAGCTGTTGCCCGCGGGAGATGGCGACTACCCGATCAAAGCGGTGCAACCTGAAACTGGATCGATTCGACATTTTCGGCAGAAGACGGTGCGCCAAGATAGATCCGGCCCTGGCCGAACAAGGCTTGTTCGTTGCGATGAACGAACAGCTCGACTTGATCGTCCAGAACAAGGTATGAGCCATTGGTGCTGTGATCGACATAAAAAAACCGGTCAAAACGGCGCTCTATGCTTCCATGTTCCCGAGAACAGCGCGGATCCAGCAGGGTAATGCCCGAGCCGGGCTGGCGGCCAAGGCTGAGCGATGGGCGCAGCGCGTCGATGCGCTGCGTTGCCCCGCGATAGTGCAGGTCGAGCCAACCGCCCTCCAGGCCCAGAGCCGAAAGGGCCGCCTGCGCAGCCGCCGGGTGACTCCCCTGCCAGGCAATCTGGCAGATATCCAGTCGCCGTTTGCCGCAACTGAGTGGCCAGTTAAGCGCGCCATCAACCGCCGACAGCAAGTGTGGAAAGACATTCAGGCGGCGCGGCAAGCTGAGCAGGATATGCGCCGGGTCGGCCAGCGCGGCAAGGCTTGAGGCCGGATTCGGACCATTCCCGGAAAAATAATGCGCTTCGCCGATCCGGTGACCTGAGCAAATGCCGACTCGCATCACCAGGGGCAGACTGGCATAGCGCGGCATTTCCGCCACCCGCTGCTGCATCTCGATGGCCGACTGCAAAGCTTCTCCGCCGTCGGCAAAGAAGGCGGTCAGATTGCCGCCGGCCCGGTATACCACTCTGCCGCCATGGCGGACCAGTGTTTGCCTGATCCGCTTTTCGCAACGTCCGAGTACGTATTGCACTTCCTGCCGATCAAGGCTGTTGGCCAGCCCCTCTGCATCACTGACATCCACCGTCAGAACGGACAATGCACCACCACTCGTCGCCATGCCGCACCGTCGCACTCTTGATCTAAATTCACGCTTCGATCGTAGGAGTCCGCCACACGTCAGGAAATACGGCATTTGCCTTATTCGCGATAGGCAAATACCGGTAATGGGTCGGCAGACCCATGCGCCAGGATCAGTTCAGATCCTCTTCCTTGATACTGGATAGACGCAGGATCGCGATTCCCTCTTCCTGCAAGGCTTCACACTCCTCTTCCGAGGCATCGCCACGAATCGGACGTTCGGGTGCTTCGTTGTAATGAATTTTGCGCGCCTCTTCGGCGAACGATTTGCCAACGTCCTCGCAGTTGTTGGCCATCGCCTGTACCAGTTGCCGATAGAGGGCCAGCACGTGGGTACCCGCCGGCATCATCGCCGTGCTGCCGCCGATTGATGTTGACGACGACTCCTCAACCGCTTCCTTGGAATGATGGGAACCAATGGCTACTGCGGATGGCACACGCCGGACGATGTGGCTATCGCATTGCGGGCAGCAAACCATGTGACGTTCCTGTTGCGACTCAAAATCATCAGCACTTTGAAACCACCCTTCAAACCGGTGATTGTTGTCGCAGCTTAAGTCGTAGATGATCATTGAGAGTCCTGGTGCCGGGACGGGAATGCAACAAACCGCTGAACGGATTGCTATCAGGTGAAATCGAAAATCGTTGTTTTCGAGTTACCCCCAAATATACCCCCATCGAAACGTTGCTGGCACCTGTATTTTGTAAGGGCGCGAATCATACCACCCCACCCTTGCCCATCAACGTGTCGCTGCCGCGTTGAGGGATATAGCCATTTGGACTATTCCCTCCCGAAAGAACACACTGATCGAGTAGGACCGTGCCTGATTTTCCTGATAGCGCGCCCCTTACACATCAAATAGCGGGCCGTGCATTTGCTCCCACGATGGATAGAGTGGTTCAGTAACCGTACGCAAATATGCGGCGAAATCTTGAATTGCTTTTGGCTTTTTTGTTAGGTCACGAAGTGGGAGCATTTTTGAATACGCCAACGCAGCACGCACCAACTGACGGGCATTCGGATAACTGAACATGACATACCGCCTTTCGACACCGACCTGCAGTATCGGATGCAAAACCGGATCCCCAAACTTCGAAGATGGGTGAACTGCTTCATCCCTAAATCTGTACAACTCGCCCAAAACCGATCGTAGATTCGCGATACCTTGCCTTTTTAGCCCGAAGGACACGCGCAACTGTTCTGCGACTTTCGCAAACCTTGCCTGCTTTTTCCGTGTATTCGGAGTATGCGCTGCTGGCTTGATAGGCATCCTCTCCAAAGTAGCCGCATACAGAGACTCAAAGAACGTTGCCGCAGCAACTGAAGCCTGGACGGAGGCCTTGAATTCTTGATCAATCAGCAGGTCGAGCTCAGAATCATTTTCAAACTCGCCAGCCGCCGATTTTTCGTGTGCAAGCTTTGCTTTGGCGAGATTTTCCATTGCGATCTCTAGCCAGTGGATGCAAGTATCCAATTGCAATTCGAGGCGGACAGAGCCTCCCGAAACGCCGTCCTGGTCATAGTTAATGACCATCCCCCCCACGGGGATACGAGGAGTAACTCCTCTTGAAACCCGTATCCCAACCGGAGCACCATTAGAAAAGCTGCATTTTGGCTGACTCATGCCAAGAATCCTTCACAGGTCAAATAGCAATCATGGGGCGAAGTAGTGTTCAGCGTCCGCCCCCGCGAACCTCGTTTCAAATCAGCAAGTTTTCTCAGAAACACAGCCCGCTACCTGCGAGCGCTTGCCGGCATCATGGACGCTCCAAGGTTTGCGTTCTTCCCTTTCAGTTATTCGCCAAGCGCCCCTAGTCAAAGGCTCATAGAGACCTATTTAGCGGCTCGACAATTTGAGCATCGTCAAGCTTGATGTAGCTATCCGACATGGCCTTTGTAGTGTGTCCGAGCAGCGCCTGGTAATCGATCCCGGCCCGCTTTGCGTCGGTTGCTGACTTGCCGCGAATATCGTGGAAATGCACATCTTCGATGCCGGCTTCATTTCGGGCCTTTATCCACCATTGGTTCAGCTGCTGATAGTCGTACTGCTGGCCGCGCATCGTGCAGAGCAAGAAAAGGCCGCGCACCGGGCGCTTGATGGCCTTCGCGTTCTCGATAGCCAGGTCGAGGGCGGCATTGCGCTTGAACAGTTGCAGCTTTTCGGTTTTCTCCTGGCGGATGGTCAGGCCTTCCGTGGTGATCTGGCTCAAGTGAATATCGAGAATGTCTCCGATTCTTGCACCAGTAACATACGAAAGGTCCATTGCTGCGCGAAGAACAGGGGTCGCCTTCTCACGAATGGCGATAAATTCTTCATCGGTGATGTAGCGCTTGCGCCGGGCGACAGTCAGGTTTTCTACTTCCTTTGCCGGATTTCTATCGATGATTCCGCGGCGAATAGCAATGTTTAGGACCGTGGTAAGGATTGACTTTCCGGTGTTGGCCATCACCTTCGAGTTGTGCCCGTCCTGCCACCCAGCAACGTGATGCGGCTTGATTTCAGCTACTGACGTGAATTCTTGGAATGCCAATTTCAACTGTTTGGCCACAGCCTTGTACTGCTTCCGGGTGTTATCTGATAGTTTGGCAAATGTTTCGCATGCCATCCAGTCGTCGACCAGCGATGCAAGCCCGTTTTCATTTCGACTGTCTGGAACAGCTTCGATCTCAGCCCACCGCCGGCGCGCTTCGTTGATCTCTTTGCCTAGGCCGATCCACTTACGAGGAATTCTCGTCGTGACGTAGTAAAACGTCCCGCACTTAAGGTGCATACGAGGTGGAAAATCGAGGTTGTTCTGGCGCTGACGACCTATTGCGGCTTTCATTTCTTTCCCCAGTTCATATTCAATTTCGGCTCAGGGGGCGCCGTATCTCTGTTGGGAACATCAAGGGAAAGCATTTCCTCGACGTGCTTTCTGAGTACCACAGGGCGCCCGGTAATGGCGTTGCGCTCGAACTTCCATCCACGCTTTTCCAGCCAACGGCACTGATCGGCTGAGCGCACATATCCGGTCAGTTCCCGGACCTCTTCCTTGGTCAGGAACATCACTTCAGCACTTCCCGGTTAATCTTCATGCGGTCCTGCATCTTCCCGGCCTGTTTCTCGATACTTGTTTCAGTAGATCGCTTAATTTGGCGTCATTTGTGGCGGATGTCGATGTGCCAGATCGACCCGCGCTTGTCGGGGACCAGTGCTTCGGCATCGTTTTAGAGGTCTGGCTGTATTGGGCCCTCATCCACTCTATAAGATCTGCCTCAATGAACACCCACTGCCGCCCAGGCTTGCAGCCGGGGATTATGCCGGCACGAGTCTTCCGCATGAGCGCGTCTTCGCTCATGTGAAGTAATGCTGCAGCGGCAGTGAGGTCGAGGGTCTTCATCAGGTAATTGGTCAGGAACATCACTCGAACACCTCCTAGCCCGCCATTTTCTGCGGTCGCCCCAGGACATAGCTTATTGCTTTCCCTCGTTTCTGGCACCCCGAGCCTGGAATATGCCGAAGGCTCGGGATGGGAGACTGCAGGGGCCTAGCGATTGGCCGTTATGGCAGAATACCGGAAGCCTTCCAGTCGAAAGGCTTGGATTCGATGGCGCCAGGGCAAGGTGCGAGCAGACGTTCCAAAAGCTGCGGCCAGACCTCCCGCAATGCTTGGCTGTCCAATACCTTGGGGCTGATGATTAGTTTGGCTTCCAGGCCGAAGACGCTCTTCACGAGCCGCAGCCCCTTCACCAAGTTCTCCAGGTCGTCCAGGTGGTCAATCTTGGCGCTGGCGAATGAAGCCGGTACGGCGCGGCCATCGTCAAGAGTCAGCCCGGTCAGCTCCTCCTCGGTCACACACTCGGCGTTCCCGACGGCGCCATCCCGATCCTGCCAACGGTGCATGTACTTCATCGCCCACCGGATGCTTTCGATGGCTTCTTTCGGCTCGCCGCGCTCGATCTGGCGAATGGCTTGGCTCAACTGCTGAAGCCCTTCATCGAATTCAGTCCAGCAAGTAACAGCGAGGCCGTAGGCGTCCCGCATTACGTTGTCCAGTTCGGGCAGGTTGTTCGCCCTGGCCCACTGGCCTACCTCGTTGATGAGGTGCTTCATCGTGTTGATGTTGCGGGGACCATTACAGACGGCAGGGACAGGGGTATAGGTAAGGGTTTGCATGTTGCACTCCATAGAAAGCGGATTTCCCCGCTCGCCCCCCGCCAAGAGGGTGAGCAGGCCGTGCAGGTTGGCGGACCAGTCTATGGGCTGGCAGGGGTTTCCCCCTCCCACACGGCCCGCCCATTGGGCGCAGCCATGCGACGGACGTAAAAAAACCGCGCTCGGCGGTTGTCCGCCATAGAATCCGGGCCGCCAAGCCCGCCTGCTGTTGTTTCAGCATTGCAAACAGGATAGCGTCAGGATGAATGCACGGTCAATACCCATCACCAAATCGGCCTCGAGCCACCGCAGCCAATCCGGGGCGCTGATCATCGGTTGATGGTCGCGCCCCTCCCCGTTACCTCCCCGTCACTACCCTTGCCGTAACCTTGCCGCCCTCCAGGGTCGAACGCCCCTCCTCGGCGAATTTAACCACCGACCGGGCCGGTATCCCGAGATAGATGGCAGCAGCCTTTGCATCCCACTTGAATCGCTCCAGGGCGAGAAGGCAAAGGCGTTGAACTGTCGGCAGATTGTCGTACTTCACTGCCCTACTGCTTCCAATGAATGACGTCACCCCTCAAGTCTTCGGGATCAACAATCATCCCGAGGGAAAACATGTTTTCGATCATCTTGCGGGCTTCGGGATCAACCCACAGCAGAGGAACGTCGAGCCGCCCCACGATACTGGCCGTAGTGAATACCGGCGTTCCATCCTCCCGGTACCCATCTGCTTCAGGCAAAACCCCGAGTTGCTGCAACCTGGCCGCCGACTCGGCAATGGTGCGTGGTGTCATGGGGGTGTCGTCGGCCAATTCTGAGAGCGCTTGCATCATATTTTCTCATCACCATCGACAGACTCGACACACGGGCCATTGAATGCGCGGTTGAACTCCCGGCTGGCCCTTTCCCTGAATGCTGAATCAGTCTCGCCGGCTTGGCGGTTGATCTGCTGCCCGCCACAAAGTGCAGATGTTGGTCCGGCCTTCGGATCAACAATCATCCGAATAATCCTCATCGGCTCCAGCTCCAGCGGCGGGCGGTTCGCAGCTTCCAGCTTCTCAATCCTTTTCAGCAATACACTCATCGTGATTTCCTTTTTTCAGTAGTTGCCTCGAGGTCGGTGAGGCGTTTTTCAATGATGCTCAGTTCGTAGGCCTTGGCGATCTGGGACAGCATGAAGACCAGCCGACTGGCTTCTGCGGTATTGATGACCTTGCCCCTGGCCTCCCGATACACCCTCGCCATCTCCTGGCGGATGCACTCCGGATTGGCGAGATTAATTCGGGGGGTAGGTGGCAGCAGCTCACCAGAAAGCGCGCCACCTTCCGCCGTTTTTTTCGTGCGGGCCATCAATCACGCGGATCGGCAGCAAGGATTGGCGCCGATCGGTAAGCTACCGGCCTGGCCCTGCGTGCGAACTGGGCCAACGTTCCGGGTTGGGTACCAGACTCCAGAAGCCTGGCCGCCTCTTCGGGGTTCAGCATCGCACTCCCAATCCTTTGTTGGATTTCCTGATTGGCCCGGCCGTACGGAATGCGCAACAGGTTCCCCAACACCATCCTGACCGGCGTAGATCCGCCGAGAGAATTGCCGAGCGCCTGGCGCAGCAGTTGGTCTTGGGCGATGTTCTGCACCGTGTTGCTGCCGGTTGCCTTTCCTGCATTCATCGCCAGTTGCCCAGCGTTCATGTCGGCCGCGACATTGCGCAGAATCTGCAACTGCTCGGGGCTGAGTCGCTTCGCCAGGTCGGCGCCATCATTCTTCAAGATCTGGTTCAACTTCGCTGGCGACAGCATCAAATTGCCGGCCGTATCGGTCGCGCCGGTCTGCATCCGCTTCAGCACATCCTGCAGCACCTCCATCTGATTGATGGGCTTGCTCTGCTCGGTGTAGGTGATCAGGTAGTCCTTCCACGATGGCACGATGCCTGCGCCTTCGGCTGGCACTGCTCTGCGGCTGGCACTATCGATCGCATCGTCGAACATTCCTTTCACGGCGTTGAGCTGGCCAGATGCGTAGCGCAGATTTCCGGCTTCACCTTGCAGCTTGCCGCTCAGTACGTCGTTGATGTCCTTGCGAAGCGCATACAGGGCACGGGCGTCTATCGTGCCGCCGTTTCCAATAGCCCCCGACAATTGATCCCTGACACTCGATAGCGCAGCCTGAGATATTCGCCCGGCGTTGTTCGGATCGGCCAGGAGGTTGTCGACTCCCGATAGCAAACCTTGCGCATCGATGTTGCCGGCCCGGCCCAGTACGCTTTCGCGCATGGCATCCGTTGCCGCATTGCGCTCAGCCTTCGCGGTGGCAATCTTGCCGGCCGTCCCGGCGATGCCTTCCAGTGCTGCGGTGCGTGCTGTGTTCTGGCCGGTTATGCGGTTGGTCAGTTCTGCCGCAAATTCCGGGCTTGAGTTCTGCATGGTGCGCTGCAGCCCTGACAAGCCAACGTCACCGGCGGCTGCCGCGGTGGTCGGCAGTGAGCCAGGCACAACCTGCTTCAACGCCTGGATTTCGGCCAGCGCTCGCTGCGGGTCGTTGGCGTACTGCTTCAGGATGTCGGAAACGAGGCGCTCTTGACCTGATTTGAAGAAGGGTCGCACGGCACCCAATGCAGCGTTACCAGCCGCCCCCGCCAATTTCAGGGCGCCAGGCATCACAGCACCGATTGCCGCCCCCGCGCCGGCATCTTCGGGGTTGACCATGGCAGCGGTAGCGCCACCGGTTACTGCGCCACCGGCAGAGCGAGCGGCCAAACCGGCCGCCCCTGCCAGTCCTTCCGCCCTCATGCCTCCGGTTGCGATAGCATCGGCCAGCGGAGCGAGCGCTCGGGAGGCCACACCAGCACTTGCCAGCGCTTTGACCGGTGCGGCGATTGCGCCGCCTACCGGCAAGGTGGCCAGCACTTGGCCGCCGAACCGGCCGACGGATGCCGCCGAGCTCTCGCCGTACTGCTTTTCAAAGTCAGACTTACCGGCCTCGTTCATAGCCTTGACGCGCAGCCCCTCGTTGGTGCCGGCCAGCTTGTCGAAACCACTGGCCAACCACTGCGCCCCGGTGTCGATTACATCCTTGGCGCCACGAGCCACACCCATTGCCAAGTTGCCGGCGCTGTCGAGCATTCCTGCTTCCTTCGGCTGCGCCGACTGGCGTTTGCTCAGGTGGTCAATGATTTCCCCATCCGAATAGCCAGCGTTGCGGGCCTGCGCCAGATTGAAGTTTGAGCCTTTGGCCAGGTGGTCGGAAATCTCGCTGTCAGAGTATCCAGCCTGCCTTGCTGCTTGAATATCGAAAGCCATAGCGATTACCTTTCAAAGGAGGAGAGCGGTGGGCGGTTCTGGCCGGACGGACTCGCGGGTTGTTGCGTGTCAGCTTGGCCGCCGCTGAAGAACTGGCGCCAATGCGCCCGCTTCTCGTTGATCTTCGGTGTGTCGGGGCTGGCTGGGTCGAATATCGGATTGGCGTTGGCGTATTTCAGCCACGCCTGATCGGCGCCCCGTAGCGTTCCGTTGCCTTCGATGTAGGAGCGCATGAACTCGGCGCGATCTCGCTCTTGCTTCGACTTGGCTATCATCCCGAGCGCTATGGAGTCGTTGGCTTTCTTGTCCTTGTCGATGCCAATTGTTCCCTTGGAAAACATTTTGGCATCAAAGTCGGACGTGGCCCCACTACCTGGCTGGCGCATCTTCGGCACTATCTTGCTGGCGATAGCGTCCATTTCCTGAAGGTCGGCGTCACCTATTTTTCTGGCCCATGCCATGGGAGCACTGCCAACAACGGGGCCGGTGCTTGTCTTGGCGTTCAGGTCTTGGAAGCGCTTTGCATCCTGCTCAAACTGCTGCGCGTCGCGGGCCTCCTGTTCGATGCCGGAAACCTGCTTGTCACCCGCTTGGTACATCGTGGTTTGAAACTTCTCGCGTGCCTTTCGAGACAGGCCGCGCAAAGGATCGGCGGGAGCTGCTGGAACGCCAAGCTGATTTGCCAGTAGCCCATTCGGTGCATCTGATTCCGCTTCGCCTTGAAGGTCGCGCAATTGAGCAAGCATCACCTTGTTTTGCAGCATCCGGCCTTCCGTGTCGGCCTGAGCGCCTTGCAACTGTTGGCGCCTGTAGTCCATATCCAGCACCTGACGCTGCCGGGCCATCGTTGCATCGCGATCCACATTCGTTTGCACGGTTCGGCCGTCGGCCAGAATGACGGCGAAAGGGTCAGTCTTGGACCGGTAGCCTTTGCCATATCCGGCAATTTCAATCGGCTGCGCGTAATCCGGCAGCTGGCCCTGCCCTTGCGGCTGGCTGTCGAAATTCACCACCGCGCCGGTCGTGTTGTTGCGCATGTAGTTCCCCTGCTGTTCCGGCTGGGAAACCATATCGCGCAATGACATCGTGGGCGGCCCCTGGTCAAGTTCCCCTTGGGTTCCTGCCCCACGTAAAGCGCGCTCCCAGCCGGCCAGGTCGGCCAGACTGACGCGCCCCATGCGTTGCCCATTTTCAATGCTCTGTAGCATGGCTACACCTTCCTTTCTGTTGCGGCATCGGCCGCGGTGGTTAAAACCGAACTCAAAACATGCGCAAGTGGCCGCTGCTGCGTTTTTCTCTCACCACAGGCGCACGGATATTCCTCGCCATCCGTTTGACCATCCAGCATGTCGCGCCGTAGCTCCCAGAGGATTGCCAGCGCATCGCAGGCATAGGCAATGCGTAAAATCTTCACGGCGACCACGGCGCCCTCTTCTGCAGACATGCCTGGCAGTCGGTAGCAGTAAGGCGGCACGTCGCCGGGGGCGGATCGCTTCGCCGGTCGGATGGCTCGGGCTGATTTGCCCTCCACGGCCTGCATGGCTTCATCTGCCTCCCGTTGCGCCTTGGCCGCGGAGTGCTTCGACCGTGCCCCGCGCTGCCCCGCTTGTCTTGCCTTCTCGCTTTTGGATAAAACGGCCTTCATCGCCGAGCCTCCCGGAAGCCGAGGGTTCTGACTGCCTCGGCTTCGGTGGCGAAGTAGTCCGCCCACAGGCGGTAGCGTTGTTCGTGGTCATCGATTGCCGCTGACACCTCGACACCGGGCGCAATGCTGACGGTCAGCCCTTGACGCTGAAGGTCAGGGCCTGGCGCCAGATCCCGGCGCAGCATGTCCTTGAATTCCTCCATCTCTGCCGGTGTCCAGTCGCCGCTATTGAGGCGAGCAGCCGCCCATGTGTCGAAATCGTCCTTGAACTGTCTGGTCACGGTTGCCATGCTCAGAACTCCACGTGGTCATTTGCAGCCATCAACGCCATGGCCTTGGGTTGATCGTTTGGGCCTTGCAGGTAGCTCTGGCTACGGCGATCGAACCAGAGTTGAATTCGCCCCTCCCATTCGCCGTGGCGGTGCTTGCAGACGGTCAGCAGCGCGTCCGCTTCGTCGTTCTTGCTGTGGTCACCATTCTCGATCGCCAACTCCTTGCCGCGGTTGCGCCAGACACTGAACACGTTGTCGGCCAAGTCGGTAATCGATGCCGAGCCGCGCACGTCGAACTTTCCGGGTGGGGTCAGTTCGTCCTTGACCTTGCGGCTATGGGCGAGCAGATGAACCGCCTGGCCGGTATCGTGGGCATGGGTGGCCAGTGCCAAAACAAACTGTTTTTGGGCGTCGTAGCCGTCCTCCGCAATCCCGCAACTCAGCAGGTTGTCGACCACGAAATGGGTGACACCGAGTTGTTCGTGGCAATAGCGGCCCACGGCGAGAATCCGCTCGGGGCTGACTTGGCCCTGCTGGTCGTAGATCCACAGCCGGTTATTCGTCCAGGCGTGCAGGTCGTGAATCTCCCGCCGTCCCGGCGCATTGCATCCGAAAGCTTGCCGGCACATGCGCTGCATCGTCGCCGCCGGCTTCATCTCCATGCTGGCAATGCAGAGCTTTTCGCCCTGAGCCATGAGATGCAGCCCAACCTGGCCGACGATCATGGATTTGCCGTGACCGCTCATGCCGGGCCAGATCGAAAGCTCACCGCGGCGCAGTCGGACAATCTCGCTGGTTTTGCCCCAGGGCAGGCTGGCGCCGGCCAGAGAGGGCGGGCGCTCGAAGGATGAGATTACCTCGTCAGCCCAGGAGGCCGCCGGCCGGATGCTGGCCGCTTCATCAGGGCCCCGCAGATAGGCGTCGAAATCGATGCTGTCTTCGATCACGTTCATGACGCCGCCCCCCAGGCTGCACCGAAGATGCGCCGAAAGCCCGCCGTAGCCATATCGATCAGCGCAGCGTCGAAGTGCTCGGCGTTCTCCATGGCCCGGCGCTTCACCTGGCCGGCAATCTGCAGCAGGCAATCGCTGGCCGATCCGGCCGAGCCCAGGCCCGCAAGCGTCGCCCGCTGCACTGCGCTCATTCGCCGGCCGGTCTTTGTCCGGGGGCGGTAGCCATCGACCAGCAAGTTGACTCCATCCTGCTGATCAGCAAACCAAACCGACAGGGCGGCAGGTGCTGCCGTATCGATCGCCTTGACGATGCCGGAGAGGTGCGGCGTTTCAGTCGTCGCCACGATCAGGACCGGCAGCGCTACTACGAAACGCCAGTCGTAGCTGCGCGATGGCTGGGCAATGATCACCGGGTTGGTTTCGCTCAATGGTCCGATGAGGGAAATCAGCAGCAGGTCGGCCGGCCGCTTGCCGGCGGTGCGCAGGGCGACAATCTCGGCAGCGCCGTAGGGAAGTTGGGCGGCCATGATCAGATAGCCCCCGCAAAGATCGGGTTACGGGCCAATGGTGCAGACTGGCCAGCAGCGGGCGCCTCATCTTCCCAGCGCCGGCCATTGAGCCAACTTGCCGGGTGCGGGATGAACAGGCCGCCGTCTTTGCGCCATTGCTCGCCGGCCTTCTGAGATTCAAGCCCGGCCATCAGGTCGGCAAGCGTCTGGCCGGTCGGTTTGATCTTGCGCCATGCCTTCAGGGCTTGGGGCTTGGCTACCTTCTTCGGGTACTGCTGCCAGAAATTGGTGAAGCCATCATCTGCCGACTCGCTCGCCGAAGGTGAGCAAGGGGTTTCTTCAGGAATCAGTAAGAGGGAATCAGGAATCAGCAGGATTCCCATGGTGCTTGCATCATCTTTGCACGGTGCTTGCACCGTACTGGCACTATGCAAACCCTGTGCAGGTATGGTGCTTTGCTTCTCGTCTTTGTGCGGGTTTTGGTGCTTGCAGAAGTTGGTGACTTGCAGGTAACGCTTACCGTCGACCTGGTAGCGGACAATCATCCCAGTGTCTGCAAGATCATTCAGCACCCCATCACAATCGAGATTGTCGGCTGGGAAGATTTCCATCTTGATCTGCTTTGGACGGTCTTCAAGCCTGCCCTCTCGATCGGCAAGCGTCCAAACGCCAATGAACAACAGTCGAGCCTCAAAGGACAGTTCTGCCAAATCGGCGTTTCGGAAGAAGCCGGGCTTAATGTTGCGCGATCGAGCCATGTCACACCCCGGCCAGCTTTGCGGCCTGGCGGCACGCAGCTTCGTATTCGGCCGAGGTGGTTGCAGTTGCGGTGAGTGACGCCTTCAACGACTCATAGAGCGCAAAGCCATTTTCGCAGCACCTACGTTTCGGCTTCGGTCGTGGCGAGCGACGATTGCGCGTTTTCATGCAGCCTCCAAATCCGGGGCCAGCATTTTGCGGAGGTCGCCCACGTTCCAGGCGGTAACGCGCTCCGATAGCTTGCGGGGTGCGGGTAGCGCGCCACGCTTTACCATGCGCCAGACAGTTGCGGCAGAACACCCGATCAGGGCCTGTACTACGGGCTGACGGACGTTTGCAGAATCAGGGAGAGAGTCAAAGTTTTTGAGCGCATCGGGAATTGCGCCCTGGCTGGTTGATTGTTCCATGCGATATCTCCTTGAGATATGCCACGCGCCGACATGGCACGGTGTGCATGGAAAACATTTTTTCCCCTCAACAGCGGAACAAAATACAGCGCGAATTTAATTCCGGTTTTCTTGGCTCGCCCGAAAAGTTCGAACTTGTTTTACTGCCGAATCAAGGAGTGCGTCGACTTTGTAATCGCCGGTCGGAATGCCTGCTGCGGTATTGCGCTGAGCCGATTGCAACATCACGCGTCGAATCGACTCTTTGATAGTTATCGTCTCGCCATCCTCGCGCAATGCTCTTTCCGTTTCTTGCTCAGCCCAAAACGATAGAGCCGGAATGTTGCCGGGGTTACGACCACCTCTTGGCCTTCCTCGCCCTTTTTTCGGGTGCGATTGCGCATCGAGAGCCGCGGCTAGACGAATGGCAACTTCTCGCCATTCTTCAAGCCCCCAATCAGACGGCGGGGATTCAAATTCAGCTTGAAATGCATCAAGCGTTTTCATCAGCGCTCCTTCTGCGCCCTTCGTTGGGGGCGGCGTACTCGGTTACGTCGCTATGCTGCATTCCCATGAAGCGGAATGATATTCGCGCCGGCCTTCAACTTGTCCAGGTAGTCCGCCCATAGCTGCATCATTGCCCTACGTTCCTTGATGAACTTGGTACGGTTGTAGGCTGTTCCGAGTGCATCAGGCACAGTGTGCGCGAGCTGGTGTTCGATCACCTCCGGCTTCAGGTGCAATTCCTCATGCAGAATCGTTCGAGCCATTGCCCGGAAACCGTGCCCGGTAATTTCGGTTCTCGTGTCGTAGCCCAGGCGGCGTAATGCTGCATTAATGGCGGCCTCGCTCATCGGCTTCTGTGGATCGCGTCCGGGATAAACATACCGCCCGTGCCCGGTGAGGTCGTGTAACTCTCGTAGCGTTGCGACCACTTGCGAAGCCAGCGGCACAATGTGTTCAGTCTTCGTCTTGGTGACGAAGTAGCGCCATTCGGCCTTGTCGAAATCAATCTGCGCCCACTCTGCCTTTCGCAGTTCGCCGGGACGGACAAACACCCGGGGGGCAATCTCCAATGCGCACTTCACAACGAACGTGCCGCTGAACGCGTCAAACGAACGGAGCATTTCACCAACTTTGGCCGGTTCGGTGATGCTGGCAAAGTTGGTCGATCGCGGCGACGGTATGGCTCCCTTCAGATCCGGACACGGATCGCGCTCTGCCCTCCCCGTTGCGATTGCATAGCGCATCACCTGGCTGATCTGACCGCGCGAGCGGTGCGCGGTATAGCGAGCACCCCGTGCATCAATTCGACGTAGCACCGACAGTATTTCGGGCGCCGTAATTTCTGAAATTGGCCGAGCGCCAATCCAAGGAAAGACATCGCTTTGAAGACGGGCCATAGTCTTGTCATATTGGCCGGGTGAGACGATGGTCTTTTGACCTTCCAGCCACTCCCTGGCGATGACCTCAAAGCTGTTGGCGGCCTGCTCTCCTTGAGCGGATTTCTGAGCCTTTCGGTTTTCGCTGGGATCAACACCATCGGCCAGGAGCTTCCGCGCATCGTCCCGCTTGCTTCTGGCTTCCTTCAGCCCAACCTCGGGATAGGTGCCAAACGACAAAAGTTTTTCTTTACCGGCTACGCGGTACTTCAGGCGCCACCATTTCGACCCTTTTGGATTGATCAGGAGGAACAACCCTTTTTCGTCAGCCAACTTGTAGGGCTTCTCGCCTGGTTTGGCTGTTCGGATAGTGGTATCAGTCAGGGGCATAGGGGGTAACTCCGTCCGCGCATCAGGTCAAAACCCACCTTGCCGGGGGTAACAACCTCATGGAGCTATGCAACTACCCCCACAGTTACCCCCACCAAGCTTGGGATGTTGTGAGACGATATTACACGTAGAGAAACACAAAACAAATAAAAAACCCGCACTTAGGCGGGTTATTGATGCTTCGTGATATGACTTGAAACGCTTAGATGGTGCCCGGGACGGGAATCGAACCCGTACAGCCATAAGCCGAGAGATTTTAAGTCTCTTGTGTCTACCAATTTCACCACCCGGGCGGATTGTTGATTATATCGGTGTCCCGATACGAAAAAGGGAAAGCGCTCAGCGCTTTCCCTTCGTATATTGGAGCGGCAGAAGAGTCTCGAACTCTCGACCTCAACCTTGGCAAGGTTGCGCTCTACCAACTGAGCTACTGCCGCAAATTCTTGGAGGCGCGAGCCGGAGTCGAACCGACCTACACGGATTTGCAATCCGGTGCATAACCGCTTTGCTATCGCGCCGTGCCTACAAATTATGCGATACAACCAGAAAGAAGACTACGTTTCTTTCAGAAAAACTGGAGCGGCAGAAGAGTCTCGAACTCTCGACCTCAACCTTGGCAAGGTTGCGCTCTACCAACTGAGCTACTGCCGCGTCAAACAGAGCGCGCATTATAGACGCCCCAACGGGTTTGTCAACATCAACTACGCTTTTTCCGCGCTACGCTTGACGATTTCCGGCCACGCCATGCGCAGATAGTATCCCATCGACCACAGCGTCAGCAGCGCGGCAACCCAGATCAGCACATTGCCGATCAAGCGTATATCGAGGCCGAACAGCGGCGCGTAATAAAGGAGCAGCGGGATGGCGACCATCTGGGCAGCCGTCTTGACTTTGCCGAGCATGGATACGGCGACGCTCTTGGCCGCGCCAATCTTGGCCATCCATTCGCGCAGCGCCGAGATGGTGATCTCCCGGCCGATGATGATCGACGCGACAATGGCATCGGCCCGCCCCAATTGAACCAGGATAATCAGCGCGGCAGCCACCATCAACTTGTCGGCAACCGGGTCGAGAAAGGCCCCAAAGGCCGAGGTCTGGTCGAGTTTTCGCGCCAGATAGCCATCAGCCCAGTCGGTAAATGCCGCCGCGACAAATATTAGAGTGGCCGCCAGATCGCGTTCGTGCGGCGTTGCCCAGCCCGCCGGCAGGAAATAGACCGTGATCAGTAGCGGGATCGCCACGATACGAAGCCAGGTCAGCAGGATGGGGAGGTTGAAAGGCATGCGTCAGTGTAATGCAGAATAAATTTTGTCGGCCATTTCCCGACTGATGCCGGGGACTTCAGCCAGCTGTTCGGGGCTGGCCGCAAGAACGCCAGGCAGACCGCCAAAACGGGAAACCAGCGCCTTTCGTCTCGCCGGGCCAACACCAGGCAGACTGTCGAGCGTAGACGTTTTCCTCGCCTTGCCCCGCCGGGCACGATGGCCGGTGATGGCGAAACGGTGAGCTTCGTCGCGGATTTCCTGAATCAGGTGCAGTGCCGGATGTTCCGGCGGCAATTGTAGCGGCTCGCGCCCGTTCGCGAAAATCAGCGTTTCAAGGCCAGGCTTTCGCTCTTCCCCCTTGGCGACGCCAAGCATCGGCAGGTGCGCCAGACCGAGGTCGGCCAATGCGCTATAGGCTGAACTTACCTGGCCTTTGCCACCGTCAATCAGGATCAGATCGGGTGCCACGCCTTCCCCGGCCGCGATGCTGCCATAACGCCGGGTTACCGCCTGGCGCATCGCCGCATAGTCGTCGCCGCCCTGAATGTCCTTGATGTTGAAACGGCGGTAATCGGACTTTTTCATGCCGTTGCCGTGATAAACCACGCAGGAGGCAACGGTGGCCTCGCCCATGGTATGACTGATATCGAAACATTCGATGCGGGAAATCGCCTCGGGAAACTGCAGCGCTTCCTGCAGGGCGGCGAGTCGTTGCTCTTGCTGGGCGGTTGCCTGATTGCGGGCGAATATCGCCAATCGAGCATTTTGCAGGGCCATGTCCACCCAGGCCTTATGGACAACTGAGCGTGCTTCCTGAATCGGCACCGGGCGCCCGGCGATCTCCGCCAGCATCGCTTCGCTTTCCACGCGCTCATCTTCAACCGGAAGCGGACAGACGAGAACCCGCGCCGGCGCCGGATGGGCGGCATAGTGTTGATGAATGAATGCCGCTACTGCGTCGGCGAGCGAAGATTCACCGGCATTGCTCGGGAATAACGGACGGTCGCCGAGATGCCGACCGCCGCGAACCATCGCCAGATTGACGCAGAGCTGCCCGGCATCCTTGAGCGCCGCAATGATATCGACGTCCTCACCCTTGCTGCTGGAAACAAATTGCTTTTCCTGGATCTGATGCAGCGACTGGATCTGGTCGCGATAAATCGCCGCCTGCTCGAAGGCCAGACGGGCGGAAGCTTCCTCCATCGAGCGGGTCAGTCGCTTGGTGACTTCCTGCTGCTTGCCGAGCAGGAACATCGAGGCCAACTGAACGTCGGCGGCATAGTCTTCCGCTCCAATGTGAGCAACACACGGCCCGCTGCAGCGTTTGATCTGATAGAGCAGGCAGGGCCGCGAGCGATTGGCGAAAACCGTGTCTTCGCAAGTGCGCAGACGGAACATCTTCTGAAGCAGGTGGATACTGTCCCGCACAGCCCAGGACGAGGGATAGGGGCCAAAATACTCGGCCTTGCGGTCCGGGTTTCCACGAAAGAATCCGAGCCGGGGAAACTCGCTTTTGCTGAGGACGATGTAGGGGTAGGACTTGTCGTCGCGAAAGAGAATGTTGTAGCGCGGCGATAGCGACTTGATCAGATTGTTTTCGAGTAATAGCGCCTCCGCCTCGGTGCGGGTCGAGGTAGTTTCAATGGTGGCGATCTGGCTGACCATGTGCGCAATGCGCGGACTGGAGACATTTTCGCGGAAATAGGACGCAACCCGCTTCTTCAGATTCTTGGCCTTGCCGACATAGAGGACGGCACCTCCGACATCGAGCATCCGGTAAACACCGGGCAACTCGGTCAGCGAGGCCAGGAAAGCCTTGGCATCGAAACTCATACGCTCAGCAACTTACCCGAGGTGCGCTTTGACGCCGGCGAAAACAGCCTCGAAGCTCTCCCGCGACAAGCGCCCGGTCCGCCAGTTATAGCCGCTACAGTGATAACTATCGACGAGTAACCGGCCATCCGGTAGCGAATGCGTGACATTGTGGCCGAAGACAAAATCCTTGACCTTCAAACCATAGCTCCAGAGCAGCGCCTGATGTGCGACAGCCCCCAGGGCGACAATTACTTTCAGACGCGGCATGGCCGCCAACTCGGCCTTGAGATGCCCATTGCACTGGCGAATTTCGGCCGTTGTCGGTTTATTGGCCGGCGGCAGGCAGCGAACGGCGTTGGTGATGCGGCAATTACTCAATTGCATGAGGGGATTTGCCCATTTATCCAGCCCCAACGGTTCGGCGGCGCTGGCAAAGCCAAAGCGATACAGCGCGGGATAAAGCAACTCACCGGCGACGTCGCCAGTGAACGGCCGGCCGGTGCGATTCGCACCTTTCTCACCGGGACCAAGGCCGACGACGAGCAGTTCGGAGTCGAGCGGACCGAAGGCGGGAACAGGCAAGGCGTGCCAGTCCGGGTCGCGCTGGCGAATGGTCGCCAGGTGTTCGGCCAGGCGCGGGCAAGTGGTGCAGTCTTGGGGGTCGTTAAATGCAGGCATGGCGGCGATGTTAGCATGTCGCCCATGCAGCTTCATTGGGACATCTTCTGCCGCGTTATCGACAACTACGGCGACATCGGCGTGTGCTGGCGACTCGCCCGGCAGTTGGCGAACGAGCACGGCAAACATGTTCGTTTGTGGCTCGACGACCTGAACAGCCTGCAGCCCCTGTGCCCAGCCATCGACCCAGCACGGGCTCGGCAGTCTTGCTCGGCTGTCGAAATCATCCATTGGACCGAAAACCCTCGGATAGACCGCGTTGGCGAGGTCGCTATCGAAGCTTTTGCCTGCGAGTTGCCGGTCGCCTACCTGGAAGCGATGGCCCGGACCACGCCAACACCCTGCTGGATCAATCTCGAATACCTGACCGCGGAAGCCTGGGCGGAAAGTTGCCATGGCATGGCATCGCCCCACCCTTCGCTACCGCTGACCAAATATTTCTACTTTCCAGGATTTTCGACGACGACGGGCGGCCTGTTGCGCGAACAAGGACTGTTTGCCGAGCGCGACGAAACAATCGCCCAGGCCACCGGCCATCATGGGCTGGATATCAGTCTGTTCAGCTATGACACGGCCCCGATTTCCGCACTTATCGAAACGCTCGCCGAATCCTCTATCGAAACTCGCCTTCATGTGGCGCCCGGCAAGCCGTTGGCAGCCGTCGCGGCACACTTTGGCAGCAACGGACCGTGGCAGCACGGGCGCCTGCGTGTCCAGCCTTTTGCCTTTCTGCCGCAAGACGACTACGACCGGCTGCTTTGGCGGTGCGACATCAATTTCGTCCGGGGCGAGGATTCGTTCGTCCGGGCGCAATGGGCCGGCAAGCCTTTTGTCTGGCAAATCTATCGGCAAGAGGAAGACGCTCACCTGATCAAGCTTGAAGCTTTTCTCGACCGTTACACCGCCGGGTTGAGCGCGGTCGGCGCAACGGCTGTGAGTCAGCTTTTTCGGGTATGGAATTCAACCGGCGACTTGCGCCAGGCCTGGGCCGACTTCATCGCCATCCGCTCGGAACTCGATCGACACAACCATCGCTGGGCGAATCAACTGGCGAAAAACGAGAATCTTGCCGAGACTCTCGTCAAGTTCTGCGCCGCCAAGGTATAATCCGCCGCTTTATTTTTCAGCTTTTTGGGAATCCCGAATGAAGACCGCACAGGAACTACGCTCTGGCAACGTAATTATGGTTGGTGCCGACCCGCTCGTCGTCCAGAAGACCGAATACAACAAGTCCGGCCGCAACTCTGCTGTGGTCAAGATGAAGCTCAAGAATCTGCTGTCCGGCGCCGCTTCCGAAGCCGTCTACAAGGCTGACGACAAGTTCGAAGTGGTTCAGCTCGACAAGAAGGAAGTGACTTATTCCTACTTCGCCGACCCGATGTATGTATTCATGGACGGCGAATACAACCAGTTTGAAGTCGAGGCCGAGAACATGGTCGACGCGCTCAAATATCTGGAAGACGGCCTGGCTTGCGAAGTCGTTTTTTACAACGGCAAGGCAATCTCCGTTGAACTGCCGAACAGCGTGGTCCGCGAAGTGATCTACACCGAACCTGCTGTCAAGGGCGACACGTCCGGCAAGGTTCTGAAGCCTGCCAAGCTGTCCTCCGGCTTTGAGCTGCCGGTGCCGGCTTTCGTCAATATCGGCGACAAGATCGAAATCGACACTCGCACCGACGAATACAAGAATCGCGTCAAGTAATCACGAGATTCACGGTACGCCAATCGGGCAGCTTCGGCTGCCCGATTTCATTTCAGGCCATCAATCGGGCAATGTTTTCCCGGGCAGCCTGATAGCGCGAATCGACCTGTAGCGCCGCCCAATCCTTGGCCGGCAAGCCGGGCAACAAGGCTTCAACGCGCTTGCCGCGCAGTGGATCGACTTCCGGATGCCAGTCGGCGAGTACCTCACCCACGGCAGCAGGTGAATTACAAACCAGCAACATGTCGCAACCGGCGCGATAGGCGGTATCGACCCGGCTCAGCATGTCGCCCACGACACCGGCCCCGGCCATTGAGAGATCGTCGGTAAAAACCACCCCATTAAACTTAATGTTATTTCTCAAATAATCGATCCATTTATTTGAAAATACAGCAGTATTGCAATCCATACATTCATAAATCACATGCGCCGCCATGACCGCATCCAGGGCCAGCTCGCGGTACGGCAGCAGGTCCTCCTGCATGGCTTCCAGGCTGCGCCCATCGACCGGCAACTCGACGTGCGAATCCGGGATGACATAGCCATGACCGGGAAAATGCTTTCCACAGGAAGCCATGCCGCCATCGCGCAAACCGGCCGACAGGGCATTGGCCAGCGCCACTACTGCTTCGGGTTGCCGATGAAAAGCCCGGTCGCCGATGACCCGCGATGGACCATAGTCGAGATCGAGAACCGGGGTAAAGGAATAATCGACACCCCGTGAGCGCAATTCGGCGGCCAAGACGAAGCCGACCTGACGGGCGGCTTCGAGCCCTGCTTCCGGCCGCTCATCCCATAACCGCCCCAAGACAGCCATCGGCGGCAAGCGGGTAAAACCGTCGCGGAAACGCTGCACCCTGCCCCCTTCGTGATCGACGGCAATCAGCAGGGCCGGCCTACGCAGGGCATGAATTTCCCGGGTCAGAGCGGCGAGCTGTTCCGGGGTGGTGTAATTGCGACTGAACAGAATGATGCCGCCAACCAACTGATGACGAAGGCGGTCGCGATCGACTTCGGTGAGCTGCGTGCCGGCGATGTCAATCATCAGCGGGCCGAGAGCTTGGTAAATCATGCGTGTTCCAGAATGACGTAGGCGATGGCGTAATCAGCTTCATCGCTCAAGGAAAGATGGGCTTTGAGGCCCCGGTTTTCGATCAACTCAGCCAGTTCGCCACAGAAAACCAGGGTCGGCTTGCCCAGCTCATCGTGATTGACGGCAATGGCCGACAACACAGCAGGCGGCCGTACGCCGGTGCCGAGTGCCTTGCTGAAGGCTTCCTTGGCAGCAAAACGTTTGGCAAGAAAACGCCCCTTGCTGGCAGCCTTGGCAAACTCCTCAATTTCCTGGGGTGCCAACAACCTGCTGAGCGCCCGGTCGCCATGGCGTTCCCACATTTGCTGCAGGCGTTCGACCGCGACGATATCGGTGCCGATACCGTAGATCATTCGCTGCGCTCGGCCGCTTCACGCATCAATTGCTTCATTTCGCGAACAGCTTCGCGCAAGCCGACGAAAATCGATCGGCTGACAATGGCGTGACCGATGTGCAACTCTCGAATTCCCACCAAACGGGCCATCGGCTGCACGTTGTAATAATTGAGCGCATGCCCGGCATTGAAGCGCATGCCGAGTTCGCGGATGCGCTGGCCGGCCAGACGGATCTTCGCCAGTTCGGCGATCACCGCCGGGGCTTCGGCATCGCGGCCACGGGCATGAAAGGCGTGTGCGTAGGGTCCGGTATGGATTTCACAGACGCTGGCACCGATACGGGCCGCCGCTTCAATTTGCGGCAGTTCGGCATCGATGAAGACGCTGGTAACGATACCGGCACCGGCCAAGCGGGCGATGACATCCTTCAGGCGTCCTTCCTGGGACAGAACGTCAAGTCCACCTTCCGTCGTCACTTCATGCCGTCCTTCCGGCACCAGCATTGCCATTTCCGGCTTCAGCCCACAGGCGATGCCGACCATTTCGTCAGTTGCCGCCATTTCCAGATTAAGTTTGACCTGAGTCAGTTCGCGCAAACGCCGCACGTCGGCATCCTGGATGTGGCGGCGATCTTCGCGCAGATGCACGGTAATCCCGTCAGCCCCGCCGAGATGGGCCTCAACAGCCCCCCAGACCGGATCCGGTTCATAGGTACGGCGGGCCTGACGCAGCGTGGCGATGTGGTCGATATTGACGCCAAGTTCGATCATAGCTCTTGCAACTCCTTGAATATTTTACGGGTTTCCAATTCCTTGCCAGCCAGATAATAAGCCATCAAGGTCCGCATCAACTGCTTGGCTTCCAAACGGGAACGCGAGTCGGAAAAATCTTCAGCCTCAAGGTCGAGCAGTGTCGTACCCCTGACGACTTGCGCCGCCGCGTCGGCATGCTCGACACGCACCGGCCCCTGCTCCATGCGGTAGGTGTAATACGCCGCCGGAATGATCGCCTCACCGGCGCTGTCATGGCTCAGTGTCAGGCCATAACCAAGCTCCTGTAGCAGCGCTTTCTCAAAGCTGCGCAGATCGGGCTCACGCACCTTGCCACTCGGATCGACGGCCAGCCGGGCGAGCATTTCGGCATAACGCACGAAAAGGTGTTCGTGCGCATCCTCGCGCGGCAGCAGGTGCATCAGCAATTCATTGAGGTAATAGCCGCAGAACAGGGCATCGCCGACCAGCAAGGGTTGGCCGCCCAGCCATTCGGCTTTCATCAGGGTGAGAACTTCCCCTTTGCCGGCCCAGCCGATCTCGATCGGCTGGAAGGCCATCAGCAAGCCGCGTATCGCCGAACGGGGGCGGCGGGCGCCGCGCGCCAACAAAGCCATGCGCCCGAAATCGCGGGAAAATACTTCGACAATAAGACTGGTTTCCCGGAACGGGTACGTATGCAAGACGTAGGCCGGCTGGCCATCGACTTTGCTGCGCAGGTTCATTCGTAACCGAGGCTCTTCAGCAGGCGTTCGTCATC
The DNA here is from genome assembly GCF_020510685.1 of Dechloromonas denitrificans. Classification (NCBI taxonomy): domain Bacteria; kingdom Pseudomonadati; phylum Pseudomonadota; class Betaproteobacteria; order Rhodocyclales; family Azonexaceae; genus Dechloromonas; species Dechloromonas denitrificans. Next base: position 2,441,925 of record NZ_CP075185.1, read on the forward strand.
GTTCCAGCCCGATTTGACCTTGACCCAGATCTCGAGATAAACCTTGCCGTCGAACAGGCGCTCCATGTCCTGGCGTGCTTCGCTGGCGATGCGCTTGAGCGACTCGCCACCTTTGCCGATCACAATGGGCTTGTGGCCTTCGCGGTCGACAACGATTGCCGCGAAAATCCGGCGCAGATTGCCTTCGATTTCGAATCTTTCGATTTCCACCGTCGTCGCGTAAGGCAATTCATCGCCAAGCAGGCGGAAGACTTTTTCTCGGATGTACTCGGCCGCAAGAAAACGTTCGCTTTTGTCGGTCAGATCGTCTTCCGGGAACATCAGCCCTTCGTTGGGCAGGTGCTTGCGGGCTTCGGCCAGTAGATCTTCGGTCTGGCGACCTTTGGTCGCGCTGATCGGGACCACCGCTGCATAATCGTGCTCGGCGGAAACCTGGGCCAGGAAAGGCAACAAGGCGTTGCGTTCCTTGAACTGATCGGTCTTGTTGACAACCAGAATCACCGGACGGTCTTTCGGCAACAACCTGACGACCGCCTGATCCTTGGCATCATAACGACCGGCTTCAACAACGAAGAGCACCAGATCAACATCGCTCAGCGTCTGGGTGACGCCGCGATTCATTGCCCGGTTCAAGGCATTGGAAAACTTGGTCTGAAAACCGGGGGTGTCAACGAAGACGAATTGCGCATCCTCCTTGGTCACGATGCCGGTAATCCGGTGGCGAGTCGTTTGCGCCTTGCGCGAAACAATACTGATTTTTTCCCCAACCAGACGGTTGAGCAGCGTCGACTTGCCAACATTGGGTCGGCCCACGATAGCGATGTAACCGGAACGGATTTTTTTCATGCCTTCAATTCTTTCAATGCCTGTTCGGCGGCGATCTGCTCCGCAATACGGCGGCTAGGTCCGTAACCGACGGTACGCACGGACGGATGGTCAATTTCACAAGCCACCTTGAAACGCTGCTCGTGGGCAGCGCCGGTCGCTTCAAGAAGCTGGTAACGGGGCAACGGTTTCTTGCGCCCTTGCAGCCACTCCTGCAAGCTGGTTTTGGCATCCTTCTGCACCTGTCCTGGTCGCAGCTCATCCAGCAGAGGGGTATACAGCTTGATGATGACCGCGTAGGCAGCATCGAAACCGGCATCGAGATAGATCGCGCCAAACAAGGCCTCGAGCGCATCGGCCAGAATCGAAGGGCGTTGGGCACCACCGCTTTTTAGTTCGCCCTCACCCAGGCGCAGGCAGCCGCCGATATCGAGGCTTAAGGCCAGGCGATGCAAGGCGTCCTGGCGAACCAGGTTGGCACGCAAACGGGACAGATCGCCCTCCGGAAAATCCGGAAAGCGATGAAACAAGGCCGCAGCGATAACACAATCAAGAATGCCATCGCCGAGAAATTCCAGCCGCTCATTATTCGGCGTACCAAAACTACGGTGCGTCAGCGCCGTCCGGAGAAGAGTCTGGTCAGAAAAACAGTGGCCGAGAGTATTGGCAACGGACTGCGCGGTCATGCCATATTACTCAGCGGTCGACCCTTTGTAGTCAATCAGCAGGCTGACATTCCAGAAAAGATGAATACGCTTTTCATAGGCAAATTCGATGACGATTTTGCCGCCATCCTTCGATATATCGAGTTGGTTGCCGTAAAACTCGAGCATGTCGATTTCAGCGAACTTGTCGAACGACTTGCGGACATCGGCAACCGTGGCATCGGGGCCAACCTGAGCGACGACAGCTTTGGAGTCCTTCAAAATCTTGAAGTACTCGATGGCGGTCGGAGCCACTTTCATACCGAGCACAGCCACCAGAACAAGGACAATGCCCCAGAAAATCAGACCAGAGAGCGCCACGCCACGTTGATATTTCATTGATATCCCCTTACTTGAAGGAACCGATCCGGCTGAGATCGCTGAGGTTAAGCCAGATAAAGAACGCCTTGCCGACTATGTTTTCTTCGGGCACGAAACCCCAAGCCCGGCTATCCCGGCTGTTATCGCGGTTATCACCCATCATGAAATAATGCCCGGCCGGCACCTTGCAGGTAACGCCAGCAGCATTGTAAGAACAATTTTCGCGATAGGGAAAACGCCCGGCATCGGGCACAAAAGCCGGCGCATCGGTATCGTTGAGCAGGTTATGCTGAACCTCGCCCATCTTGGCAAGATACTGTTCCGAATAGTAAAGACGTTCCGGGTGCAGATAGTCAGCCGTTTTGGTCATTTCAACCGGCTGGCCATTGATGGTCAAACGCTTGTTTTGGTAGGCCACGGTGTCGCCCGGCAATCCGACAACGCGCTTAATGTAGTCGAGCGACGGATCTTCCGGATAACGAAAAACCATCACATCGCCACGTTGCGGTTCGTTGATGCTAATGATTTTCTTGTTGATCACCGGCAGGCGGATGCCATAGGTGAATTTGTTCACCAAAATAAAATCACCAACCAACAACGTCGGGATCATCGAGCCGGAGGGAATCTTGAAAGGCTCGAACAGAAAGGAGCGGAGCACGAAGACGATCAGGATGACCGGGAAGAAGCTGGCTCCCCACTCGACCCAAAGGGGTTCCGGCCCAATTTTTACACGAAGCTTGCGGAATTTCAGAATATCAACCGCATAAAGCACGCCGGTAATCACCAGCAGCACAAAAAGAATCAGGGCAAAGTTCATCGCTATTCTCAATTATCGACACGAAGCACTGCGAGGAAGGCTTCCTGCGGAATTTCCACACTGCCCACCTGCTTCATCCGCTTCTTGCCTGCCTTCTGCTTTTCCAGCAGTTTTTTCTTGCGCGAAATGTCGCCGCCGTAACACTTGGCCAGCACGTCCTTGCGCATCGCCTTGACGTTTTCACGGGCGATGATGTGCGACCCAATGGCAGCCTGGATCGCTACGTCATACATTTGACGAGGAATCAGTTCGCGCATCTTGGAAGCGAGTTCCCGGCCGCGATATTGCGAATTGGCTCGGTGCACGATCAACGACAGCGCATCGACTTTCTCGGTGTTGATCAGGATATCGAGCTTGACGACATCGGCCGCACGATATTCCTTGAAGTCGTAGTCCAGCGAGGCATAGCCTTTTGAACAGGACTTCAGCTTGTCGAAGAAATCCATCACCACTTCAGCCATCGGCATCTCATAGACCAGCTTCACCTGCCGGCCGTGGTAATGCATATCGACCTGATTGCCGCGCTTCTGGTTGCACAGCGTAATTACGTTACCGAGATAATCCTGTGGCACAAAGATCGTCGCCGAAATGATCGGCTCGCGTATTTCTTCAATCTTGCTGAGTTCAGGCAATTTGGCCGGATTTTCGATCTGAACCAGCGTTCCGTCACGCAGCACGACCTCGTAGACAACCGTCGGGGCAGTGGTGATCAGGTCCTGATCGAACTCGCGCTCAAGGCGCTCCTGCACGATTTCCATATGCAGCAGGCCAAGAAAACCGCAACGGAAGCCGAAGCCAAGGGCTTGCGAGACTTCCGGCTCATACTGCAATGATGCGTCATTGAGCTTGAGCTTTTCCAGCGCTTCACGCAGCGAGTCGTACTGATTGGATTCCACGGGATACAAACCGGCAAACACCTGCGGCTTGATCTCCTTGAAGCCGGGCAAGGCCGAAGCGGCCTTGCGGTCGACCGTAGTGATCGTATCGCCGACCTTCGCCGCTTTCAGTTCCTTGATGCCGGAAATGACGAAACCCACTTCGCCAGCCCGCAACGCATCGCGCGGAACCGATTTCGGTGAAAAAACGCCGACCTGCTCACACAACTGGATAGCACCGGTCGCCATGAACAGCAGCTTGTCCTTCGGACGAAGCACGCCATCAACGACACGAACCAGCATCACCACGCCGACATAATTATCGAACCATGAATCAATGATCAGCGCCTTGAGCGGTGCCGATGGATCACCCTTGGGAGCCGGCACACGGGCTACAACGGCTTCAAGAATATCCTCGACACCAAGACCGGTCTTGGCCGAAGCCAATACCGCATCAGTGGCGTCAATACCGATCACATCCTCGATTTCCTGACGGGCGCTATCCGGGTCAGCCGACGGCAGATCAATCTTGTTCAAAACCGGCACAACTTCGACATCCAGCTCGATGGCGGTGTAACAGTTAGCCACGGTCTGCGCTTCAACTCCCTGCGAGGCATCAACAACCAGTAGCGCACCTTCGCAGGCCGACAGCGAACGGGAAACCTCGTACGAAAAATCGACGTGCCCCGGGGTATCGATCAGGTTCAGATTGTAGATCTTGCCATCACGTGCCTTGTACTGCAGCGAAGCAGTCTGGGCCTTGATGGTAATGCCGCGTTCGCGCTCGATATCCATCGAGTCGAGTACCTGCGCTTCCATTTCACGGTCGGAAAGACCGCCACAAAGATGGATGATGCGATCGGCCAGCGTTGATTTGCCGTGGTCGATATGGGCAATGATAGAGAAATTACGGATGTGATCCATTGATGCTAGTAAAAAAGGGCGCTTTTCCAGCGCCCTTCCCTGTTCAGAAGACCCTGAATTTTAGCGGATTTCGGCCAAATATTCACGGGTTTTAGCCTCATCGAGGAAGTAATGACAAAGCTCTGTTTCGCCATGCAGCAAAACCGGCACCATTTCGTCGTACTTCGCTTCGAGCACCGGGTCGGCATCGACATCAACCACGGTGACCACGGCCGAAAACTCGGCAGCCAACGGCGCCAAAGCCATCTCCATGTCGTGACAGAGGTGGCAGTAGCTGCGGCTAAGCAGGGTCAGTTCAACCCCCACCGTTCAAACCCTTGATTGTGACGAAAGTCTGCATGTCACCACGGCGGATCAACAGCGTAACATTGCTGCCCTTCTCGAACTGGGCAAGCAGTTTATTGAACTGATCAACAGTCTTGACTTCGGTAGTCGCCCCCTTGCTGATGACCGCGATGACAATGTCACCCGGCCGCAGGTCGGCACGTGCACCGGAGCCACGAATCTCTTCGATGAGCAGCCCCGAGTTCATTTTCAGCTCGCGCTTTTGTTCGGCAGTCAGTTCATTGACGACCAGACCGAGACGGTTGGCGGCCTGCTCAGGCGGCTTGCCCCCCCTGGACTGACGAGCGCTGGCTTGTTTTTCGTCGACCATTTCGCCGACCGTAACGGCAATATCACGGGTCGCCCCTTTGCGCCAGACCTGCAGCACCGCGCGGCTTCCCGGCCGGACAACCCCGACCATGCGCGGCAAATCGGCCGAGTTGTTGATAGTCTTGCCATCGAACTTCAAGATCACATCACCGGCCTCCAGGCCAGCCTTTTCAGCCGGGCCACCTTTTTCAACGGCATTGACCACAGCCCCAATCGGCCTACTCAAGCCCAGCGAGTCGGCCAACTCCTTGCTGACCTCCTGTATGACCACGCCAAGACGACCGCGACTCACTTTGCCGGATGCACGCAACTGACTTTGCACCTCCATTGCCACATCGATGGGAATGGCAAAGGAAAGTCCCATATAGCCGCCGCTGCGACTGTAAATCTGGGAATTTATGCCAACCACCTCGCCGCGCATATTGAACAGCGGCCCGCCCGAATTACCCGGATTGATCGCGACATCGGTCTGGATGAAAGGAACGTAATTTTCCTGCGGCAACGAGCGGCCCTTGGCCGAAACGATCCCTGCGGTGACCGAATTATCGAAGCCGAATGGCGATCCGATGGCGACCACCCACTCCCCCACTTTCAACTGCGCGGTGTCCGCCAATTTGACAGCCGGCAGACCGGTGGCCTCGATCTTGATTAACGCCACATCGGTCCGCTTGTCCGATCCGATAGTCTTGGCCTTGAATTCGCGCTTGTCCGTCAAGCGCACGGTAACCTCATCGGCGCTATCCACCACGTGGGCATTGGTCAGTATGTAGCCATCGCTGCTGATGATGAAACCGGAGCCGAGCGATTTGTTCTCGAACTCACGCGGCGTCGCACCGCTGGGTGGGCGCGGAATGAAGCGCTTGAAAAATTCAAAGGCCGGGTCGTTCTCATCGAACGGAAACGGCATCATCTGGTTTTGGCCACGCGTAACCTGTGTGGTGCTGATATTCACCACGGCAGGCCCTTGCTTCTCGGCAAGCTCAGAAAAATCCGGCAGACCGCGCGCCTGAGCATTAACTAATGAGCAGAAAAAAATTAGCGAAAAAGCAGTAATAAGACGATTCATTGGCAGCATACCTCCTGATTCAACTAGGATCGGGAAATGATGTGGGGACGTTCGGTGAAATTTCCAGAGCCATCTCGAGAACGAAAGCGAACGTAAAAAACCGAAAGAACAAGTCCCCCACCGGCCCCCAACACCGCTCCCAAATCACCACCGATTTGCGTACCGAGCGCTGCTCCGACAAGCATGGACAGGAGCGGCACGCCGTAGGCCAGATTGGCCGTGCGTCGCACACTGCCAGCAGCGATCGCAACAGTCACACGCTCGCCGACCGAGGCAGCAACGAGATTGTCCACACGGTAAGTCTTCGGTCCGCTGCAAAACATCTGCGTCAAATGCTGACCACCACAGCCACCCTTTTCGTGACAACGGCCGCAGCCGCCCTGCTCGACTTCAACCAGTGCCTGATCGCCATCCACTGAGCGGACGACCGCCTGGATAGTGCTATTTTCTTCATTCATATTTCACCAACGTCGATCGGGTGCGATATCCAGCAGCGGACGTAATTTAGCCGCAACCGCTTCGCGCGCCCGGAAAATTCTGGAACGTACGGTTCCAATCGGACAGGCCATGATTCCGGCAATTTCTTCGTATGACATCCCATCTATTTCGCGCAATACGATGGCCGTCCGCAATTCCTCTGGCAAGGCTTCCATTGCCGAATTTACGGTCTGGCCGATCTGCTTCGAGAGAAGCAGACTCTCGGGGGTATTGATGTCGCGTAACTGACTCGCATCTTCAAAGCCCTCCGCCTCCTCGGCGTCGTACTCAGTAGACGTTGGAGCACGCCGACCTTGCGAAACCAGATAATTTTTGGCGGTATTGATGCCAATGCGATAAAGCCAAGTGTAGAAGGCACTATCTCCCCGAAAGGACGGCAAGGCGCGATAAGCCTTGATGAATGCCTCTTGTGAAACATCCTCCACTTCCGCTGGATCGCGAATAAAGCGCGAAAGCAGACGGCCCAACTTGCGCTGGTATTTGCTTACCAACTGGTCGAAGGCGCGCTGATCTCCGCCTTGCGCCCGCTCGACCAGTGCCTGATCGATCTCGCGCTCACTCATGGCTCTCGTTTTCCCTGGGGGTAGTCGTTAGTATGTTTATGAATCGGAGTATAGCTCAGCATTTTTTGAGCAGTAGATAGGGGATTATCCTTAATTGTGACTGTCTGTAACGGGAAGATGGGTTTTCCACGTGCTATATTTCAGTCAAAATAATCCCCCTAGAGAACAGCCGTGCAGAATTTTGATGTCCTTATCATCGGCAGCGGGTTGGCCGGACAGTCGGCCGCCCTCAGGCTAGCCGAGCATTGCCGTGTGGCGCTGGTCAGCAAACGGAGCTTGGAAGACTCGGCATCCGGGTGGGCTCAAGGCGGTATTGCAGCAGTTCTCGACAGCCAGGACTCGATCGAGGCGCACATTCAGGACACCCTGATCGCAGGTGCTTGGCTCAATGATGAACCGGCCACCCGCTTCGTGGTTGAAAACGGTCGCCGCGCCATTGAATGGTTGATCGAACAGGGCGTCCCCTTCACCAAGGACGAAGCGGGCTATCACCTGACCCGCGAAGGCGGCCACAGCGCCCGTCGCGTTATTCACGTCGCCGACGCTACCGGCCTAGCCGTCCAAAATACGCTGACCAAAAAAGTCCGCGCCAATCCGAATATCACGGTACTCGAAAGCCACATCGCCATTGACCTGATTACCGGTGAAAAACTGGGAACCGGAGAAAACCGCTGTTTCGGCGCGTATGTTCTGGATAGTCGCAATGGTGAAGTAATCACGATAGGCGCCCCAAACACGCTACTGGCGACCGGTGGCGCAGGCAAGGTTTATCTCTACACGACCAACCCCGACACCTCGACCGGCGACGGCATTGCCATGGCTTATCGCGCCGGCTGCCGGGTTTCGAACATGGAGTTCATCCAGTTCCATCCGACCTGCCTTTATCATCCACAGGCAAAATCTTTCCTGATTTCCGAAGCGGTTCGTGGCGAAGGCGGCCTGCTCCGTCTGCCCGACGGGACGCGCTTCATGCCGGAACACGATGAACGGGCTGAACTCGCCCCACGCGACATCGTCGCCCGGGCGATCGATTTCGAGATGAAGAAACGCGGCCTCGATTGTGTTTTCCTCGACATCTCGCACAAGGGCGAGGATTTCATCCTCAATCACTTCCCCAACATCCACGCCCGCTGCCTCGAACTTGGCATCGATATCGCACGCGAGCCGATTCCAGTGGTTCCCGCCGCGCATTACACCTGCGGCGGCATCGTCAGCGACCTCAATGGACAAACAGATGTCGCCAATCTCTACGTCGCGGGTGAGGCTTCCTGTACCGGCCTGCACGGCGCCAACCGACTGGCCTCGAATTCGCTGCTTGAGTGCTTGATTTTCTCGGAAGCGGCAGTCAAGGACATTCTCAGCAGAAAAACAGAGGCCCTACCGGAGCTGCCACTTTGGGATGAAAGCCGCGTCACCGATACCGACGAAGAAGTGGTCATTTCGCACAACTGGGATGAGTTGCGCCGCTTCATGTGGGATTACGTCGGAATCGTTCGCACCACCAAACGCCTGAAACGGGCCAAACATCGCATTGGCTTGCTGACACGCGAAATCCATGAGTTTTACTCGACATTCCGGGTCAGCCATGACCTGATTGAACTACGCAATCTCGTCGTTACGGCCGATTTGATTGTGCGCTGTGCCATGCAGCGCAAGGAAAGTCGTGGCCTGCACTTTTCCCGCGACTATCCTGAAATGCTGAAAAAGGCGAAAAACACGGTTCTCAAGCGTCGTCGTCCGGCACGTTGAAATCAGCCTGCCAGCGGAGAAACACCCGAAGGCGTCGAAAATCCTGTCGTTTCAGCGAATCGACGGTAACAATCAGCGTATGACACTGTCCGTTGTCGGCTACCAACCTGATGATGGTCAACCACGGATGAACCGTTGCCCCCGGCAGCAAGCGGGTCGCCAGGAAATCACTTTCACGAATGCCACGAATGGAAACCTGCCCGGCACGCTCGAGACGAATTGCTGAAAGCTTCGGCGACATCTGCCGCCAGGCTAGTCCAAAAAGTAGCCAGGTCGCCATCACAAACGCCAGCTGAACTAGGGGCGATTGTCGAAAAGCCAGCGCCGCAGCGGTTGCCGAGAAAGCGGCAAGAAGCAAAACCGCGTCCAGAAAACGAGAACGGTGCAGTCCGATGGTAATCGGAAACTGCATCGTTTTTACCTGACACGCCGGATCAGACGCGCTGGAATACCAGCGAACCGTTGGTGCCGCCGAAGCCGAAATTATTCTTCAGCGCAATATCAATTTTCATTTTTCGTGCCGTATTGGCGCAGTAATCAAGATCGCATTCCGGATCCTGATTGAAAATATTGATGGTTGGCGGCGAGATCTGATGATGAATGGCAAGGACCGTAAATAACGACTCGATCCCGCCAGCACCACCCAACAAATGCCCAGTCATCGACTTGGTCGAATTGACCACCACCTTGTAGGCACTATCACCAAACGCCAGCTTGATGGCCGCCGTTTCGTTTTTGTCGCCGAGGGGGGTCGAAGTACCGTGGGCATTCAGATACTGCACATCAGACGGCCCAACGCCGGCATTTTTCAGGGCGTTCAGCATGCTACGCCGTGGGCCATCGGTATCCGGAGCCGTAATGTGGTGGGCATCAGCACTCATGCCAAAGCCGGTTAGCTCGGCATAGATCTTGGCGCCACGGGCCTTGGCATGCTCATACTCCTCAAGAACCATGACCCCAGCCCCCTCGCCCAAGACGAATCCATCGCGATCCTTGTCCCACGGACGACTGGCGGTTGCCGGATCGTCATTGCGGGTGGACAGCGCGCGAGCGGCACAGAACCCCCCCATACCGAGCGGCGACACCGTAGACTCGGCACCACCAGCAACCATCACGTCGGCATCGCCGTACTCGATGATGCGGGCAGCGTCGCCAATGGAGTGCGTCCCCGTGGTACAGGCTGAAACGAGGGCGATATTCGGCCCCTTGAAGCCATACATGATGGACAGGTTGCCGGAAATCATGTTGATGATTGATCCCGGCACGAAGAACGGCGAAACCTTACGGACACCGCCGGCGATGTACTCCTCCTTGGTCGCTTCGATCAGTGGCAGACCACCAATTCCTGAACCAATGGCGACGCCAACGCGCTCGAGATCGGCCACGTTTTCCTGATCCAGGCCTGCATCACGCACAGCCTGAATGCCGGCCGCCATGCCGAAATGAATGAAAGTATCCATTCGACGGGCATCCTTAGCCGAGATATAGCTGGCGATATCAAAATTCTTGACCTCGCCGGCAATCTGAACCGGAAAGGTAGATGCATCGAACTTAGTGACATGGGCGATGCCGGAGCGGCCGGCCAGAATATTCTGCCAAGCCTCTTCGACGGTGTTTCCGACCGGGCTAACGATACCCAGTCCGGTAATTACGACTCTGCGACGTGCCAAGGTTCACTCCGAAAGCAAATGTGGCAAGGCCGGCCATGGAGGCCGGCCTTACCTAGGGCAACCAGAATTGGTTTATTTTTTGTTGGCGAGGATGAAATCGACAGCCTGCTGGACCGTGGTGATCTTCTCAGCCTGGTCGTCAGGGATTTCGCACTCGAATTCTTCTTCCAGCGCCATGACCAGTTCGACGGTGTCCAGGGAATCCGCGCCCAGATCGTCCACAAAGGAGGACTCATTCTTGATGTCCGCTTCGTTCACGCCCAGTTGTTCGGCGACGATCTTCTTGACGCGCTCTACGATGTTATCCATTAGAAAAACTCCTTCCCCTCAGGGGTACGAAAAAAAACGTTGCAAGTTTACCAAAAGCCGAGGCTTCCGGGAATTAATCCATAAACATGCCGCCATTCACATGCACTGTCGTGCCCGTGATGTAGGCGGCGGTCGGGGATACGAGAAAACTGACAGCACCGGCGATATCTTCCGGCGTTCCAGCTCGACCAAGAGGAATTGAGGCAAGCATAGCCTTCTTTTGCTCTTCGGTCAGTGCATGTGTCATGTCGGTGGCAATAAAGCCCGGCGCAACACAATTAACAGTGATGTTACGGCTACCCAGTTCGCGAGCCAGCGAACGGGACATTCCCGCAACGCCGGCCTTGGCGGCGCAATAATTGGCCTGTCCGGCATTTCCGGAATAGCCAACGACCGACGTGACATTGACGATACGACCGAAACGCGCCTTCATCATGCCCCGCATGACGCCGCGCGACATGCGGAAAACCGCCTTGAGATTAGTGTCGATTACGGCATCCCACTCGTCGTCGCCCATGCGCATGGCCAGATTGTCACGAGTAATCCCAGCATTATTGACGAGAATCGTTATGGCACCGAAATCCGCGACGATATCACCAAGTACCGAGTCGGTCTGGGCCGCATCGCATACATTGAGAGCCACGCCCTTCCCTTTCAGGCCAGCTTCGGCAAGAAAGGCAGAAATCTTTGCCGCTCCATCATCGCTAGTGGCCGTGCCGATAACGGTAGCGCCACGCTTGCCGAGTTCCAGCGCAATGGCACGACCGATGCCGCGTGTGGCACCGGTAACCAGCGCAATCTTGTCATTCAGCATCAACTACTCCAGACCGAGGTTGGCATCGATAGCTAGGATATCGGCCAGGGCAACGCCGGTCACGCCGTCAGCACAGCGCTTGCTCAGACCAGCCAGCACCTTGCCCGGACCGCATTCGGCGATCGTCGTGACCCCCATTGCGGCCATCGACTGAATCGTCTCAACCCAGCGAACCGGATTGTAGGCCTGGCGGACCAACGCATCCTTGATACGAACCGGATCGCTTTCGATGGTCACATCCACGTTGTTGATTACCGGAGTCGCCGGCACACGCAGCGTCAACTCAGCCAGGCGCGCCGCCAGTTTGTCGGCGGCAGGACGAATCAACGAGGAGTGGAAAGGTGCCGATACCGGCAAGGCCTTGACCATCTTGGCGCCGCGAGCCTTGCAGGCTTCCATGGCACGCTCGACGGCAGCCTTGTGACCGGCAATCACGGTCTGCCCCTGGGCATTGAAATTGACTGGCTCAACAACTTCACCTTGAGCCGCTTCGACGCAGGCTTCAGCAATACGGGCGTTGTCCAGCCCCAGCACCGCCGCCATACCTCCTGTTCCAAGCGGCACGGCGGCCTGCATGGCGGCAGCACGCAAGCGAACCAGCGGTACGGCCTCCTTGAGCTCAAGGACGTTGGCAGCGACCAGCGCCGAGTATTCGCCCAGGCTGTGACCGGCCAGAACGACGGGCTTGCGCCCGCCCTTTTCCAGCCACAGGCGCCAGGCAGCGATGCCTGCCGTCAACATCACCGGCTGGGTATTAACCGTCTGAGTCAGCACGTCGGCCGGCCCTTCGGCAACCATCGCCCAAAGGTCATCACCGAGAGCGGCCGAAGCTTCATCAAAGGTGGCGCGCACCACGGCGGAATCGCCGTAGGCAGCCATCATGCCAACGCTCTGCGAGCCTTGGCCGGGAAATACGAAAGCAAAAGACATGTTTGTCCGTCTCCTGAATCAGAATTCGAGCAGGGCAGCGCCCCAGGTAAAGCCTCCGCCAACGCCCTCCAGCAGCACTTTCTGGCCGCGCTGGATGCGTCCGTCACGCACCGCCTCATCGAGTGCCAGTGGCACCGAGGCTGCCGAGGTATTGCCGTGACGATCAACAGTCACGATGACCTTGCTACGATCGATACCTAGTTTTTTCCCCGTCGCATCGATGATGCGAATATTGGCCTGATGCGGAATCAGCCAGTCAACGTCACCGGTCTGAATGCCAGCCGAGTGACAGACTTCTTCGGCAACATCCGCCAGCACCCGGACAGCAAACTTGAAGACGGCAGGACCATCCATACGCAGGAATGGATCACCAGTTACCTGTCCGCCGCTAATCTGGCCGGGAACATTCAAAATGCCATTCTGGCTACCGTCGGCATGCATCGCCGTAGCGAGAATTCCAGGCGCATCTGAGGCTTCAAGCACGACAGCACCGGCACCGTCACCGAATAGCACGCAGGTGCCGCGATCGGTCCAGTCGAGGATCCGTGAAAAGACCTCGGCACCGATGATCAGCGCTTTTTTGTGACTACCGGAGCGAATAAATTTGTCGGCAATCCCCAGTGCATAGGTAAAACCGCTGCAAACCGCCTGTACATCAAAAGCCGCCGCCCCTTTGTTACCTAACTGCCCTTGAATCAGACAGGCGGTACTGGGGAAAATAAAGTCCGGCGTCGAGGTAGCGACAATGATCAGATCAATTTCGCTGGCTGCAACACCGGCCATTTCCAGAGCACGCTGCGCCGCCACCAAACCCAGTTCGCTGGAGGTAGTGCCCGGAGCAGCAAGGTAGCGACTGCGAATACCGGTACGCGTGACGATCCATTCATCATTGGTATCGATGCCACGCGCAGCCAGATCGTGGTTACTTACGGGGTTTCCGGGAAGGCAGCTGCCCGTACCGATCAGACGTGCATACATTCAGACACTCTCCACAGCGACGGCTTTAACCGCAGCCATCTGGGCCATACGCCCGGTAATACGTTCCAGAACACGATTTTCCGCAGCATCGAAGGCGCGCGAAATCGCGTTACCGAAGGCCATCACATCAGCCGAACCGTGGCTCTTGACTGAAATCCCCTTGAGTCCGAGAAGAATGGCCCCGTTGTAACGTCGATGGTCAAAACGCTTCTTGAAGTTATTGAGGACGGAAATGGCAATCAATGCGGCAATTTTTGTTAACCAGTTACGTTTGAACTCGCTACGCAACGAAGAGGCCAACATCTGCGCCAGACCTTCGGAAGTCTTCAAAGCAACATTACCGACAAAGCCGTCGCAAACGATCACATCGGCTTCGCCTTTGAAAATTCCGTCACCCTCGACATTACCGACAAAGTTGAGATCGGATCTACGCAACAGTTCGGCCGCCGCTTTGACAACCTCGTTGCCCTTGATCTCCTCCTCACCGATATTGAGGATGCCGACAGTCGGCCGATCCTTGTGCTCCATGGCGGCCACCAGCATGGCCCCCATGATGCCGAACTGCAGCAAATGTTCCGGCCCACAGTCGACGTTGGCGCCCAAGTCGAGCATGTGCGTATGACCGTTGATTGTCGGCAGTGGCGCGCAGATGGCGGGGCGATCGATGCCGGGCAGCATTTTCAGCACGAACCGGGAAATTGCCATCAGCGCCCCGGTATTGCCCGCAGAAACGCAGGCGTCAGCCTCCCCGGCCTTGACCAGGTTGACGGCGACGCGCATGGACGAGTCTTTCTTGCCGCGCAGGGCGAGCGATGGCGACTCGTCCATACCAACCACTTCCGAGGCATGGACCAGACGTAGACGAGGATTTTGGGCATGGCTGCCAAGCAAGGGGCGCAAAACCTCCTCCTGACCCACCAGGATGAGATTTGCTGCCGTTTGCTCCGCAAGAAACTGGATAGCCGCCGGAACCGTTACAGACGGCCCGTGGTCACCCCCCATGCAATCAATAGCAATGCGGGTTGTCATAACAAAAGAAAAGGCAGGCGGTCCGAAACGAACCGCCTGCCCCTTCAATGAACGATTACTCGCCCTTTGCCTTCAGGACTTTCTTGCCACGGTAAAACCCGTTGGGAGAAATGTGGTGACGCAGATGCGTCTCGCCCGTGGTCGGCTCGACAGCCAGCGGCGGTGCGACGAGGAAATCGTGAGCGCGATGCATACCACGCTTGGAAGGGGATTTTTTGTTCTGTTGAACGGCCATGTTGATACTCCAAAAAAATCAGTTCGGCTTGCCTTTAAGCCCGGCCAATGTTGCGAACGGATGAACCCGTTCGCCGGCATCGGCTGCGCCAGGCAAACCACATTTTTCGTGCCGCGGCGCGACTGGCAGAGCCAGGAGAATTTCATCCTCCACCAACTCAACCACATCCAGTTCGCGTGCCACCGGCAGGAAATCCCGGGTGTCGTCTTCCAGCTCATCTTGCGACAAGTCGGCGCCTTCAGGAACGAGTTCCAGCAAGCTGTCGACATCGAGTTCATGAGGAACGGCGTTCAGGCAGCGCTGACAGGCCAGCGGGATAACTCCCGAAACCTCCAGATGCAGCATGCACTCTCCGCGCGCCCCCTGAGACCCCTGAAGGCGGAAAGATACCTCTCCCTCCACCTCGGTCAGCAGATCATGCAGACGCTCAAGGACAGAGACTGGCAGCGTTCCCTCAAGAACACGGCCTTCCCTAGCAAAAACAAAAGCGTCTGAAATTCTTTTCAATGTTGAGCTGTTACGACTTAAACCCTAGATGATATTATTTTTGGCTTTCCAAGTCAAAACAAAGTGCTGCTTCAAGAAGTAATCGCAACACCTTGTTGTAACGAGCCTTTCATGCCACCAAAACTAATTCTCGCGTCAACCTCGCCCTACCGGCGGGAGTTGCTGGGCCGTCTCGGGCTGCCTTTTGAAGTCGCCAATCCGCAAACCGATGAAAGCCCCCTCGCCGGTGAAACACCTGAGGCCATGGCTTTGCGCCTGTCTGAAGCCAAGGCACGAGCAGTTGCCGAAGCATATCCGGATGCCCTGATCATCGGTAGCGACCAAGTCGCTACCGTCGATGGTGAAATTTATGGCAAGCCCGGCACCCACGAGCGCGCCGTCGAGCAACTGCGAGCCTTGTCGGGGAAAACCGTTAATTTTTTCACTGGCCTCTGCCTGTTCAACTCAAGGACCGGCGAAGCCGATGTGCATGGCGTTCCGACACTGGTAACTTTTCGCCAACTGCGCGACACGGAAATTGAGAACTACCTCCGCCGCGAGCCCGCCTACAACTGTGCCGGCTCGGCCAAATCCGAGGGCCTTGGCATCGCCCTGCTGAGCAGCATGAAGGGGGAAGATCCCAACGCCCTGGTTGGTTTGCCACTGATTGCGCTATGCGACATGCTGCGTCGCCAGGGCATGGCGATACTTTGATGCCGGGCACACTCTACCTGATACCCGTACCACTGGGACCGACGGCTCCAGCGGAATCCTTGCCAGCCAATGTATTGGCGACAATCAAGCCATTGACACATTTCGTCGTCGAACAGGCCAAGACAGCCCGCGCCTTTCTCAAGGCAGCGGGGACCGATACCCCCCTGCAGGAATTGACACTGGTGGAGCTTAACGAGCACACCAAGACGAACGAGCTCGACCTTCTGCTCGCTCCCTTGCGTACCGGCCACGACGTCGGCCTGCTCTCCGAGGCCGGCTGCCCCGCTGTCGCCGACCCCGGGGCAAATCTGGTGGGACTGGCGCAAAAGGAAAACATCCGCGTCGTTCCGCTCATCGGCCCCTCGTCGCTACTGCTCGCCCTAATGGCCTCAGGCTTGAATGGTCAGCGTTTTGCCTTTCAAGGCTACCTGCCGGCCAAGGAAGCCGACCGAAGCAAAGCCCTGAAAGAGCTCGAAAGCGAATCCAGAAAGCGGCAGCAAACGCAGATTTTCATCGAGACGCCATATCGCAACCGGCAAATGTTCGACAGCATCCTGCAAGCCTGCCAACCGGGAACTCGCCTGGCTGTCGCAACCGACCTCACGCTACCCGGCGAATCGGTACTGACGCGAACAATCCAGCAATGGAAAAAACAAACGCCGCCCGAAATCGAGCGGCGTCCGTCAGTTTTCCTTCTGCTCGCCTAAGCCGCTACTGAAAACGAACGCCCTGAGCGCTTTCCGAAAAGCCATTCCAGAATCCGGCAAAGGTGCTTGCCCCCAATCGCTTGGCAAAGCGTTCAGCGATATTGTCCTTGACCGAGTAATCAAGGACTTTTTCCGCCTTGATGACATCGCGCGCCACTGAATCCACGCTGCCAAAACCATCGGCAAGGCCAAGCTCGACGCTTTGCGCGCCCGTCCACATCAAGCCCGAGAACATCTCCGGGGATTCTTTCAGCCGCTTGCCGCGACCAGCCTTTACGACATCGATGAATTGCTGATGAATATCGTTGAGCAAAAGCTGCGCATGCTCCTTGTGCTGCGGAGCCTGAGGTGAAAACGGGTCGAGGAAGCCCTTGTTTGCACCGGCCGTCAGCAAGCGGCGCTCGACGCCCAACTTGTCCATCGTGCCGGTAAAACCAAAGCCATCCATCAGCACGCCAATCGAACCAACGATGCTGGCCTTGTCTACATAAATCTTGTCAGCCGCAGCGGCCACGTAGTAACCACCCGAAGCACACATATCCTCGACGACTGCGTATAACTGCTTGTCCGGATACTTGCCGCGCAAGCGCCGGATCTCGTCATTGACAATCCCGGCCTGAACCGGACTACCGCCCGGGCTATTGATGCGCAAGATTACTCCGACCGCATTCTTGGCCTCGAAAGCACCGTTGAGTGCCGCGATCAGATCTTCTCCGTTGGCCTCACCCTTGGCCTGGATGACGCCATTCAGATTGACCAGTGCCGTGTGGCGCTCCAAATGTTCGGCATCAGCCCCCCAATCGACAACCGCAACCATGACGACAAGCAGGTAGGCAAAGCCAAGAAACTTGAAAAATATTCCCCAGCGCCGCCGCAAGCGCTGCTCTTGCAGCGCCGAGAAGGCCAGTTTTTCCAGCGCCTGGCGTTCCCAGCCAGGTGCATTGTTGGGTGTTTGGGGGTTATCCATGATTATTCTGTTGATCCAAATATATGAGTCCTGCAATTTCGCGGACCCTTAGAGGTTTCAAACCTTTTCCCTGGCAGCGTCCACCGAGACATCTGCCGGATTCCGGAGCATAAAGTGCGCCATGAATCGAGCAAATCAAGTATAGCTTGGAATTATCAAAGAACTCCCCTGGTTGCCAATCAAGCTCCGCCGGAACATGTGCACATTCATTCAAATAGGCATAAACACCACCCTTGTAGCGAATGACGAAGGCTGGCACATCCTGTTGATGACGCCTTATCGTGAACCTGACCCCCTTGCCCGCCTCGACCACTTCATGACTGGCGCAGATCAGGCGAAGTTCTTCAGCCACAGATCAAGCTCCTGAACCGTATGCAGACAAGCCAGCGGTTTGCACTCCAGCAAGTGGTCATGGGGATGCGCACCATAGGTCACCGCCAGACTATCGACACCGGCATTGCTGGCCATCAACAGGTCGTGCGAGGTATCGCCGATCATTATCGTCGCCCCGGCAGCAATCCCGCATTCCGCCATCAGCTCTTCCAGCATCTGTGGATGCGGCTTGGAATGACATTCGTCGGCGCAGCGCGAAGTCTGAAACAGCGGACGCAACCCGGAATGATCAAGCGTCCGGTCAAGACCAGGACGACCTTTTCCCGTCGCGACCGCCAGGACATGCCCGGCGGCCTGCAGGCGAGCCAGCATTTCACGCACCCCGACAAACAGATTCAACTCGTGATCGCTTGACAGGTAATGAAAGCGATAACGCTCGATCATTTCCTGATAGCGCTCAAGCGGCAGATCGGGAACCGCATGGCGCAAGGCATCAGACAAGCCAAGCCCGATCACATGGCGGGCGCGCGTATCATCCGGAATCGCCAGACCAAGGTCGCGACAGGCCGACTGTATGGCGTTAACAATGGCCCCCGCCGAATCGAGCAAGGTGCCATCCCAATCAAAAACGACCAGTTCGTATTTCATTGACTTCAACAACCCTTCGCCAAAATATCCGCCAGATTCTCGGCGGTGAATTCTCGTACATTTTGCTGGTCGACCACCGCGATGTAGCTCCTTATGCCGTCCGGCAGAGGCGCGACGCACTCCAGCAGCGCCGCCGAAAGCGGATGTCGAAACGCCATGCGCCAAGCGTGCAGCGCCATGCGTTTGAGGCCGTTACGCTTGCTCTCTCGATTCAGAGCGAAATCACCATATTTTTCGTCACCGAGAATGGGAAAACCAAGGTGCGCCAGATGGACACGAATTTGATGGGTCCGTCCGGTTTTTAGCTGGGCTTCAAGCAAGCTCATCTCCGGCCAGCGCGCCAGCAGGCGAAACACCGTATGCGATGGCTTGCCCTCAGGGTTCACCGAGACGCGGCGCTCACCACTGTCCGTCAGATATTTATACAGCGGCAACTTGACGTGTTGGGTCGTGTTCATCCAGCGCCCCTTGACCAGAACCAGGTAACGCTTGTCCGCCCCGGCCCCGTGCTCACGGAACATGTCGTGGAGCGCCGTCAATGCCAGCCGCTTCTTGCCGACCAGCAGCACACCCGAGGTTTCACGGTCGAGGCGGTGGGCCAACTCAAGGAACTTGGCTTGCGGCCGTTGCCGACGCAGTGCCTCAATAACGCCAAAACTGACCCCGCTACCGCCGTGCACCGCAATCCCTTCCGGTTTGTCGATCACCAGCATGGATTCATCTTCGTAAATGATCGGCAGATCGACCCGTTGCTTGGCGGCTTCGTCGACCTCATTCTGCGGCCGTTCGGCAATGCGAATAGGTGGAACGCGCAGTTTATCGCCGGCGCACAGGCGGTAGGTCGCATCGACCCGGCCGCTATTTACCCGCACCTCGCCACTACGCAGAATGCGGTAAAGATGGCTTTTTGGAACACCCTTGCAATGCCGGATCAGGAAGTTATCCAATCGCTGGCCCTGCTGCTCTTCGTCGATCACCAGATGGGTGACTGAATAGTTACCAGCGCTGTTCATTTTCTAATATACTGCCCACGTTTTACGTCTCAGTTTGCAAGAGATTCAGAACCGTCAGACCGTTTGCCTCGTGCATAAAGCGCGACTGCCACGCGGCAGGCTCCGAAGCCTCACTTGTGCGACTTGTACAAGCCAGACCAACGTAAAACGACTGGTTAAGTTCACTCACCAAAAGTAGTGATGTTAATGGATTAGCCCGCCGTAAGCACGCACGGATTGCCCGTTGCAGGAATTTTCAGGTTGCGCATTTCAATAAAAAACACGCGACCGTTTGTTGATCAGCACTTTCATCATCGCCTTTGCCATTTACCCATGACGCAACCCGATAACTGAAACTGTCGCTGCCTGTACGGGTGTTCCGTTGCAGCGTGCCCAAGCGCGCTGGAGCCCCAATACAATGAAACGCATGCTATTCAATGCGACACAGGCGGAAGAACTCCGTGTCGCCATTGTCGATGGTCAGAAACTGATTGATCTCGACATTGAGTCCGCCGCCAAAGAGCAACGCAAGAGCAACATTTACAAGGGTGTCATTACCCGCATCGAACCCAGCCTCGAAGCGTGCTTCGTCGACTACGGTGCCGATCGCCATGGTTTTCTCCCATTCAAGGAAATTTCTCGCGCCTACTTCCAACCCGGCGTCGAGGTAAGTCGCGCCAAGATCAACGAAGCGCTGAAAGAAGGCCAGGAACTGATCGTTCAGGTCGACAAGGACGAGCGTGGCAACAAGGGCGCCGCCCTGACCACCTACGTTTCGCTGGCCGGCCGATATCTGGTCCTGATGCCGAACAATCCGCGCGGCGGCGGCGTTTCCCGTCGCGTTGACGGCGACGAGCGCACCGAACTGCGCGAAGTCATGGATCAGCTTGAAGTCCCCAACGGCATGAGCCTGATCGCCCGCACCGCTGCCATCGGCCGCCAATCCGAAGAATTGCAGTGGGACTTGAACTACCTGCTGCAACTTTGGACCGCCATCGAAGGTGCCGCCAAGCAGCAAAACGGCGCCTTCCTGATTTACCTAGAAGGTAGCTTGGTCATTCGTGCCATTCGCGACTACTTCCATTCGGAAATCGGCGAAATCCTCATCGACACCGACGAAGTCTATGACCAGGCTCGCGCCTTCATGGGTACGGTGATGCCGGCCAACATCAATCGCGTCAAGCGCTATCGCGACGATGTTCCCCTGTTCTCACGCTTCCAGATCGAGCACCAGATCGAAACGGCGTTTGTCCGTCAGGTCAACCTGCCGTCCGGTGGCGCCATCGTCATTGACCATACCGAAGCACTGGTTGCGGTCGACGTCAACTCAGGTCGCGCCACCAAGGGTGCCGACATCGAGGAAACCGCCTTCAAGACCAATCTGGAAGCGGCTGAAGAGCTGGCCCGCCAGTTGCGCCTGCGCGACCTTGGCGGCCTGATCGTCATCGACTTCATCGACATGGAAAACCAGCGCAACCAGCGCGAGGTCGAAAACCGCCTGCGCGATGCGCTGCGTTTCGACCGGGCCCGTGTTCAGATGGGCAAGATCAGCCGCTTCGGCCTGATGGAACTGTCCCGTCAGCGCCTGCGCCCTGCCCTGGCGGAAACCAGCTACATCTCCTGCCCGCGCTGTACAGGCACCGGCCACATCCGCTCCACCGAATCCGCTGCGTTGCACATCCTGCGCATCCTGGAGGAAGAGGCGATGAAGGAAAACACCGGTGCCGTGCATGTCCAAGTCCCGGTCGATGTCGCTACCTTCCTGCTCAACGAAAAGCGCCCGGATATCCAGGCCGTCGAGCTGCGCCACAAGGTCACCATCCTGCTGATTCCAAACGTTCATCTCGAAACCCCGGCGCACACGATTACCCGCCTGCGCCACGATGACCTGAACAACGAGGAAATCCGCGAGCCGTCCTACAAGATGGTCGACATGCCGCTGGAGGAAGCCATCAAGCAAGCGACCCAGATGGAAGCCGCCAAACCCCGTCAGGAAGCGGTCGTCAAGGGCATCTCTCCGGATCAGCCGGCCCCGATGATGGCCGAAAGAATTGTTGAAGTCGCCTCAACGACTCCAGCCCAGAGCGATAGCGGCTTGATCTCCAAGATCATGTCCTGGTTCCGCACCCCGCCGAAGGCGGTTGAACCGGCTCCGGCGCCCGCTCCGGCGAAAAAAGCCCGCGAGGGCCGTAACGATGGTCGTCGTGAGCGCGGTGAAGGGCGTGGCGATAATCGCCGCGGTGGCCGCAACGGCAATCAGGAGCGCGGCGAGCGCAGTGAGCGTCCGGAACGAGGCAATCGCAACGAACGCAACGCCGAAAAGGCTCCGCGCGAGGAGTCGACCGCAGCCACCGGCGAACGCCCGGAACGTCAGGAACGCCGTCCGCGTGGTGAACGCAAGGAGCGCCGCGAGCGCCAGCAACCGGAAGTCGTCGAAAACAAGTTGACGCCTGAAGTTGCAGCTGCCGAGGTTACGGCGAACAATGCGGCGATCAACGCCCCCGAAGGTCAGGAAAGCGGCAACGGAGAAGAACAAGGCGCCCGTCGCCGTGGTCGCCGTGGCGGCCGTGGTCGTAGCGAACGTCGCAACGAAACCGACAGCGCCACCGCGGCACCGGTTGCCCAGGACAACAGCTCGATGGCCGACGAAGCCATTGCTCCGCCGGTCAGCCAGGAGCCACTGGTTGTCGTAATCCCGGCCGCCGAAGCCGAAGCTCCTGCTCCGGTCGAAGCGTCTGCCCCGGCAGCGCAGCCTGAAGTCGTTGCGGAAGTCCCGCCAGTCGAGGAAAAACCTGCACCGGTCGTCGCTGAAATCGCATCGGTTGCTATTGAACCCGCCCCCGTTGTTGCTGCACCGGTTGAAGCTGTCGCAGTTGAGATTGTGGAAACCGTTGAAGTTGCAGCCCCACCGGCACCGACCGTAGTCGTTGCGACAGTCGATCTGGAAAAATCCCTGGTCGAAAGCGGCCTGGTATTGGTCCAGACCACGGCACCGGCAGTTATCGCCCAGGAACCGCCGGTCAAGCTTGGTCGTCCGCGCAAGCAGAAGCCGGCTGGCGAACAGGCCGAGGCAGCACCGCTGGTGATGGTTGAAACAGGCAAGTAAAACGCCTGCACTAAAAAAGAAGGGGCGCCCATGGGTGCCCCTTCTTTTTGTCTATCGCACGAGATCGCTATGGCTTACCGAGTCTTCCCCTGATTTCATCGATCAGCCCCTGGGCGCCGTCTTCGACCATATCGAGCACCAGATCGAAGCCGTGACCGAGACCGTAATACGGATCAGGAACCTCCTCATCATCAAAGTTCTTGGCAAACTCCATGAACAGTTTGATGCGTGTCTTTTGCTCCGGCGTTGCCATGCGAAGCAGGTTTTCAAGATTGCTCCTGTCCATCGCCAGGATCAGGTCGAAATAGTCGAGATCCTGCCGGGCGACCTTGCGGGCACGAAACTGGGTAAGGTTGTAGCCACGGGCGGCGGCGGCGCGCTGCGTCCGCGCATCGGGAGCTTCACCGACGTGGTAACCGTGGGTTCCCGCAGAGTCGACTTCGACCCTATCACCTAATTTATTATTTTTTATATACTGCCTGAGGACCCCTTCCGCCGTTGGGGAACGACAGATGTTGCCCATACAGACGAGCAGCACGCGAAAGCTCATTTTGTCTCATCTCCGTCAGGGTCGTGCTGCGCCGCGCCGAATACCCGCTCCCTGAGCCGGAACAGATCATCGCGGGCTGCCGCCGCTTTTTCGAATTCCAGGTTTCTCGCGCACTCCAACATCAATTTCTCGAGCCGTTTGATCTCCCTGGCTACTGTCTTCTCATCCATTGCCTCATATACGGCCTGCTGCTGAGCTGCCTTCAATTCGGTCTGGGCGGATTCCGCATCATAAACGCCGTCGATGATGTCCTTGATTTTCTTGGACACCCCGCGCGGCGTAATGCCGTGCTCCGCATTGAAAGTAATCTGTTTTTCCCGCCGCCGCTCGGTTTCGGCAATCGCACGCTGCATGGATTTTGTAATCGTATCAGCATAAAGGATTGCCGTGCCATTGAGATGGCGCGCGGCGCGGCCCATGGTTTGAATCAGCGAGCGCTCTGAACGCAAAAAGCCTTCCTTGTCGGCATCCAGAATAGCAACCAGGGATACCTCGGGAATATCCAGCCCTTCGCGCAGCAGATTGATGCCGACCAGCACGTCGAACTCACCCAGACGCAGATCACGGATGATTTCCACGCGCTCGACGGTATCGATGTCTGAGTGCAGATAGCGGACCTTGATGCCATTATCGGCCAGGAAATCGGTCAGATCCTCAGCCATGCGTTTGGTCAACGTCGTCACCAGAACTCGTTCGCCGAGTGCGATACGTTTTTTGCTCTCGGCCAGCAAATCGTCGACCTGTGTCGATGCCGAACGCACCAACACCTCCGGATCAACCAACCCGGTCGGCCGGGCCACCTGCTCAACGACCTGCCCGGCATGCTCATTTTCGTAATCGGCAGGCGTCGCGGAAACGAAAATGGTCTGCCGCAAATGCGCCTCGAACTCGCTGAACTTCAATGGCCGGTTGTCGAGCGCCGACGGCAGGCGGAAGCCGTAATCGACCAGATTTTCCTTGCGCGATCGGTCACCTTTGTACATCGCACCAACCTGGCCGATCGAGACATGCGATTCGTCGATGAACATCAAGGCATCCGAAGGCAGGTAGTCGATCAGGGTCGGCGGCGATTCGCCCGGCTTGCGCCCGGAAAAATGCCGCGAGTAATTTTCGATCCCTTTGCAGAAACCGATCTGGTCGAGCAATTCGAGGTCAAATTTGGTGCGTTGCTCGATGCGCTGAGCTTCGACCAGCTTGTTGTTCCGGGTGAAGAAATCGATACGTTCGCGCAATTCATCCTTGATCGCCTCGATGGCACGAACAACCGTGGCCCGGGGCGTCACGTAATGCGAAGCCGGGAAAACGGTAAACCGCAGCGCCTTGTGCAGCAAATGGCCGGTCAGCGGATCGAAGAACTGCAGGCTTTCGATTTCGTCGTCGAACAGCGAGACACGGATGGCATGCTCGGCATGCTCGGCAGGAAAAATATCGATGATGTCGCCACGCACGCGGAAAATGCCGCGATGGAAATCGACATCGTTGCGTTCGTACTGCATGTCGATCAGGCGCTTGACGATGGCCCGCTGATCCAGGCGATCCCCGACACGCATGGTCAGGATCATGTTGTGGTACTCGTCACGGTCGCCGAGACCGTAGATGCAGGAGACGGTCGCGACGATCACTACGTCGCGCCGCTCGATCAGGCTCTTGGTGGCCGACAGGCGCATCTGCTCGATGTGGTCGTTGATCGAGCTGTCCTTCTCAATGAAAAGGTCGCGCGAAGGCACATAGGCTTCCGGCTGGTAGTAGTCGTAGTAGGAGACGAAATACTCGACGGCGTTTTCCGGGAAGAACTCCTTGAACTCCGAATAGAGCTGGGCGGCCAGCGTCTTGTTCGGGGCGAGGACCAGCGCCGGACGGCCGGTCCGGGCGATGACATTGGCCATCGTGTAGGTTTTCCCCGAGCCGGTCACACCGAGCAGCGTTTGATAGGACAACCCATCCTCCAGGCCTTCGACCAACAGGCGAATCGCCTCGGGCTGGTCGCCAGCCGGTGGAAACGGTTGATGCAATCGATACGGGCTGCCTTCAAAACAGACAACCGGGATACTGGTCTTGGTTTCGCTCATGCTAAAATTCTTCGGTTTTCCTCGCGCGGCAAAGGCGCTGCGCGGACAGTGTTCCTATTATTCCATGGAGACCTTATGTCCTCTTCGATCTTTGCTGCGGTAGAGATGGCCCCGCGTGATCCCATCCTCGGCCTGAACGAATCATTCAACGCCGACACCCGCGGCACCAAGGTCAACCTTGGCGTCGGTGTTTACTTCGACGACAACGGCAAAATCCCCCTGCTCGCAGCCGTCAAGTCGGCCGAAGACGCACGCGTCAAGGCTGCATTACCGCGCGGTTATCAACCGATCGAAGGCTCTCCGGCCTACAACCAGGCCGTGCAGAACCTGTTGCTCGGCAAGGAATCCGAACTGATCGCCAACGGCCAGGTCATCACCGCCCAGTGCCTGGGCGGCACCGGCGCGCTGAAGGTTGGTGCCGATTACCTGAAACGCCTGAACCCGAACGCCAAAGTCTATATCAGCGATCCCTCCTGGGAAAATCACCGTGCGCTGTTCGAGTCGGCCGGTTTCGTTGTCGAAAACTATCCGTACTACGATGCCGCCACCCGGGGCGTCAATTTCACTGGCATGAAGGCCTGCCTGAACAGCCTGGCCGCCGGTTCCGTCATCATCCTGCACGCCTGCTGCCACAACCCGACCGGCGCCGATCTCTCGGATGCCCAATGGCAGGAAGTCGTCGACGTCTGCCGCGAGCGTGGCCTGGTGCCCTTCCTCGACATGGCCTACCAGGGCTTTGCCGACGGCATCGACGCCGATGCGGTCGCCGTCCGTGCCTTCTCTGCGTCCGGCCTACAGTTCTTCGTCTCCAGTTCCTTCTCGAAGAGCTTCTCGCTTTACGGCGAACGCGTTGGTGCGCTGTCCGTCATCACCGCCAGCAAGGAAGAGTCCGCTCGCGTCCTGTCGCAGGTCAAGCGGGTGATCCGCACCAACTACTCCAACCCGCCGATTCACGGTGGTGCCCTGGTTGCCGCCGTCCTCGCGACGCCGGAGTTGCGTCAGATGTGGGAAACCGAACTGTCCGGCATGCGCGACCGCATCCGTGCCATGCGC
This sequence comes from Dechloromonas denitrificans, assembly GCF_020510685.1. NCBI lineage: Bacteria > Pseudomonadati > Pseudomonadota > Betaproteobacteria > Rhodocyclales > Azonexaceae > Dechloromonas > Dechloromonas denitrificans. The sequence continues at coordinate 2,468,511 of NZ_CP075185.1, forward strand.
ACCGGCTTGGTCGATGCCATCAAGGCACAGGGCGTCGCTCAGGATTTCTCCTTCGTCGTTCAACAACGCGGCATGTTCTCCTACACCGGTTTGACCGCTGCTCAGGTCGAACGGATGAAGGACGAATTCGGCATCTACGCCGTGTCGACCGGACGTATCTGCCTGGCGGCGCTGAACACCAAGAATCTGGAATATGTCGCCAAGGCCATCGCCGCCGTGACCAAAGCCTGATTTTTTCAAGGCTGAGCAAAAAGGGCGAGACCGCGGTCTCGCCCTTTTTTATTTGCTACCGGAAGCTGTGAGATCCGGCAGCATCCCCGAGACATGGACAGGCACGTGCCGACTCGACACGGAAGTCTGGATACCGATGCTCAACGTGGCATCAATCGGCCGATCGCGACGGGCCAGGAACTGACCGGTCGCCGTCATCATGCCGGCGTCGAGCCGAATGTCGCGGCCGCTGACCTGCCCGGGATTGATCGTGATGTTGGTGCGCAAACGATCGAATTTTGTCGCGCCGGAGCGCACCGCGGAACCGCCGCCGCGCCTGGCCACTTCCCCGAGATCGACCCCATACAAAACACCCCGGGTAATATCCGCATCAAGCATGCCTTCGAGACTATTCCACATGCTCGCCCAATCGTTCCCGCCGGCTCTCAGGCGCAATGTGCCACCCAGATCGCCCTCCAGCTTCAGCGTTGGCACGAACGCCGCGCTTAGTTGACGACAGTCGATTCGGTGCAGGCTGGCATCACCGGCCATCACCAGACCATTACTCCAGTCGAGCAACCAGTTGCCTTTCAGGATGCCGCCAAGGAAGGTGGTATCGATGCTCTGAATCAGCAGCTTGTTTTTTTGCAGCAGCCCCTTGGCTTGCAGCGAGTCGAAAGAAACCGGCATGCCGGCGGGCTTCCAGGCCAAGCCTTCGATGTTGAGCAACAGCCCCTGGGGGGTAGGCACCACAGCCAGCCTGATGCTGCGATCGACGGCCTGAAAAGCGGCTTTTTCAACACTGCCATCGGCCTTGAAAATAATTTCCCCAGCGATATCGCGTAGCGCAATATCGCGCACCGTTACTGCGCTGCGCTCGATGCGAAGGCGCCGAATCACCACCTCGTCAGCCGCCGCCCCCCGCGCCGCGCCAAACATCGGCAAAGCGACCAGACGATTGGCTGAAAGCACGGCACCGACGACATCGACACGGGAAATCCGCTGCGGCCCGCTCCCCAGCAGAGCAAATGGGGACGCAATGTGGATTGTCTCGATTCGCGAATCGCCAGCTTCGCCAATCCGAACATCCGCCAGGTTCAATTGCGGCTGCGGCAAGAGCGTCATGCCAACGTGACCGACCTTGACCGGTGTTTGCAACAAACGGCTCGCCGCCGCCTCGATCGCCGGCTTGAAATCAGCGTAGGGGTAAAACAGCACCAATCCGAGCAGTAAAAGAACGGCACCGGCAAGTCCGAGCAGCCCCCACTTCAGCAACGGAATTCTCTTGCCGTCGTCATCATGTTCATCGGGAACTGGCTTACGCGGCGAGATCGCCACTGTCTCGGACGATACGGCGCTCTTATTGCGTGGCGAAGGAAGAATCGGTTTGCCGAAAAAAGAAAATTTTCCGCCCCTACTGTCGCCCCCGGGACGGTCAGGAGGGGAAAGGGATTTTGGGCCGAAAGTCGAAAATTGGGAAAGGGCCGAAACCTGTTCTTTGTGGCTCGGCAGCCCGCTTTCCGCCCAAACCGAGGCCGCTTCGAGCCTCGGGGCGATAAACCCGCCCTCCTCCAGCTCACGAAGCGCGCTCTCGACCATGCGCGGATTTTCCATCTTTACCGACAGCTCCTCGATGGTCAGTTTTCCATCAACCTGAACCAGGACCATGCGAAGGTTACGCTGTACAACCCGCGTACTTTGCCGAACCGCCTCGTCCCCCATCGGCGTTTTTGCATAAACAAGCTTAGGATCCATACGTAAGTTTTTTTCTTCTAAAAGCCACAAGACGCTTGACGCAAGCGGGTTCGATACCTATAATGCGCTCCTCTGTTCCTCGATAGCTCAGTTGGTAGAGCGCCGGACTGTTAATCCGTAGGTCCCTGGTTCGAGCCCAGGTCGGGGAGCCAGAGAAAACCACATTTAGCCCAATCATCAAGATTGGGCTTTTTGCTTTCCGGCCCAAGTTCAGCCACGGCACAGTTGCATTCCATTACCGCCCCCTCCCCGCTGAATGGTCGAAAATTCAACGCCAGATGATAACCGGCGTTTGCTTGCTCAAACAATGCTTGACCCAACCGAAAGCCGCTTGGGCAACGATTATTCGCCCTTTGAAACTCACACATCGGCAAAGCGATAAGCGATTTCCGCGAATTCGGCCTGAATTTCAAGAAACAGATCGACCAGCCGGGGATCGAAATGCTTCCCGCTGTCGGCACGAATGACGTTGATCGCCTCGTCTATCGGCAATGCTTCTTTGTATACGCGCTTGCTGACCAGTGCATCGAAGACGTCGGCGATGGCCATTAAACGGGCGGCCAGCGGAATTTCCTCGCCCTGCAGCAGGTCCGGATAACCACGGCCGTCCCAGCGCTCATGATGCCAACGGGCAATCTGCCGCGCCACTTCGAGGAAGGCCAGAGCCGGGCTGCCGTCGCCGGCGATGGCGGGACTTGCATCCTTGACCCGCTGCATGGCCTGGGCAATGGCATCGGCACCGATCTGGCTATGCTTTTTCATTATTTCAAATTCGTCGTCCGAGAAGCGCCCAGGTTTATACAGGACGCTGTCGGGAATGCCGACCTTGCCGATATCGTGCAGAGGCGCCGCCTTGACGATAGAAGTGAGTTCTTCCTCAAGCAGATTGCCGAAGCGCTCCGGGTGCCTTCGAATGGCGTGAACCAGCGCCTCGACGTAGGACTGGGTTCGATGAATGTGGTTTCCGGTGTCACTGTCGCGCGTTTCGGCAAGAATCGCCAGGGCATGCAGGCTGGCGCTCTGGATCACCTCGTTGTCACGCATGCGCCGTTTGACTTCGGCGTCGAGAAAGGCGTTCTGATCCCTGAGCCACTCCTTGGCCCGTTTGTTTTCGAGTTGAGTATGAACCCGTGCCAAAACGACGGCCGGCTTGACCGGCTTGGCAATGTAATCCGCGGCGCCAAGTTCGAGGCCACGCTCTTCGTCCATGGCCGAATCCTTGGCGGTCACGAAGATGACCGGAATGTCGCGGGTTACGATGTTTTCGCGCAGATGTTCGAGAACCGAGTAGCCATCCATTTCCGGCATCATGACGTCGAGCAGAATCAGGTCCGGGCGCGGTTCGGAAAGTGCCGAGCGCAGCGCGCGCTGGCCGCCGGTAGCGACTTTGACCTGATAGAAAGGGGCCAGCACCGCACCGAGAATCTCCAGATTTTCCGGCTGATCGTCGACCAGGAGAATGGTTTGTAGGTGCTTGTTCATGCTGTTTCCAGGGTGCTCAGTGCTTCATCATAAGCGAAGCGTGAAATTTGTTGTCCCAGACGCTCCAGGACGACCGGCTCCAGCACCCCGGCCAGGACGCTCCGGTTTTCCTCGAAATAGTGCCGTGCAGCGATATCGTCGGCCGCCAGCAACACCTTGAGCCGGGCCAGCAGGCGCCGCGGACTGACCGGATCGGGCAATGCGAGCGCCGGAGGAACGATGGCCTCCGGCGTAGCGAGGAGCGCCACGATGTCGTTGATCAAACGGGGCAGTTCCTCGGCCAACTGGTCCAGGTGAACCTGGGCAGCTTGCAGAACGGGATCCTTGAGCGACCTTTCCAGTTCGGTGGCAAGCCGTTGAATAGCGGCCGCCCCGATGCCGCCAGCTCCCCCCTTCAGGGAATGGGCGCAGGACTCGGCCTCGCGAATGTGCTGTTGCGCGAGGTGGTCACGTAATTTCTCCACGTCATCGCGATGGCCATCGGCAAACAGTTGCAAGATCCGCAAATAGGAGGAAATTTTGCCGCGAACGATGTTCAGTCCGGCATCGACATCGAGACCTTCAATGTCTCTCAGCCTCGCCTCCAACAACGGATTACTGTCCTGGGGCATCTCGGCGCGGGGCAAAACATCGTCTTCCGGCACACTTTCTTCACGGCGCGGGAGCCAGTGAAGCAGCGCATCGATCAGCGCCTTCGGGTCGATCGGCTTGGCGACATGATCGTTCATGCCCGCCTCCAGGCATAACTGACGATCCTCGGCAAAAGCATTGGCGGTCATCGCCAGAATCGGCAGTTCGGAGCGGCCGGGCAAGGCGCGAATCCGCCGGCAAGCTTCCAGACCATCCATGCGCGGCATCTGAATATCCATCAGGATCAGTTCATAGGCATTGGCGCGCGCCATATCGACGGCCATCTGGCCATCCTCGGCCAGATCGACCGAGACGCCGGAGTCGTGCAGCAGTTCAAGCGCCACTTCCTGATTCACCCGATTGTCCTCGGCCAACAGAATGCGACGACCCTGCAACTTGCTGCGGACATCGACAATGCTGATCTCCGGGCTTGTCGGTTTGAGCAAATAGCCGGGCTGAGTACGCGCGATCGCATCAAACAAGCTGGAGGGGGTGGCGGGCTTGCTGAGTATTCCGTCGATATCGCGACTCGCGGCTACCCTGGCCAGGTAATCGCGCCCCGGCACCGTCATCAGAATGATGCTCGGGTGCTCTGCCGGACAGGCCTGACGCAGCTTGCGCGCGGTCTCGATACCATCCATCCCGGGCATTTCGGCATCGATCAGGACCAAGCCAAAATGCCGGTCTGAACGCGCCGCCTCGACCACCTCGCGCACCGCATCGGAACCGCGGGCCGCCGCAGAAACCTCGAGGCCGAATCGGGCCAGGGTCTGCATGATCGCTTCACGAGCCTCCGGCAGATCGTCCACCACCAAGGCCCGCGGTTCGGCCATGCCGATCTTCGGGATATCCGGGACGCCTTGGCCATTGAGCATCAGCAAGGGCACCTCGACCCAGAAAGTACTCCCCTTGCCGGGTTCGCTGACGACCCCCACGGCCCCGCCCAGCAATTCCGCCAGGCGCCGGCTGATGGCCAGCCCCAGTCCGGTGCCGCCAAACTGGCGGGTGGTCGAACTATCGGCTTGTTCGAACGCTTGGAATATCCGCGATTGCTGCTCAGCAGTCAGACCGATGCCGGTATCGCAGACCTCGAAGCGGACGTGCAACTGACTGGCCGAGCGGCTGACCGCTTTAGCCCTGAAGACGACGCTCCCCGTGTGGGTAAATTTGACGGCGTTGCTCGCGAAATTGACCAGAATCTGCTGCAGGCGGACGCTGTCGCCCCGCAGCACGAACGGCAGCTCCGGATCGATGCGCACGACGAGCTCGATCCCTTTTGCGGCGACCGCCTCGCCAACCAGATTGGCGATGTTCTTGAAGAGCTCGTCCAGCTTGAACTCGACGCTCTCCAGGCTCAATTTGCCGGCCTCGATCTTCGAAAAATCGAGAATGTCGTTGATGATGCTCAGCAAGTGCTTGGCGGCATCGGTAACCTTGTCGAGCTGTTCGATCTGCCGCGGCAGCACCGCCTCGCGCCGAAGCAGATGGGTGAAACCGATGATCGCGTTGAGCGGCGTCCGGATCTCATGGCTCATGTTGGCCAGGAATGCACTCTTGGCTGCATTGGCCGTCTCGGCAATCTCCTTGGCCTCGGCCAGTTCGGAGGTCCGGTCGCGGATCATCTCTTCGAGATGGTCGCGGTGGCGGATCAACTCGTTTTGCGCGCTGCGATGCTCGGTTATGTCGTAGGCGACGCCGAGCACCCCGATCAGCGTGCCATCCGCCGCCCGCATCGGCGTCTTGGTCGTCTCAAAAAGACCGCGGTAGCCATCGGCCTTGAAGGTCAGCCACTCTTCATTGACCGAAGAGTGGTTCGAGCTGGCCGCCAGTCGGTCCTTGCTGCGGAAGAAATCAGCCTGCTCGCGATCGACGAAGTCGTAATCGGTCCGGCCAATGACGGCCGCTTGGGCGGCACCGAAAAATCGCTCGAAAGGCGGGTTACAGGCCAGATAGACCCCGTTCGGATCCTTGAGCCAGACCAATGCCGGAATCGTTGCAAACAGCGTTTGCAGACGCGTCCGTTCGAATTCGAGTTCCGAGAGCGTTTTCTGCAGATTGCTGTGGATCTGGAGCAGTTCCAACTCGACGCGCCCGGTCAGGGTGAACATCACGGCGGCAAAGGCAACCAGGGTAATGGCGGTAATCAGCGGCACCAGAACCAGCAAGCGCTTGGTGCGCTGCAACTGCACATCACCGTCTTCACGAATGTGGTCATTCAGCGTTTTGAGATCATCGAGCAGAAAATCCTGACGTTGCTGGAGAAAATCGATGGCGTTCACCAGCGTCCGCACCGCGACATAGTATTCGCCGCCCTCGCTGACATTCAGGCCTTCACCGAAGCGGCGCAGCAAGGATTTCTCCTGCAGACTGCTTTCGCTGAAAGCCGGATTGGCCAACTGCCCCTTGATGCCATCGATTTCCCGCCGGATCAGCTGCCAACTACCGGCAATGGCATCCGCCTGGGTCGGCGCTTCCCTGGCCACCCCGTCAAGCAGCCGGTCGAAATCGTTCACCGAGGCTTCCCAGCTCTTGCGCTGCTTGATCAGTTCCGGCGTCGATAGCAGGCGCTCCGTGTGGTACTTCAAGGCCAGGACGGATTTATAGGCGTCCTCCACGGCGCGCTGGCGGGCGACGACCGCGCTGTAATCGAAAGCCAAATAGGCGACCGCCACCCCGCTCAGCAGCGCCCCGAGGATGAGCACGGCGAACCCATACAGCGAGATATTCCGGATGCTTCGTGGGTTTTTGATCACAACCTGACCTGCCATTATCGATTCACGTTCAGCGAGGCCTTGTAGTAGGCAATCTGCTTGTCCCGGCCAAGCCGCTCGGTAATCTTCTCCCATTCCTCGGCCGCCCGGTCGAGCGCCTCTTTCGGCTTCATCTCGCGGTTGACCGCCTTGGCGACGAACTCGTCGGCGACACGGTAATACTCCCCGGCACCGGGAATGGTTATGTCGTAGACGACATTCGCGTTCGATAGCGACTGGGTGATTTCCTCAAGATAGGCTTTGGCCGACTCGGTCGAAAATCCTGACTGATTCCACGAGGCGGGATCTTCAAAATGCGAGCGACGCGACGGGTTGACCGCGGTTCCGCTGATCGCCGTCAGTTTTTTGGTCAGTGCTTTCGAGGTCATGTGGGCGGCAAACTCAAAGGCCAGGGCTTTGTTCTTCGAAGCCTTGCTGACGAAGAAAGTCCAGTTGCCGCTGATCGAAGAGACCTGATTCGGCCGCTCGTCCCAGTGGCCGCTTATCGCGTTGAAAACTTCGCCACTGCCCGGAATCTGGCTGTAGCCGATCTTGTCCTTGACCACCGAGGCCGGCGAGTTGACCGCATGCACGCCCATGTCGGCCCAATCGATAGCCATCACCGTCTGCCCGGAAACGAAACTGTTGCGGACGTCGTGGCCGGCAAAATTGACCATGCCCGGCGGGCCATATTTCAGCGTGTCGACCCACACCTGCAAAGCCCGGACGAATCCAGGATTGTTGATCCGCGGCTTTAAGGTATCGGGGTCGAAGTAGTAGGCAGGATCGTCGGGATGCTTGGCAAAAGCCGCCGCCTGGGCAAAGAACTGGAGCATCGAGATATCGCCCTTGACCCGGTTGCCGGCAACGCCATAGCCCGGCTTGCCATTGCCATTCCAGTCCCAGCCGGTGAAAAACTCGGCAATGTCGCGATAGGCTTTCCACGTTGCGGGTGGCGCCAGGTCATATTTGTACTTTTTCTTGAATCGCGCCTGAAACTCCGGGTTGGCGAAAATATCCTTGCGGTAATAGAGATTTATGCAATCGCCATCATAAGGCAAGCCGTAGGCGACGTTATTCCATGACAAGACCGTATTGCGGTAGATCGGCAGCACATCGTCCCAGTCGATCTTCCGCTTGATCGCTTCAGGAACCGGCTCGACATACCCACCACTGAGAAGCGTGCCGCTCCACATCGAAATGACGACGTAGATGTCGAAATTAGCATCCGCCGACTTCAGCGACTCATCGATTTTCTCGATAGTCTCGTTCCAGCCCGGCGTCAGCACCCGGACCTTGGCACCGGTCTTCTCCTGGAAATTCTCGACTTCATCGAGAATCGGCCCGCGAATCAGACGGGCATCGAGTTTGGGCACAATCAGCGAAATCGATTGCCCTTCGAAAGGTCGCGCCAACGGCTTGGTCGGCGCTTCGCCTGGTTTCTCGCCACAACCAAACAAGGCGGCAAGGACGACAAGGCAGATGCTGATTCGTTTCATGCTGACTCCCTCCCCACGAGAGCTACAAATATGCCAAACGGCTTTTTATGGCAAGGCGAACGATCCGGATCGCCCTGATCGCCGCGGGTGACGCAATAGACTTGTATATTTGATACTTCGGTCGGTGGAAAATCAACCGTTGATTTGAGCAAAGTGGAAAAATCAACAATCGATTGACATTTTGCCGGCAAACCCAAACCGCAGCACAGCGATCAGTCCTCGCCGGAAGCTTCCGGGAACAGCACGTCGGTAAAACCAAAGCGTGAGAAATCGCGGATGCGCGAGGGGTAAAGCCGACCGATCAGATGGTCGCATTCGTGCTGCGCCACCCGCGCATGAAAACCACTGACCGTCCGGTCGATCGCCTGGCCGAACGGATCGAAACCCTGGTAACGAATGCGGCCGTGACGGGGGACCTCGCCGCGCAGACCGGGCACCGACAGACAGCCTTCCCAGCCCAGCTCTTCCTCGGCGCCGAGCGGCGTGATCACCGGGTTGATCAGAACGGTTTGCGGAACCGACTCGGCATCCGGGTAACGTTCGCTCGTCTCGAAACCGAAAATCACCACCTGCAAGCCGACGCCGATTTGCGGCGCGGCGAGGCCAACGCCGTCAGCCGCACGCATGGTCTCGAACATGTCGTCGAGCAACTGGCGAAGCTCCGGCGTATCGAAACGCAACACCGGGGCGGCCAGTTGCGTCAGGATAGGATCTCCCATGCGGAGAATGGCTCGGACGGTCATCGCAAAAACCTCGTTACGCTTAGCTGGAAACCGCCAATTTTGCGTCAATAACGCCGGGGCAAGGCAAAATTTCTGCTGACGGCGGGCGATCAGACCAGCACTTGGCGCGTGGCGGCGAAAAAATGGTGAATCTGCTGTTCGATTCGACGATCGGTCATCACCTCCGGCCTTCGGCCATGCGGACAAGGCAGCCCGGGGGTGGTGCCAAACAGCCGGCAGATCAGCGGGCGTTCCGCATAAACCTGGCAGCCCTCTTCGCCCAGGTGCGGACAGCTCAGATCGGCCAGCGCCGCCTCATGAACGGCACGGCTCTTGACCGGCAAGCGGGCCATCTCTTCGCTGGAGGTGGTCACCGGCCCACAGCAATCGTGACACCCCGGCAGGCAGGCGAACGACGGAATATGTCGGCGGAAAAACCTGATCTTCTGGCTGTCTGTGGTCACTGATTACCTTGCGCGGAGATCCCCATGTTCTCGGGGCACACCGCAAGAATAGCAGCGCTTTCGGCCGCTTCGCTCTTTTCGACAAGCTTCAGCAGCAACAGCAGCGCAGTACCGACCACCATCACCGCCGCCGCGACGTAGAGGCCGACCGCGTAACTGCCCAGACGCACAGCGAGCCAGCCGGTGAAGGCCGGCCCGATGATCTGGGCGGCCCCGTAGGAAAGGGTCATCTTGCCCATCATCTTGGCCGGGCGCGTCGGATAGTAGCGACCGGCCATGCTCAAGACCAGACTGACCATGCCGATGAAGGTGCCGCCGAAGAGCAGTGCGCCGAACAGCGAAGCCAGCAGGCCGCCGAGCATGACCGGTAGCAGGATGCCGATGATCTGCAGCACGGCGGCGAGGATCAGCGCATTGAGATCGCCGGTTCGCCGGGCGATGAAATCCCAATTGATGCAGGCTGGCGCCGCCCCGATACCGATGGCGAGAAAGACAAGATTGCCCTGCCCGGCCAGCCCCGGCAGTTGATTGATGATGGCGACGATGAAGGTCGCGCTGACCACATAGCCGAAACCGGCGCAAAAATAGGCGGCCATGAATAGACGCATGAAAGTCGGGCTGGGCGGATTGTCTTCCATCTTTTGCCCGCTCTTGGTCAGCGGACTGCGGTCCGGCGCCGGCAGCCAGCGCAGCGCCGGAACGAGCAGCAGACAGCCGATCGCCGAGAAGGCGAACCATTGCTCGCGCCAGTCCAGCCAGTGGCTCATCAGGCCGACCGCCGCCGCGCAGCCGGCGATGCCGATGCCGATACCGGAAAAATGGATGCCCAGTTCGCTGCGATGATTGTGGCGGATCAGCCAGTTGAGGATCAGGCCGGTGCCGAACAACATCCCGGCCGCACTGCTCAAACCGGCGAGGAAACGGGACAGCGCCCAGACGATGACGTTATCGGTCAGGCCCATGACAACCGTGCTGAGCACCGCCAGCACCATGCCAATCCGGTACAGGCGATCCTTCAGTACCAGATCGCTGATCAGCGAGGCGAGCAAGGCGCCGCTCAGATAACCGGCGTAGTTCAGCGCCGCCAGCCAGCCGGCGGCAGCGACGCCCAGCCCTGCCTGCTGCTGCATCAGCGGCAGCAGCGGCGTGTAGGAAAAACGGGCGACGCCAAGCACCAGAATCAGGCTGAAGATACCGGCGCCGAGCACCTTGATGCGTTCTCTCTGTGGGCTCATTGGAGCTTCCTTATGGTTTGTCGGCACCACGATATCCGCTGTAACATATCCGTACAATTGAATTGTTCAGAACGAACCGTTCGTTATTGGAGATACGTTATGGAATTGATCGCCCTGCACACCTTCCGCACGGTCGTCGAGGAAGGCGGCATCCTCGCCGCCTCGCGCAAGCTGAATACCGTGCAGTCCAACGTCACCAGCCGCATCCGCCGACTGGAAGAGGAACTCGGCGCCGAGTTGTTTTTCCGCAAGGGGCGCGGCCTGGAACTGGCCCCGTCCGGTCGCGTCTTGCTCGATTACGCGCGGCGCATGCTACTGCTTGAACGGCAGACCAGCGCCGCCGTCAAGCAGGTCGGCGAAAGCGCCGGCGAACTGCGCATCGGGGCGATGGAAACCTTTGCCGCACTGCACCTGCCGAAGGCGCTCAAGGCGGTGCGCGCGACGCATCCGCGGGTCGAACTGCGGGTCGTCACCGACACCAGCGCCGCGCTTGCCGAGCGGGTGCTGGCCCACAAGCTCGATTGCGCCTTCATCGCCGGGCCGGTCGTGCATCCGGCCTTGCAGTTCGAGTTGCTGGTGATCGAAGAGTTGGTCCAGATCTGCGCCATCGGGGCCAACCCGGTAGTGCAACCGCTGATCCTCTTCCGCGAAGGCTGCGCCTACCGCGCCCGCGCCCTCGCCTGGCAACGAGCGATGGGCCACGCCGTGGCCGATGCGATGGAGTTCGGCACCCTGGAAGGCATTCTCGGTTGCGTATCGGTCGGCCTCGGCTGGACCTTGATGCCACGCCGGGTAGTCGAGCAATCTCCGCATGCCGCCGACCTCGTCATCGAAACGCTGCCCGACGACATCGCTCAGGTGCCGACCGGCATGATCTACCTGCGCGATGCGCCGCCGATGAACGTTCTGAACACCCTGGCCGAAGCCGTGGCCGCCGCAGCCCGCCCGAAAAACTGACGTATCATCCCGGCCCTGAAAAATGGCTGTTCGAGACTGAAATGCTGACGAGTTTTGCCAAGCGATGAGCAATCCAAAACCCTGGTATCTGTATTTGATCGAATGCGTGGACGGCAGCATCTACACCGGCATCACCGTCGACGTCGAGGCCCGCTACGCCGCCCACCGGAACGGCAGCGGAGCGCGCTACACGCGTTCGCACGTCCCGGCCAGACTGCTCGGATTTGAAGTCCACCCCGACCGGTCAACGGCGTCACAAGCCGAATACCGCGTCAAGCGGCTGAGCGCCACCGAAAAACGCCGCTTTGCCGGTACGCTGATGCTCCCGGAAATCACCCTGCCCTAACATGCAAATCGCCATCGCCTCCGCCATTCACCTGTTGCACGCGACACCCCACGCGGTGCTCGCTGCCCACTCGACGCAGTTGCCCGGTTACCCGTATGCCACGGCCGTGCCGCTGGTCGTTGACGAAGCGCAGCGACCGCTGCTGCTGATCAGCAGCCTGGCGGAACACACGAAGAATCTGCTGGCCGATGGCCGGGCGAGCCTCGCCGTCAGCGAGACCGCACCGGCAAATATCCAGAACGCGGCGCGCATCACGCTGCTCGGCGACTTCGCGCGATGCGAGCCGACCGCGGCGACCGTCGCCCGCTATCTGCGCTTTCAGCCGGATGCCGGGCAATATCTGCAGCTCGATTTCATGTTCTTCCGGATGCAGGTCAAACGGGCGAGGTTTATCGGCGGCATCGGCAAAATGGGCTGGCTGGATTCAGCCGACTGGGACCAGCCGAACAGCATTACCGCCGAGCACGAGGAAGAACTGCTGGCAGCCGCCGCTGCACTCGCCGCCCCGGGCATCCGCTTGCTCGGTATTGACTGCTACGGCGTCGACTATCTGTCGGCCGGCAACCGGCAACGGCGGTGCTTTGAGGCGGCGCTATCGGCGGATGAATTGGCCAAAGCGCTGCCCGACCTTGTCCGCCGCCTGTAAATCCGTGAAGACCGCTACAGTCTGACTGAACTGAAGGCGGCAAGAAGACTCTGACCCCGGTCAATTTGTCCTCTGCGAGTCATGCCACCCATCGCCATCAGCACCGTCACCACCGCCCGGGAAATCGGACGCGCCGCCTGGGAGCGTCTTGCCCCGCCCGGCCACCCCTTTCTCAATGCCGATTTTCTCGACATTCTCGAACGCCACGAGACGGCTGGCCCGCCCTGTGGCTGGCAGGCCAATCACCTGATCGCCAAAGGCCGCGACGGCATGGTGGTCGGCATCCTGCCGAGCTACCTCAAGCGCAACTCGCATGGCGACTTCATCCGCGACTGGTCCTGGGCAGCCGCCTACGAGCAACTGGGCAAGGTCTATTTCCCGAAACTGCTGAGCGGCCTGCCGCACACCCCGGCACGCGGCCCACGCCTGCTGGTCGGTTCGGGGAACGATGCCGATGGGCTTCGCACAAGCCTGGTCGAGGCCGCCAGACACCGCGTCTCGGCCAACGGATTGTCCTCCTGGCACATCGCCTTGCCGGCCGACACCGACGTCGATCTGCTCGTTTCGCAAGGCCTGCTGGTCAGTCACGATGTCCAGTTCCATTGGCGAAATCGCGGGTTCGGTGATTTCGACGAGTTCCTCGGCGCCTTTGCCTCGGCGCGCCGCCGCAAGGTCAAGGCGGAACGCCGGCGGATCGTCGACAGCGGTCTGCGCATCGAAGTCCGGCACGGCGATGAAATCGATCCCGCCGAGTGGCCCGCCCTCCACCAACTCTATGCCACGACGTTCGACAAGTTCGGCAATTACGCAGCCTTTTCCCCGTCCTGCTTTGCTGAGCTGGCGGCCACACTAGGCCGCCGGATGGTCGTCTTCATCGCGCGCGAAGGGGCGGTGCCAGTCGCCATTTCGATTTGCTTCCGCAGCGACGACACGCTGTACGGCCGCTACTGGGGCACCCTGGGCAATTACCACAGCCTGCACTTTGAACTGTGTTTTTACCAGGGCATTGCCTATTGCCTGGACCATGGACTATCGACCTTCGAGCCCGGCGCCGGCGGCGAGCACAAGGTGGCACGCGGCTTCGAACCGACGCTGGTCCGCTCGTGCCACTGGATAGAGGACGAGCGGATGCGCCACCTGATCGGCCAACACCTGGCGCGACAGAAATCCGCGGTTCTCGCCTATGCCGAGGAAGCAGCCAGTCACCTGCCGTATCGCACCGAGCCATGATGGCGCCAAGCGTGGGGAACCTTTTGGATTTTTGATCTCTCCACTTGTATGCTTCGGGCCCAATACAGATAATCCGCAGCCAGAAGCCACAAACCATTTCTTAGGCCGCGAAGCGAAAGCGCCAACCATGCAGAACGAGACACTCAGGCCAGAATCAACACCCACCGGGTTGGCGAACTTCATGCCGGTCATCGACCCGGCTGGGCAAAAGCACCCGGAAGGCACGCTGGTCGACAAGTACGGGCGACGGATCAGCTACGTCCGGCTGTCGATTACCGATCGCTGCGACTTCCGGTGCACCTACTGCATGGCCGAGGAAATGACGTTTCTGCCGCGCAATGAAGTGATGAGCCTGGAAGAGTGCCTGCGCGTCGCCACGGTTTTCGTCGGACTGGGCGTCAACAAGCTGCGCATTACCGGCGGCGAGCCGCTGGTGCGCAAGGACGCGATGTGGCTGATCGAGCGCCTGGGCGCCCTGCCCGGCCTCGATAATCTGGTGCTGACCACCAACGGTTCGCAACTCGACCGTTTCGCTCGTCCGCTGCGCCAAGCCGGCGTCAAGCGCATCAACATCAGCCTCGACACGCTCAACGCCGAGCGTTTCCGGAAAATCACCCGGATCGGCGACCTGAACAAGGTCCTGAAAGGCATAGAAGCCGCCCGCAGCGCCGGTTTTCGTCGGACCAAACTGAATGTGGTGATGATGCGCGGCACCAATGACGACGAGTTCGTCGATCTGGTTCAATTTGCGCTCGATAACGAACTGGACATTTCCTTCATCGAGGAAATGCCGCTCGGCGAAATTCATGGCCGCAACACCACCTACATTTCCTCGGAAGAAACCCGCGAGCAGTTGGCTCGGCGCTTCGAGCTGATTCCGTCGACCGAAAACTCGGGCGGCCCGGCGCGTTACTGGCGCACACCCGGCTCGGAGTCACGGATCGGCTTCATTTCACCGCACAGCCACAATTTCTGCGACTCCTGCAACCGCGTGCGAATCACCGCCAAGGGCGAGCTCTACCCCTGCCTTGGCCAGAACGATGCCGCACACCTTCTGCCGGTGCTCCGCACCGACAACGACAACGCTGCCTTGCGCCAGGCGATTGTCGACAGCATGGGCATTAAACCCTACGGTCACGACTTCACAAAGCAGATGGACGCACCGCAGGTCGTGCGCTTCATGTCGATGACCGGCGGCTGACCAACACCTGTGCCAAGCTTCGGCTTATCACAACTCGCCCGGTCTTCCTCGCGTCAGCACCGCCGAAAAAGCCGTAGACCTCAAAGCATTGCGATCCTCATCGCGCTGATTATTGGCTTGGCCGGCACACTGCTCGTACCGGGTATACCGTTTATCGCGCTGTTGCTCATCGCCGGTAGCGCTGCTGCCTGGCTCGCTTATGTGGAATGGCGCGAATTTCGCTCGATCAGCCGCGCGTACGACATGGCCATGCTGGCGGCCCATGATGGATTCTGGGAATGGGATCCGGTCACCAAGGCGCTGCATGTCGGCACCCGGCTGCTGGAAATTCTCGGTTATGACGAGGACTTTCTGGCGGACACCGATGGCTGGCTGAAGCTGGTCCATCCCGATGATCGTGCCGCCTACAACAGCGCAGTGGCCGAACACCTCAAAGGGAAAACAGTTTTTTTCTACTGCGAATACCGGGTGCTGGCGAAAGACGGCACTTACCGCTGGATCGCCTCGCGTGGTTTGGCGGTGCGCGACCGGCATGGCAAGGCTTATCAGATGGTCGGCTCGGTGACCGACATCACCGAGCGCCGTACGCACCAGGAGGAAATGGAGTTTCTCGCCCAACACGACGTACTGACCGGCCTGCCCAATCGCCTCCTTTTTTCTCAACAGTTGCACAACGCCATCGTGAAGGCCAAGGAGCGCAGTTGCAAACTCGCCGTCCTCTTCATCGATCTGGATCGCTTCAAGAATATCAACGACACGCTGGGTCATCGCGCCGGCGACCAGTTGCTGCAGCTTGTTGCACTGCGTCTCAAGCAGGAGATGCCGGCCAATTGCTGCCTCTATCGCCAGGGCGGCGACGAGTTCATCGTCCTGATAAATCCGATCAGCGATGCCAACGTAGCGGTCGACACGGCTTTGATATTCAAGGAACAGATCACGGCGCCCTTTCTCTGCGGTGAAACCGATTTTTTTACCAGCGCCAGCATCGGCATCAGCATCTTTCCTGAAGATGCCGGCGATGGGGAGACGCTGCTTCGGCATGCCGATACCGCGATGTACGAGGCGAAGGCGGCGGGCGGGAATGCCATACGCTCGCATACCCCGCTGATGAACCAGCGGGTAACCTTCCGTATGTCTCTCGAAACGCGCCTGCGTCGTGCCTTGCAGGAGCAACAACTCGAGCTTTATTTCCAACCCCAGGTTGATACCCAGACCGGCCAGCTCGTCGGCGCCGAAGCTTTGCTTCGTTGGCACGACGGCGAGAGCCAGATTCCGCCCGATCACTTCATTCCGGTTGCCGAAGAATGCGGCTTGATCGTACCGATCGGCGATTGGGTCATCGAGCAGGCGGTCGCCCAGATCAACGCGTGGCGAGAACAGTTTGGCGAGATTCCGCCGATTGCCATCAACCTGTCGCCGCGCCAGTTCTGGCGCCCTTCGGTATCCCAATTCATTCTGGAAAAACTTCAGGCAGCAGGCTTGCCCAGCAGTGCGCTCGAGGTGGAAATCACCGAGTCGGTCCTGCTCGATGCGGAAGGAGGCTCCATCGAACAGTTGCGCCACCTGCGTGCGGCGGGTATCACGATTGCGCTGGATGACTTCGGCACCGGTTATTCGTCGCTCTCCTATCTGCAACGCCTACCCATCGGCACACTGAAGATCGACCGTTCCTTCATTAATGACTTGGTTCTCGACGATGGCTCGGCAGGCAGTGACCCGCTGGTCCGGGCCATCATTGCCATGGCAAAAAGCCTGTCTCTCCGGGTAGTTGCCGAAGGCGTCGAAACGGTGCCCCAGCATCGCCGCCTGAAGACCCTCGGCTGTGATGTTTTGCAGGGCTATCTGATCAGTCGTCCGTTACCGGCGGCTGAATTTGCTGCCAAATTCCTCGTCCACCGCAGCAAGGTGAATACATCCCTTGAATACGGCCCTCAGGGATAAATCCGGCAGAAGCCGATTGCACAGATCGGCTTCGAGATCGCGCCAAGCAAAGTAAAAAAGATCGACGCAGCCAATAAAAAGGCGACCCAACGGGTCGCCTTTCTGTGACGCAGTACCCGCACCCAAAGGGTGCCGGCGGAGGCTGATCAGTTACGCTGGGCGCGCTTCCGTTCGATTTCGGTCAGGTAACGCTTGCGCAGACGAATCGACTTCGGCGTCAGTTCCACCAGTTCGTCTTCTTCGATGAACTCGACAGCGGCTTCCAGGCTGAGTTGGACGGCCGGCACCAGGCGAACCGCTTCGTCAGTACCGGAAGCACGGACGTTGGTCAGCTGCTTGCCCTTGATCGGGTTCACAACGAGGTCGTTTTCACGGCTGTGAATACCGATGATCATGCCTTCGTACAGCTTGTCGCCCGGCACGACGAACATGCGGCCGCGATCCTGCAGCTTCCACAGCGCGTAGGCAACGGCTTCGCCGTTATCCTGGGAGATCAGCACGCCGTTGCGGCGCTCGGCCACATTGCCGTCCCGAAGCGGGGCGTATTCGTCGAAGACGTGGCTCATCAGGCCGTTGCCGCGCGTCAGGTTCATGAATTCGCCCTGGAAGCCGATCAGGCCACGAGCCGGGATGCGGTATTCGATACGGACGCGACCGCGACCGTCCGGCACCATGTCCTGCAGGTCGCCCTTGCGTTGACCGAGGCTTTCCATGACGCCGCCCTGGGTATCTTCTTCGACGTCGACGGTGAGCAGCTCATACGGTTCGCACTCGACACCGTTGATCGTCTTCTTGACGACGCGCGGACGACCGACGGCCAGCTCGAAGCCTTCGCGACGCATGTTCTCGAGCAGGATGCCGAGGTGCAGTTCGCCACGGCCGGCGACGTCGAAGACGTCACCGTTGGCGGTGTCATGCACGCGCAGCGCCATATTGGTCAGCAGTTCCTTGTGCAGACGGTCACGCAGCTGGCGGCTGGTGACGAACTTGCCTTCGGTACCGGCCAGCGGGCTGGTATTGACCATGAACTGCATGGACAGGGTCGGCTCGTCGATCTTCAGCAGCGGCAGGGATTCCGGCTGTTCTGGATCGGTCACGGTACAACCGAGAACCAGGTCTTCGATACCGGTGATCTGCACGATGTCGCCGGCATGACCTTCAACCAGCTCGACCTTGTTCAGGCCCTGGTAACCAAAAACCTGGCCGATCTTGGCCTTGATCGGGCTACGCTCGTGTTCGGCCGCTTCTTCTTCGGTACCGAACATGACCAGCACGTTCTGGCCGGTCTTGACCTTGCCGCGATTGATCTTGCCAACGCCGATGCGACCGACATAGGAGGAATAATCGAGGGCGGTGATCTGCAGTTGCAGCGGTGCTTCGATATCGGTATCCGGGGCCGGCACATGGCGCAGAATCGTGTCGAACAGCGGCTTCATGTTTTCGCGCGGCTGATCCAGCTCCATCGCCGCCCAGCCATTGAGGCCGGAAGCATAGACGATCGGGAAATCGAGCTGCTCGTCGGTCGCACCCAGCTTGTCGAACAGGTCGAAGGTCAGATTGACGGCTTGATCGGGATCGGCACCGTCGCGGTCAACCTTGTTGACCAGAACGATCGGGCGCAGGCCAAGGGCCAGGGCCTTCTTGGTGACGAAACGGGTTTGCGGCATCGGGCCTTCAGCGGCATCGACCAGCAGGACCACACCATCGACCATGCCGAGCACACGCTCGACTTCACCACCGAAGTCCGCGTGACCCGGGGTATCGACGATGTTGATGTGAACGCCTTCGTACTGGACCGAGGTGTTCTTGGAAAGAATCGTGATGCCACGCTCTTTTTCCAGGTCGTTGGAGTCCATGACGCACTCGACCAGCTGTTGGTGAGCGGCAAAAGTACCGGACTGGCGGAGCAGCTGGTCGACCAGGGTAGTTTTACCGTGGTCAACGTGGGCGATGATGGCGATGTTGCGAATCGGACGAGCGGACATGGGAAGACCTGAAAAATCAAAGGCGTGATTCTACCACCCCGTGCTGCGCCGCAACATCCCCAAGCTGCTTTTAACCTTCTTTATTGCGCATGAAATCAGCGGTATTGAAGAAATTCTCCAGCAGTTTAGCGCGGATACCCGGCTCGATACCGACATCTTCCATCGCCAGAACCATGCAGGCGACCCACTGGTCGCGCTCCTTGACGCCGATCGAAAAAGGCATGTGACGACCCCGCAAGCGGGGATGCCCGAATTTTTCGACGAACAGATCCGGCCCGCCCAGCCAGCCGGACAGGAACATGTAGAGCTTTTCGCGGGAACCCTGCAGGCTTTCCGGATGCATGCCGCGCAGCTCGGCAAATTGCGGGGTGCTGTCCATCAACTGATAGAAGCGGTCGGCCAGTTTGCCGACGGTGACATCGCCACCGATTTTTTCGTACGTTGAAATTTTTTCCATGAATATTTATTTGTATCGCTGAGAATTTTGACGGGGCCGTCAGGCCTTGCGTTTCGGCGGACGGTTGCGCGCCGCGGCGAGAGGCCTGACCCCGGGTCGTGGCGCGATCCGCGGTCCGGGCGGGGTCATGTGCAGGCGGGTGGTTTTTTCCGGCGGAACGGCAAAGCCGGCCGGCTGCCAGGCCGGAATCAGCTGCTTCTTGCCGTTGCCGATCAGGTCGGCCCGCCCCATTTCCTTCAGCGCATCGCGCAGGAGCGGCCAGTTGGCCGGATCGTGGTAGCGCAGGAACGCCTTGTGCAGTTTGCGCTGCCGGCCGTTGCGCACGGTATGAACCGGCTCGCTGCCCCGCGTCACCTTCTTCAGCGGATTGCGCTCGCTGTGATACATGGTGGTCGCCAGGGCCATCGGCGTCGGCAGGAAGGTCTGCACCTGATCCAGACGGAAATTGTTTTTCTTCAGCCAGAGCGCCAGGTTCAACATATCCTCATCGCCGGTCCCGGGGTGGGCGGCGATGAAATAGGGAATCAGGTATTGCTCCTTGCCGGCCTCGCGCGAGAAGCGATCGAACAGCTGCTTGAAGCGGTCGTAGGCGCCCATGCCCGGCTTCATCATCTTCGACAGCGGGCCTTCCTCGGTATGTTCGGGGGCGATCTTCAGGTAGCCGCCGACGTGGTGGGTAACCAGTTCCTTGATGTACTCCGGCGAGCGCACTGCCAGGTCGTAGCGCAAACCCGAGCCGATCAACACTTTCTTGACGCCCTTCAGGCTCCGCGCCTTGCGGTACAGCGAAATCAGTTGCGAGTGGTCGGTCCCCAAGTTCTCGCAGATATCGGGATAAACGCAGGACAGGCGGCGGCAGGCCGATTCGATCTTTTCGTCCTTGCATTTGAGGTGGTACATGTTGGCGGTCGGGCCGCCGAGGTCGGAGACGATACCGGTGAAACCTGGCGTCTTGTCGCGCATTTCCTCGATTTCGCGGAGCACCGAATCTTCCGAACGGCTCTGGATAATGCGCCCCTCGTGCTCGGTGATCGAACAGAAGGTACAGCCACCGAAACAGCCGCGCATGATATTGACCGAGAAGCGGATCATCTCCCAGGCCGGAATCTTGGCATCGCCGTAGGACGGATGCGGCCGGCGGGCATAGGGCAGTTCGTAAACCTGGTCGAGTTCCTCGGTGGTCAACGGAATCGGCGGCGGATTCAGCCAGACGTCGCGCTCGCCGTGCGCCTGGACCAGCGCCCGGGCATTGCCCGGATTGGATTCAAGATGGAAGGTGCGCGACGCGTGCGCGTAGAGTACCGGATCGTCCTTGACCTGCTCGTAGGACGGCAGGCGAACGACGGTATGGGCCCGCTTTTCGCGCAGCGCCGCCAGCCGTTCCTGCTTGGACACGATGCGCACCGTGTGCTCGCCGGGTTGACCAGCGGCGGCGGTCTTGTCCGTCGGCATTTCCATGGCGTAGGGATCGGCATGCTGGATCAGCGGTCCCGGCGTATCGACCTGGGTCGAGTCCACGGCATCCCAGCTTTCGTCCGGCACCCAGCCGCTCGGCACCATGAAGGCCGTGCCGCGCAGGTCACGGATGTCGCCGATCTTTTCGCCCTTGGCCAGGCGATGCGTCAGTTCGACCAGCGCCCGTTCGGCGTTGCCGAAGAGCAGCAAATCGGCCTTCGAATCGGGCAACACCGAACGGCGCACCTTGTCCGACCAGTAATCGTAATGGGCGATGCGGCGCAGGCTGGCTTCGATCGAGCCGATGACGACATTGCTGCCGGGAAAAGCCTCGCGGCAACGCTGGGCATAGACCGTGACCGCCCGATCCGGGCGCTTGTTGGGTTCGGCATTGGCTGTGTAGGCATCATCGGAACGACTCTTGCGGTCAGAGGTGTAGCGATTGACCATGGAGTCCATGTTGCCGGCGGTAACGCCAAAGTACAGATTGGGTTTGCCGAGACGCTTGAAATCGGCGGCCGAATTCCAGTCCGGCTGGCAGATGATGCCAACGCGAAAGCCCTGCCCTTCGAGCAGACGGCCGATCAGCGCCATGCCGAAGCTGGGATGATCGATGTAGGCATCGCCGGTGATCAGGATGATGTCGCAGGAATCCCAGCCCAACGCATCCATCTCGCTGCGCGACATGGGCAGGAAAGGCGCCGGACCGAAGCGGTGGGCCCAGAATTTGCGATAGCCGAAAAGCGGGTGAGTCATTTGTTTATTTGAATCCATGAAATATTTTACATGAGCGCTCTGGCGACCATGGCGAACCTGCCGTATCGTCAGGCACCTGGCCTGGCGATGATAAATTTTCTGACCGCGAACCACCGGCTGTTCCGATCCTCTCGATCGGCGGTCGCATAGACCATCCAAGGAACAAAGAGTTCACTAAGGCTGGCCAGCCGAACCGGCAAAATGCCTGGCGCATGTCCGCCGGCGCCGGCGAATATCGACCGGCACCGGCTTGCCGCAACGCTTAGCGCAAATTGATTTCGACCCGCCGATTGCGCGGCTCGTCGACTTCGTCCTCGGTCGGCACCAGCAGATCGCGCTCGCCCCGCCCTACCGTTTCCAGACTGTCGGCCGGAACCCCCGAGGCAATCAGTTGATCGCGTATCGCTTCAGCGCGGTTTTTTGACAGCGCATCATTGGCCTGCCGGCTACCGACCCGGTCGGTATGGCCGATCACCCTGACCTCGAGTGCCGTACGCTCGGAAATTTCCCGGCGCATTTTGACGAATGCGGCCTGCGATACCGGGGTCAGCGTATTGCTGCCCGGCTCGAAGTACAGCAGATAACTGCTCGGCCGCGCCGGCATGGCGGCCAGTGCCGCCGCAAAATGTTCCTGAACCTCTTCCGACGAGGCCTGATAGAGGCTGCTGGCGCCGCCCCGCCGTTGTGCCGCCGCATAAGGCTGGTTGAGCAGCAATTCGCCGCGCTCATCACGCAGCACCAGGGCCGAAGCCTGACCATCGGCCGAGGGCAGCAGGATCACCCGTTCGCTGACACAACCGGCCAACGACATCGCCGCAGCAAGGCCAAGCAGAAGTTTGGTCTTATTCATCGCGTCCGCCTCCGACCTCGACGACAAACTCGGTCCCGCGCACCCCGAGCACCGACGTCGGCGTGCGGAACTCCACCGTATCCGGCTTGTTTTTGGCCATCTTGCCGGTGACCACCGACAGCGTGCCCTGGCGAATACCGATCGACATGTCGCCAGCCAGGGTCGTGCTGTCGAAGGCAAACCTGTCGATCACGATCAGCGAGTTCGGCCCGGCCGAGAGCAGCGTATTGTCACGCAAGGTGAAGCCGACCGCGCCGTTGCTGCCGGTCCGCACCTTGTCGCCCTGCTGCAGCGGCGTGCCGACCACGGCCAGCAACTTCTTGTCGGCCCGCTCGATACTGACCGGCCCCTGACTGGTCTTGATCATGCCCGCCGGCTCGGCCGCTTGGGCCGAAACATCGAGCAGTGAAACGAACAGGAAAAAAGCAGGCAGCCAATGCATTTTGCTCATGGCGCGATCCAAAAAATACGGTGACCGTCCATTTTACGGAAAGATCAGCCCTTGGATGCGGCAAAAATCACCTTAAAGACGCAGCAATTGGCAAACGCACCTACAGCCGGACAGAAAAACTACTTCAAGCGCCGGCCCGCAAGGCCAGCAAGGGCGGCGTCAGCAGCAGCCGGCGCATCGCCCACCAGCCGATCGAGATGGCCAGCACGGCACCGCCGAGCGCCGACACGACGGGCAACCACGGATCGAGCGCCATCTCCAGTTGAAAGACCTGCCGGGCAATCAACTGGCCGAGCAGCATCGCTCCGGCTGCCGCAATCAGTCCGGCGATCCCGCCGACGACGGCGAGTTCAACCAGCATGGCCTGGCGCAACTGGGCACGATGCGCGCCGAGCGCCCGCATCACCGCCAGTTCGTAGCGCCGCTCGTCGAAGGCGGTGAGCAATGCCGAATAGAGAACGATGGCACCGGCCAGCAAGGTAAAGATGAAAATAAAGCGGACCGCATTGGAGACCTGCGCCATCACCGTTTGAAACTGCTCGATCACGACGCCGATATCGATTACCGTCAGATTCGGAAAGCGTGCCACCAGCTGCGTGCCACCGCCGGTAGCCGTCGCCGGCAGATGAAAGCTGGTGATGTAGCTGGCCGGCACGTCCTCGATCACGCCGGACGGGGTGAGCACGAAGAAATTGACGCGCATCGAGTCCCACTCGAGCTTGCGCAGATTGCTGACGCGCACGCGCTTTTCGACGCCGGCCACCGAAAAAAGCAGTTCGTCGCCAACCTTGATACCGAGCGTTGTCGCCAGCCCCTCCTCGACCGATGCCAGGCCTTGCCCGGCGTCCTGCGGCGCGAACCAGCTGCCCTTGGTCACCCGGTTGCCCGGCGGCAGCGTATTCCGCCACGACAGATTGAATTCGCGCTCGATCAGCCGCTGGGCCCGCTCATCCTCGGGATAGCTTTCGGCGCTGACCGGGCGCTCGCCGATACGCAGCAAACGCGCCCGCACCATTGGCGCCAGCTCGGCCGTAACGCCCAGGCTGGCGAGCATTTCCGCGACGGCCTGGCGTTGCTCCGGCTGGATATTGATGATGAAGCGATTCGGCGCATCGGCCGGCATGCCCTTCTGCCAGGCATCGAGCAAGCGGGCCTGGGTGACGGTCAGCAACAACATGGCCATCAGGCCGATCGCCAGCGCGACGATCTGCAAGGCGCTGGATGGCGCATGCCGGGCCAGATTGGCCAGGCCCTGACGCCAGCCGAAGCCACCATTACCGCGCAACAGGCCGATCGCCAAGACGGCTAGTCTGGCCAGCAGCCAGAAACCGCCGAGCGCCGCGGCAAACCCGCCGATGGCCAGCCCACCGAGTTTGAGATCGCCCGCCACGACAAGAATCAAGCCGGC
Organism: Dechloromonas denitrificans; assembly: GCF_020510685.1. Lineage (NCBI taxonomy): Bacteria > Pseudomonadati > Pseudomonadota > Betaproteobacteria > Rhodocyclales > Azonexaceae > Dechloromonas > Dechloromonas denitrificans. The sequence continues at coordinate 2,492,941 of NZ_CP075185.1, forward strand.
CAGCAGGGCAAAACCGAGGCCATAGCCACCCAGCAGGAACGGCTGCGGCGGCCCCATCTCCCGGCGCATGACGCGCAGCGTCGGCACCCTGGCGAGCTGCAGCAAAGGCGGCAAGGCGAATCCAAAGAGCAGCACGCCGGCCACCGCCCCGCCCTGCGCCAGCGGCTGCCAGCCGGGCAAGGGCAAGCTGACGGCGAGCAAATTGGAGAGCCAGCCGACCAGCACGAAATGGGCGACGAAGCCGAGCGTGCAACCGGCCAGCGCCGAGAAGACGGCCAGCCAGAAGAACTGCAGGGCGTGCAGGCCGATCAGGCGGCCCTGGGTCATGCCCAGGCAGCGCATCACGGCACAGGCATCGAAATGGCGCTGCATGTAACGCCGCGCCGCAAGCACCACGGCAACCGCCGACAGGACCACGGTCAACAGCGTCGCCAGCCCCAGGAAGCGTTGTGCCCGATCCAGCGCATTGCGAATTTCCGGCCGGGCATTCTGCGCATCCTCCAGTCGTTCGCCCCGCTCCAGGCGAGGCGCCAGCCATTTCTTGAAGCTGCCCACCGCTTTTTCGTCACCGGCCAGCAACAGCCGGTAGCGCAGCCGCGAACCGAACTGGACCAGGCCGCTGGCCGGAATGTCGTCGAGATGCATCATCAGCCGTGGTGCCAGACTGAAAAAATTGATGCCGCGATCCGGCTCCAGCGTCAGGATCGCCGCCACGGGCAGGCGTTGTCGGCCAACCGTGACGAAAGAGCCCGGCCCCGACTGCAGCGTCGTTGCCAGTCGTTCATCGAGCCATACCGAACCCGGTGGCGGGCCGCCGGCCGCCGGCTGCCCCGCTTCGCCCTGGCGCAGCGTCGTGGACAAGTGGCCACGCAATGGATAGTTGGTGCAGACCGCCTTGATGTCAGCCAATTGTGCCTGCTCGCCGCCGAGCACCATGCTCGGGAAAATCAGCGTTTCGGCAATCTGCAGACCGCGCCGGCGCGCTTCGGCGCTGTAACTCTCGGGCAGCGGGTGATCGGAGATCAGCACCAGGTCGCCGCCCATCAACTGTTGCGCTTCGCGCTCCAGGGCGAGGCGCACCCGGTCGGCAAAAAAGCCGACTGCGGTCACCGCGGCGACCGCGATGGCCAGCGCCGCAAAGAGCAGGCGCAGCTCGCCGGAGCGGAGCTCCCGGCCAAGCAGCCGCCAGGCCAGCGCGATCATGGCTGGACCGACCAGCGAGCGCGAAACTCGGCCGGAGCAACCGCCTTGCCGTGCAGAAAGCCCTGCAACTGCTGACACCCGAGATCGGCCAGGAAGGCGGCCTGCTCGGTGGTTTCGACCCCTTCGGCGACGACCTCGAAACCGAGGCTCTTGGCCAGCTCCATCACCGTGCGGATGATCGCCTCGTCACCCGGATTCCGGCCGATCCCCATGACGAAGGAACGGTCGATTTTCAGTTGCTGCACCGGCAGCATCTTCAAGTAGCTGAGCGAGGAATAGCCGGTACCGAAATCGTCCAGCGCCAGACTGATACCCAGATCGCGCAAGCGCTGCAGCAGCGTGAAGGCATCGCCAACGGCCATAACCACCGACTCGGTCAGTTCGAGCTTCAGGCTCGCCGCGTCCATGCCGGTTTCGTCGAGAATGCCGGCCAGGGTATCGAAGAACTCCGGTCGTTCGAGCTGCTTGACCGACAGATTGACCGAGACCATCGGCAGATCGAAACCGCTGTTCCGCCACTGCATGACCTGCCGGCAGGTTTCCCACAGCACCCAGTTGCCGAGCGCGATGATGATGCCCGAATCTTCGGCCAGCGGAATGAAACTGGACGGCATGACCAGCCCGAGCTCCGGACTGTGCCAGCGGACCAGCGCTTCGGCGCCGACCAGCTGGCCAGTCAGCGTGTCGACCTGGGGTTGCAGATGCACCACCAGCTCGCCATGATCGAGAGCCCGGCGCAACAGGTTTTCCATGCGGATACGCTCTTTCGCATCGCGGGTCATTTCGGGCGTGTAGAAATGATACTGGCCGCGACCGATCGCCTTGGCGCGGTACATCGCGCTGTCGGCGTTGCGCATCAGGTCATCGACGCTCGCACCGTCGGCCGGGAACAGGCTGATCCCGATCGAGGCCGAGAGGAACAGTTCATTATCACCAAGCCGGAACGGATAATCGAAGGCGCCGATGATTTCACGGGCCAGTACTTCGACCTCCTCGGCACTGCGCAAGCCTTCCATCAGGCAGATGAATTCATCGCCGCCAAGCCGCGACAGCATGTCGATCAGGCGGACGTGTTCGGAAAGACGGGAGGCGACCGAGACCAGCAACTCGTCCCCGACGCCATGCCCGAGCGAATCGTTGACCTGCTTGAACTGGTCGAGGTCGATGAACAGGACCGCCAGCTGCTGGTCGTGGTGTGCCGCGTCGCGCAGGCTTTCCTGCAGACGTTCGATGAAGCAGCGGCGGTTGGCCAACCCGGTCAACGGATCGTGGTAAGCCAGATAATTCAGCTTGCTTTCGGCCTGGCGCCGTTCGGAGATCTCGCCCTCGAGCTGCCGGTTGGCCAGTTTCAGTTGCTCGGTCCGCGCCTCGACCTGGATCTCCAGCGTATCGCGCGCCGCCTTGATGCGCCCCTCCTGCTCTTCGAGAATGCGCTGGGCGCGGCGCACAACCAGGAACTGCATCAGATAGAGCGCGGCGAAGACCAGAAAAACTCCCGCCGTGACCCACCACAGGCTTTGCCGCAACTGGGTCAGGAAAGGCGTCACATCCTGGTAAAGCTCGAAAACGCCTTCGATCGACTTGTCCTTGCCGACGATCGGAATGTAGCTGGACAGGACATCGGTTTCGGCCAGCCGGCCTTCGAAGCTATCCATCGTGTTGCGATGGGCCAGTTCGCTGAGCACCGTGCCGTTCATCGCCAACCTGAACGCCGGGTTGCCCAGTCGGTTTTCGCCGATCTGGCTGGCATCGGTCGAAAACACCGTGGTGCCGAGACGGTTATAGATCTTGACCTTGATCACTGCAGTGTTGCGCATCAGCCCGACAACGCTCTGCTGCAAGTTGGCCAGTTCCGGCGATTGCCTGAGGAAAACGCCGTCCCGGCCGATCGAGGCAGTCATCAGGGCATCCAGCGGCAGGTACAGCGAATTCTCGAAAACCTGGGCCATGGCCACGTTACGACTCTCCGCCAGCTCGGTGATCTGCTGCAGCGAAAGCTGCCGGTAAAGCGGTCCGAGAACCCCGGCCGCCAGCACGATGAGGATGAAACTGACGGTCGAGAAATAGCGCGAGAGATTGAACATGGGGGCCGGATGCAGCATTCCGTCAGCTTATTCCAACTCCCTGATCCGCGCCACCGCCTCCTCGACGCGCTTGACGGCAATCACCTCCATGCCGGCGATGGCCTGTTTCGGCCGGTTGGCTTCCGGAATCAGGGCGCGCGTGAAGCCGAGCTTGGCCGCCTCCTTCAGGCGCTCCTGGCCGCGCGGCGCCGGACGGATCTCGCCGGCCAGGCCAACCTCGCCGAAGACGATCAGCTTTGACGGCAACGGCCTGTTTTTCAGCGACGAGCTTATCGACAGCAGCACGGCCAGATCGGCTGCCGGCTCGGTAATCTTGACGCCACCGACGGCATTGACGAAGACATCCTGATCGAAACAGACGATACCGGCATGGCGATGCAGCACCGCCAGCAACATCGCCAGACGCTGGGCATCCAAGCCGACGGTGAGGCGGCGCGGATTGCCGTGGGCAGTATCGACCAGCGCCTGGATTTCCACCAGCAACGGGCGGGTTCCTTCCTGGGTGACCATCACGCAGGAACCGGCAACATCCTGCCCATGCTGCGACAGGAACAAGGCCGACGGGTTGTTGACCCCCTTCAGCCCCTTGTCGGTCATCGCAAAGACGCCGAGCTCGTTGACCGCGCCGAAGCGGTTCTTGACCGCCCGCACCAGGCGGAAGCTGGAGTGGGTGTCGCCCTCGAAATAGAGCACGGTATCGACGATATGTTCGAGCACGCGCGGTCCGGCCAGCGCGCCTTCCTTGGTCACGTGGCCGACGAGCAGGACGGTGATGCCGGTCTGCTTGGCCATCCGCGTCAGTTGCGCCGCGCATTCGCGGACCTGGGCCACCGATCCCGGTGCGCTCGACAATTGATCCGACCATAGCGTCTGGATCGAGTCGATGACGGCGAACTGCGGCTTTTCCGCCTGCAGGGTGGCCAGGATACGTTCCAGGTTGATCTCGGCCATCAGCTGCAGGCTGCGCGTATCGAGGCTCAGCCGGCGGGCGCGCAGGGCGACCTGCTGGCCGGATTCCTCGCCGCTGACGTAGAGCGCCTTGTGATTGACCGAGAGATGGGCCAGCGCCTGCAGCAGCAAGGTACTTTTGCCGATCCCCGGATCGCCGCCGATCAGCACGACACCGCCGGCCACCAGACCGCCGCCCAGCGCCCGGTCGAATTCGCCGATGCCGGTCGCCACGCGGTCCACTTCGCGCGCCTCGATTTCCGACAGCGTTTGCAACTTGGCGGTCGGCGCCAGCGATTCGAAACGATGGCCGGTAGCTTTTTCGGCAACGCTTTCGACCAGCGTATTCCACTCGCCGCAGCCCGGACACTGGCCCTGCCACTTCGGGCTGCTCGCCCCGCATTCGGTACAGCTGTATATCGACTTGACCTTGGCCACTCAGATGTCCCCGACTTCGACCGGCACGCGCGGCGCCAGCGCGCAGAACAGTTCATAGGCAATCGTCCCGGCGGCGCTCGCCACCTCGTCGGCCGGCACGTCGCCGGCAATGCCCCGCCCCCACAACGTGACCGGCGCATCGATACCGGCTTCCGGAATATCGCTCAGATCGCAGGCCAGCATGTCCATCGAAACCCGGCCGATGGTCCGCGTGCGCCGGCCTAGCACGGCAATCGGCGTGCCGCTCGGAGCATGCCGGGGATAACCGTCGGCATAACCGCAGGCGACGACGCCAACGCGCATCGGCCGGTCGGCGGTGAATGTCCCACCGTAACCGACCCGCTCGCCGGGCGCCAGCTCCTGCACGCCGATGATCCGGCTTTCCAGCGTCATCGCCGGGCGCAGGCCGAGTTCAGCGGCACTTTGCTCGGCAAACGGGCTGGCGCCATAGAGCATGATGCCGGGCCGCACCCAGTCGCGATGCGCCGCCGGATGGCGGAGAATGGCCGCCGAGTTGGCCAGGCAGACCGGGCCGCGCCAGTCGCCGGCCAGCCCCTGAAAACGCTCGAGTTGCCAGTCGATGCCCCGCTCGCCATCCGCTTCGGCGAAATGACTCATCAGGGTGACGTCGATTTGCGGCCACTGGCGCAGGATTTCCCAGGCCTTGGCCAGGGTCTGCGCGGTAAAGCCGAGGCGGTTCATACCGGTATTGAGCTTCAAACAGATCGCCAGCGGTTTATCCAGGCGCCCGCTGCCGAGCAGCAATTCAAGTTGCTCGAGGCAATGGATCACCGTGGTCAGCCGGTGCTCGATCACGGCCCGCACATCGCGGGCGCTGAAAATCCCTTCGAGCAGCAGGATCGGCTGGTCGATGCCGGCTTCGCGCAAGGCAACGGCATTCTCGGCTTCGAGCATGGCAAAACCGTCGGCTTCGCCGCGCAGCGCCTCGGCCGCCCGCCATTGGCCGTGGCCGTAGGCGTTGGCCTTGATGACCGCCCACGCCTTGGCGTTCGGGGCGTGGCGCTTGGCCAGCCGGTAGTTATGCAGAATGGCCGCCGGCGCAATGCGCGCCCGGATGGGGCGGGAGATTTTCATGAGGCGAGTTCTTTCAGCTTGCGTTGAGTAAATTCGATGAAGGTCGCGGTCAGGCGCGACTGGAAACGGTCCTGCGGATAGACCAGATAGAGGCTGCGCTTCAGCGGCGGTTTCAAGGAAATGGCGACCAGGGCGCCGAGCCGGATTTCCTTGTCGACGACGGCGCGCGAGACGATGGCAAAGCCCAGGCCGGTCGATACGACGCCTTTCAATGCCTCCGGACTACCCAGTTCCATCTGCGTCTTGAGGTTTTCCGGGGCGACCTGGTGGGCGCGGAAATAGGCATCGGTAATTTCGCGGGTGCCGGAACCCGGCTCGCGCGAAATGAATTCGTAATCGACCAGCGCCTTGGGCGTTACCGAGCTCATGCCGGCCAGCGGGTAGTCCGGCGTGCAGATCACCTGCAATTCATCGGTGCAGCAAATCTGGCTGTGCAGCCCGGAAATCTTGGCCGGCGCCTCGATCAGCCCGACATCGAGGGAGTGTTCGGCGACCCGGCCTTCGATACTTTCGGAATTGGCGACGATCAGCCGCGCCCGGACCTGGGGATAAAGGGCATTGAACTCGCCGAGGATGCGCGGCAGCATGAACTCGGCAATCGTCGTGCTGGCGCCGACCAGCAGCGGCCCGCGCATTTCGCCGGTCATTTCGCCGAGGCGGGTTTCCATTTCGTCGGATAGCGCGAGTATCCGCTGAGCATAGGAAAGCACCAGTTCGCCGGCCGGGGTCAGCGAAATGCTGCCGTGCCGCCGTTCGAACAGCCGCGTACCGTATTGCTCTTCCAGTTGCTTGATCTGAAAAGTGACCGCCGGCTGGGTCATGAACAAGGCGTCGGCGGCGCGGGTAAAGCTCAGATTTTTGGCTACGGCATGAAAGACCTGCAGACGCCGGTCAGCCATGATGTTTCTCTCCTAGGGTGTGCGGGCAATATTCAATCACATTCCGCCGGGTATTCGGCCGCCTCGCCGCAATTTTGCTTAAAATTGCCCGTCGACCGCCACATGCGGCAAGTTGTCATGCAACTTTAACCTCCGGCCGGTAGCTTCCATTTTCCTGATCGCGCCGCCCGATGCCCGCTGACCTATACACAAGCAGCAGCTTTCCACAAGCCTTGCACTGCTTGCAAAGCGTGGTATAACCCTCGACCAAAGTTATATAAGAGACAAGAGAAACACCCAAGTGCCCTTTGGCTTCTACATCATCATGGCTGCGCAGTTTTTTTCCGCACTGGCCGACAACGCCCTGCTGATAGCCGCGATCGCCGCCTTGCGCGAGATGCAGGCGCCGTCCGAATACGAGCCGCTGCTCAAGACATTCTTCACGCTCTCCTACGTACTGCTCGCCGCCTTTGTCGGCGCCTTTGCCGATTCGATGCCCAAGTGGCGGGTGATGTTCATCAGCAACACGATCAAGATCGTCGGCTGCAGCATGATGTTCTTTGGCGCCCACCCGCTGCTCGCCTACGCCGTCGTCGGTCTTGGCGCCGCCGCCTACTCGCCGGCCAAGTACGGCATCCTCACCGAATACCTGCCGCATCGCCTGCTCGTCGTCGCCAATGGCTGGATCGAAGGATTGACCGTTGGCGCGATCATTCTCGGCGTGGTCATCGGCGGCACGCTGATCCGCCCGGAAATCGCCCAAAACCTGCTCGCCTTCGATTTCCCGCTGATCGATACCGGCGTCAATACGACGGGCGAAATGGCCCTGTCTATCGTCGCCGTACTTTATGTCATTGCCTCGATTTTCAATCTGTACGTTCCGGACACCGGCGTCGATCACAAGCAACTGAAGAAAAACCCCTTCTTCCTGATCCACGAATTCAGCCACTGCCTGACCCTGCTCTGGCGCGACAAACTGGGCCAGATCTCGCTGGCGGTAACCACGCTGTTCTGGGGCGCCGGGGCGACCTTGCAGTTCATCGTGATCAAGTGGTCGGAAGTGGCGCTCAATCTCGACCTCTCCAAATCGTCGATGCTGCAGGGCGTGGTGGCGATTGGCGTCGCCGTCGGCGCGATCGTCGCGGCCAAATTCATCACCCTGCGCAAGTCGGTTCGGGTCATCCCGCTCGGTATCGCCATGGGCCTGATCGTGCTGGTGATGAATTTCGTCACCAGCCTGTGGCTGGCCGTTCCGCTGCTCATTCTGATCGGCGGCCTGTCCGGCTTCTTCGTCGTACCGATGAATGCCCTGCTCCAGCATCGCGGCCACATCCTGATGGGAGCCGGCCACTCGATTGCCGTGCAGAACTTCAACGAGAACATTTCCATCCTGATCATGACCGGGCTCTATTACCTGATGATCAAGATCGACCTGTCGATCTATTGGGTGGTCACGCTATTCGGCCTGTTCGTCAGCGGCCTGATGTATTTGATCCGCCAGCGTCACCTCGCCAACCAGGCGGCCCAGGACGACGTCCAGCACCTGGACGATTCAGCCCACCACTAACCCGGTCTAGAAGGGCAGCTCGGGCGTTGCCAGGGCGTTGAGCAGGCGACGGGCGAACAGCAGGTCTTCCCAGGCCTTCGACTTGTCGGGCAGATTGCGCAGCAGGTAGGCCGGGTGATAGGTCACCACCACCGGAATGCCGGCGTACTCGAAACGCTTGCCGCGCAGCGACGCCAGCGACTTGTCGTCGTGCAGCACGCTATGCACGGCAGCCTTGCCGAGCAGCACAATGATCTTCGGCTTGAGCAGCGCGATCTGGCGCTCCAGGTAAGGCCGGCAGGCGGCCATTTCGGCTGCCTCCGGCGTCCGGTTGCCGGGCGGCCGGCATTTCACCGCATTGCCGATGTAGACCTTGTTGCCCCGCGAAATATCAAGCGAGGCCAGCATGTTGTCGAGCAGCTTGCCGGCCTGGCCGACAAAGGGCTCGCCCTGCACATCCTCGTCCGCCCCCGGCCCCTCGCCGATGAACAGCCAGTCGGGACTGAGGTCGCCGACGCCGAGTACCGCCTGTTTGCGCTGCTGGCAGAGCGGGCAGGCTTTGCATTCGGCCACCGCCCGGGTCAATTCCGGCCAGTTCATCGCATCAACCGCCGCCGCTGGCCCGGCCACGCTTTCGCACAGCGGTGCCGGTTGCGGTACGGCGACCACGGCCGATGGTGGCGCTTCGCCAGCCGACTGGGGCGCGGGCGCAACCGCCGGCTCAACACCCTTTTCCCGGACGACCCAGATCGGCGAAATCCCCATCTCGACCAGCATTTGCTCGCGGCTCAGGCTCATGCCAGTTCCTTGTCAAAAATCAATCCGTCTTCCCGCCCATCGACGGCCGGGTAGTAGCCCTTGCGCAAGCCGATCTGGCGAAAGCCGAAATGACGATACAGCTCGACCGCCTTGTCGTTCGATGGGCGGACTTCGAGAAACAATTTTGTCGCGCCATGCAGCCGCGCGCATTCCATCGCATGCCGGAGCATCCGTGCGCCATAGCCCTGCCCCTGGTAGCGCTGAGCGATACCGATATTGAGCAGGTGCGCCTCGTCGAGCACCGCCATGACGACTGAAAAACCGATCAGATCGCCGCCCAAGCGCAATACCCAAGTGCTGTAACCGGCACTTAACGAATCGGCGAAATTGCCGCGCGACCAGGGAAAGACCTGCAGGGTGGCTTCAAGCGCCGCCACCGTATCGAGATCGCGCTCGTTCATCGGAAAAAACTCGGCGGCGATCGGCACGGCAGTCACGCCCTGCCCCCTTCGCTGAGGCGCTCGGCGACGGTCTTCGCCACCTTGTCGCGAATGTACAGCGGCGCGGCAAGCGCCGCATCGATGCCGGCCCCCCGCGCCGCGCGCGGCGCCGCCAGCCTGGCCAGTGCCGCTGCGGTCGGCAGGATGCCGGGCAACTGCGCTACACCAGCCAGCGCCAGGCGCTGCTGCAAAACCGGATAGGCCGCGATGGCATTGCCGCAGGCCAGCCAGCCAGCGCCGGACGGAAGCAGCACGTCGGCCGGCGCCGAAACGCGAATCTCGCCTTGCAGTTGATAGCCATCCGCCGAACGCAGGTAATGGCCGGAATAAACCTCGCCCATCCGCGCATCGAGCACAGCAACGACCCGTTCGCCACCGCTCAGCGCCGCCATGGCCTCCAGGCTGGTCACCGGCAGCAGCGGTATGCTGCCCGCCACCGCCAGCCCCTGCGCGGCGCCACAGGCGATCCGCAAGCCGGTGAAGGCACCGGGGCCGACGCCGAAGGCTATGGCGTCCAGCTGTCCGATCTGGCAGCCAGCCTCGGCGAGCAGTTCGCGGACCAGCGGCAACAGGGTTTCCGAATGCGACCGTCCGCTTGGGCAGAGGCGCTCGACGACTTCGCCGTCGCGCCAGAGCGCGCAGGAGCCAAGTTCGGTGGAGGTTTCGAGAGCGAGAATCAACATGGGCCGGAATTTTACCGGAGGCGCTTCCCGGCCGGGGGGTCAATCTTGCCGGCCACCCCGCCCGCCACGCCCGTCATCACGTTCCGACCGGCCGCGCTGCTCACGGATTTCCTCGCGCATCTGCCGGCGATCCTCGGCCGGCACATCCCGCCAGCGCCGCTCGCCGTCATCATTCCGCCGCAGCTCGCGATCCTGCTGCCAGTGTTCGCGCATCTGCTGGCGCATCTGCCGCCGTTCGTCCGGCGGCAGGTCGCGCCACGATGGCTGCGCCGACACGCCCCCGCTCAGCCCGCAGAGGCTGGACAACAACAGCAGGGAGAGAAGCAGGCGTTTCATGGCAATCGATGCAGGACTCGTTTTGGTAGCCATCATTGTCCATCCGCCCGGCGCCGGCAAGCCGGAGCAAGTGTAATTAAATGTTTCCCGGCTGCCCCGGGCAATTACTTGTTACCATTTACTGCGCTTCATTCACCGTCAGCCATTATCCTTGCCTGCATGAACGAACATAAACATCACCTTCTGGTCGTCGACGACGATGCCCGCCTGCGCGACCTGCTCACCCGCTACCTTGGCGAACAGGGTTTCGACGTCAAGTCAGTCGCCGACGGCAAGCAAATGGACAAGCTGCGCAGTCGCGAGCATTTTCACCTGATTGTCCTCGACCTGATGATGCCGGGCGAAGATGGCCTGACCATCTGCCGGCGCTTGCGCGGTACCGGCGACCAGACACCGGTCATCATGCTCACCGCCAAGGGCGACGAGGTCGATCGCATCGTCGGACTCGAAATGGGCGCCGACGACTACCTGCCCAAACCGTTCAACCCGCGCGAACTGCTCGCCCGCATCCATGCCGTGCTCCGCCGCCAGGGCAACAAGCCGCCCGGCGCCCCGGAAGAAGAAACGCAAACCATCCACTTCGGTAACATCGAGGTCGATTTCGCAGCCCGCGCGCTGCGCCGCGGCGACGAACTGCTGCCGCTGACCACCGGTGAATTCGCCGTCCTCAAAGTGCTGCTGCAACATCAAGGACAACCGCTGTCACGCGACAAGCTGATGACGCTGGCCCGTGGTCGCGAACAGGGGCCGTTCGACCGCGCCATCGACGTCCAGATTTCCCGGCTGCGCAAGCTGATCGAAACCGATCCGGCCCAGCCGCGCTACCTGCAGACCGTCTGGGGCTTCGGCTACGTCTTCGTTCCGGACGGCACTGCGCGCGACGCATGATGCCGCGCACGCTGCTGGCGCGCACTTTCCTGTTGCTCGCTGTGCTGGTTCTGCTGACCACAGCGGCCTGGCTCAGCCTTTTCCGCTACATCGATGCCGAACCGCGCGCCCGCGAAACGGCGCAACTGGCAGCCTCTGCGGTCAACCTGATCCGTGCCTCGCTATTCGCGGCGGCACCGAAAAAGCGACTCGGCCTGTTCAACGAGTTTTCAACGCGGGAAGGCATCCGCCTGCTGCCGGCCGAACCGGACGATGTTATCGAAGCCATGCCCGACAGCCGTTTTCAACGCCTGCTTTACCGCGAACTGACGGCCCGCCTCGGCGCGCATACCCGGATCGCCGCCCGGGTCAACGAGGCGCCCGGCTTCTGGGTCAGTTTTCGTCTCGACGACCACGACGATGAAGAATACTGGCTGATCCTGCCACGGGAACGAGCTGCCCGCAGTTTTGCCACGCACTGGCTGACCTGGGGGCTGCTCGCCATCATCCTGGCGCTGGCCATGGCCTGGTTGATCGCCTCGCGGATCAGCCGGCCGCTGAAAGCCATGGCGAAATCGGCCGAAACGGTCGGTCGCGGCCAGATACCCGACCCCTTGCCGGAGGACGGAGCCGAAGAACTGCGCCAACTGGCCAGCGCCTTCAATACCATGGCCGCCGACCTGGTGCGCCACGACAAGGACCGCTCCGAAGTGCTGGCCGGCATCTCGCACGACCTGCGCACGCCGCTCACCCGCCTGCGCCTCGAAGCGGAACTGAGCGTTGCCGACGAAGGCGCGCGCCAGGCGGTGGTCGCCGACATCGAACAGATGGAAGCGGTGATCTCCCAGTTCATGGATTACGCCCGTGCCGAATCCGGCGAGACCGCCGAGAAAACCGACCTGGCCACCCTGCTCGGCAGCATCGTCGAACGTCAGGGCTGCATCGGCCACGTCTTGCACAGCGAGATCGGAAGCTTGCCGGAAACCTTGTTGCGCCCGAAGGCGATCAGCCGCGCGGTGACTAACCTGATCGACAATGCCTGGAAATACGGTGGCGGCGACGTCCAGCTCAAAGTCGCCGCGGTAGACCGCGAAATATGGATCGAAATCAGCGACCGCGGCCCCGGCATTCCGGCCGCCGAGGTCGAGCGCCTGAAGCGTCCATTCACGCGCTACGAGTCGGCCCGCACCAACGCCGGAGGAACCGGCCTCGGGCTGGCCATCGTCGAGCGCATCGCCCGTTTGCACGGCGGCCGGCTCGACCTGCTGGCCAACCCGGAAGGCGGGCTGCTCGCCCGCCTGGTGCTACCAATCAGGCACTGAAGGCCTGGCAGGTCTCATCGACCCCGGAAACGATCAAGGGCAGCACCCGGCTGATTTTCCCGGCATCGAGTCCGAGACGCTGCCACGCCGTGCGTTCAACCGGCATGACCATTTCCTCGGGACTCTGGCCGAATCCCAGGCCATGTGCGATGGCATTGGCGACATGCATCAGATCGGCCAGCGAACCGGCCACGGCGCTGGCCGGCGCATGGTGTTCGGCGACCGCCACCTGCAACACCGACGGAAAGCGCCAGGTTTCGGCGAGCAGGCTGCCCACTTCACAGTGGTCCATGCCGAGGATGTCGCGCTCGGCGACGACCAGAAAGCAATCATGTTGCTTGCGATAGGCCAGCACTTCGGCATATTGCTGCGAAAAATTGGCGGCCAGCACCAGCTCGCCGATGTCGTGCAGGATGCCGCCGGTGAAGGCAAGTTCCGGATTGTGGCCGGTTTCCTCAGCCAGCGCGCGGGCGCCGAGGCCGACCGCGACGCAGTGCCGGAGGTAAGCCTGGGCATCGAAGCCGCGACATTGATCGACGCGAAATACGCCATTGATCCCGACCGCCATCACCATGCTGCGCACCGCCCGGAAGCCGAGGACGACGACTGCCTCGTTGATGGTGCCGACCTTGTGCTGCAAACCGTAAAAGGACGAATTGGCAACGCGCAGGACGCGCGCCGTCAGCCCCTGATCGCGGGCAATCTGATGGGCGATGCTGGTGACATCGACATCCTCGTTGGCAAAGGAAGCCAGCAGGTCGGCAACGGCGACCGGCAGCGAGGGCAACTGTTTGAGGTGGGCAAGGACCTGGTCGCGATCGAGCGTCGTCATGCCTGGTCTGCCATCCGAAAATCGAGAATGGCCCGGTATAGCTGGCGGGTTTCCAGACCATCGCCAGCCTTGCGGAACAGCCGGTCGAGCTGGGCGATCACCCGCGCCTCGCGCGCCGCCCGCGTTGCCGGATCTTCCTCGATCTCGCGCTCGATGGTCAGTTCGGCGATGTCGCGCCGCATCAGGCCGTGCACCATGCTGTCGGTCAGTTCGCAGCCCCCCGGAACCAGCACTCGCCCCGACTCGTCGAGCAAGGCTTCGGCAAGGCGCATACCGGGACGTACGTCACCAATCGCCACGGTTTCAACTGTTTTCATTTCTTTTTTTCCTCAAGCAACAGCAGGCGCCCGCTGACCGAACCACCCAGATTGACCGGTCGCCAGCGACACAAATAATCGCGACCATCGATCGCTACCGAAGCATGTTCGCCAAGGCTTGCCAGTTCAGGCAACAGACTGGTCAGGGAAGTTCCGGGGGCCAGCCCGCGCGCGCTGAAACACGCGTAGGCTGCTTCATTGATCAGGGCCAGCATGCCTTCATCGTCCATCCCCAAGACCGGCCATGGCAGTTCGCCAACCACTTCCTGAAGGATGCGATAACCCTGGCTCTCCTGCTCCTGCAAAGCCTTGTTCTCCGCCGCCAGGCGCCGGCGATCTTCCTCGACCCGGACCAGTTCCCGCTCGGCGACTTCGACTTCGTGCGACAACCGGCTGTATTCATCGGAAATATGCCGGCGATTCAGCGCCTCTTCGACCGTCTGCCGGAAAGCCACGGCTTCGGCCGGCAGGTGGATCACCCGATGGACCAGGCCGGAACCGCTCAGTTCGCCGACCAGTTTCCGGTTCCACTGGCGGCTGTCGGCCAGCAGGATGCGCTCGCATTGCGGCTGGCTCAGGGCCGCCTGACGAATCACCCCGGCGACATCGAAATCCTTGCGCGGCGAGCCGCAAACCAGGACGTCAACCAGATTGCCGGCAAACCACTGCATCGCCGCATCGAAATCGGAAGCCGTGCACACCCGATGTCCGTCGCGGACCAGCGTCGAAATCGCCTCGTCGAAGCCCTCGACCGCGACGAACAAGGCCATCGGTTTGCGCGTCCCCGAACGCAGCAGGTTGGTCGGCAGCCGCTTGTCCGCCACCAGCAGTTCGGTCATCGCCGCGGCCGGCAGTGGCCGCGAGAAGAAATACCCCTGGATGATGTCGCACTGGTGGGAAATCAGCAGCGCCAGCTGCTCGGCCGTTTCAACGCCTTCCGCCACCACTTTCAGCTTCAGGTGGTGGGCCATGGTAATGACGGCGCGGGTGATCGACGCATCGTCCGAATCGGCCGCGATATCCTGGACGAAGGAGCGGTCCACCTTGACCGCATCGAGCGGAAAGCGCTTCAGGTAGGCCAGGCTGGAATAGCCGGTGCCAAAGTCATCGAGCGATATCGTCACACCGGTTGCCTTGAGCGCCGTCAGCGTGCGGATTGCCGATTCGGTATTCTGCATCAGCATGCTTTCGGTGATCTCGAGGTCGAGGCAGGCCGGTTTCAGACCGGTGTTGGCCAGCGTTGCCGCGACATCGTCGAGCAAGGTATCCGACTGCAGTTGCCGGGCCGAAAGATTGACCGAGACCGAGGGAATGTCGAGCCCCGCCTGCTGCCATTCGACCGCCTGCCGGCAGGCGCTTTCGATCACCCAGCGGCCAACCGGAACGATCAGGCCGGTCTCTTCGAGCATCGGGATGAACTGGTCGGGCGGCACCAGGCCCTGGCGCGGATGCTGCCAGCGAATCAGCGCCTCGGTGCCGGTAATCCGTCCGTTGGCGCAACTTACCTTGGGTTGGTAGTGCAGCACGAACTCGTTGCGTAGCGTCGCGTTGCGCAAGTCGGTTTCGAGAAAGAGGCGATCGCGGATGCCATCGTGCATCTCTTCCGAGTAGAACAGGTAATTGTTGCGCCCTTGGCTCTTCGCGTTGCGCACGGCCATTTCGGCATTGCACACCAGTTCGTGGGCATCGTGCCCATCGCGCGGGAAAAACACGCCGCCGATGCTGGCCGTGGCGAACACATCCCGACCATCGACCCGCACCGGCATGATCAGGGTATCGATGATCCGCCGCGCCACGATGCCGGCCTGCTGGGCATCGGCCACTTCCGGCAGGAGCACGGCGAAGACGTCGCCGCCCAGCCGTCCGAGGATATCGGACTCGCGCAGGGAGCCGGACAACCGCCCGGCGACCTGGCGCAACAATTCGTCGCCGAAGGTGTGACCGAGCGCCTGATTGACTTCCCGGAAACGATCGATGTCGATGACCATCAGGCCGAGCGGCATGTTCTTGCGCTTGGCCAGTGCGATCAACCGGCGCACCTGGTCGTAAAACATCAACTGGTTGGGCAACGCGGTCAGCGCATCGAAATGGGCAAAATACGGCAGCTTCCGCTGCTCGGTGAGCAGGCTGGTGATATCGGTGGCCACGCCTCCGACGCTGACGATACGGCCGTTTTCGTTATGTACCGGGAAGTTGCGCGCATGCAGCCAGCGCAGGCCATCGCCCGGCCGCATCACGCGGAACTTGACGTCCAGCCCGCCGACCCGATGCACGCTCATGTTGTCGACCAGCCGATCGCGATCATCGATGTGAACGTATTTCAGCCAGTCGCGATTGTCGGCATAAAGCGCCTCGACGTAGCGCCCCCAGATTTGCTCATACCCTTCGCTGACATAGGTCACCCGCTGGGTCTCGGCATCGAGCAGCCAGTAACATTCGGGAATATTGCTCGCCAACTGGAAGAAGCGGGCCTCGCCTTCGTCGATATTGCCGCTCATTTCGGGCGTCATCAGCGCCGGCTGGTTTTGGCGCTGCAACAATGCCTTGGCGCATTCCCGTTCGACGACCGCCAGCAGGCGGCTGGGATTGCTCTTGAAAACGAAGTCGCGGGCACCATTCTCGAGCAGCTCGATCGGGAATTCCTTGCTGCCGCGATCCACCGTCAGAATCACCGGAAGGCTCAAGGCCAATTCCTGCAGCAGGTCGACGACCTCGGCCGGTGGCAGGTCGGGCAACGAGCAACTGACCAGGGCGACGTCCCAGGTTTCATCGCGCAAAACAGCCTCGACCTCGGCACGCCGGGACAGTTGCCGGGAATAGACGACATGTCCGCCCCCCCGCAAGGCCTCGAGCAAGCGCTGGCCGTCACGGGGACTGGCATCAATCAGCAGGACGCGCAGAATTGCCGTGTTTTCAGCCGCCGGTCCCAAGTCGCCCAAACATCCCCCTTAGCCGCTTCTCGAACGCCCCGGCAATAAAATTACAGCGGCATTCAGTACGACATTTGTCATGACAAATCATAAGCCAACAGGCTTTCCGAGCTCGGTTAGCCTGTCACAGTTCTTCAACAATCGTAGCAGACCTGACACGGCGGCAAAACAAAATCAGCCGGTCGCGCTCAAGAAAGCAGCGGAAATTCGGCGAGCGTCTGATACGCCGAACCGGCCGACGACCGCCGGGAACGGACCAGAACGAAACCCGGACACGGCCAGTACAAGGGATCGATTGCCGGCAGCGGCTGGCAATCGTCAGCCGGAACCTTGCGCAGCAAGGTGACGTGCGGGGCAAATTGGCGTTCCCGGTCGGCGATGGCGAATCCGGCCTGGTCCAACCCGGCCGACAACTCGGCGACCAACGCCGGCAAGGCCGGCGGTGCGGCGCGGCAGCCTGCCCACAACAGATGGTTGTGACGCCAGAAACCGAGCCGGTCAACCGTCAAGTCGAAGGACCTAGCGACGACGCGGCTGGCGCTGGCGCACAGCGATGGCAAACGAGCCTCGGCCACGTCACCGAGAAAAGCCAGCGTCAGATGAATGGTGTCGCGCCGGGTCGGTCTACCACCGAGCTGGCCGGCTGCCGCAACGGCAATCCCGGCCAATTTTCCGGCGAGCGCCGGAGGCGGCCACAGGGCAAAGAAAACGCGGGCCGTGGCCGGTCTGGTCGGTCCTTCAGCTTGCACGCTCGAGCAGCACCACGGCCTGCGCCTCGATGGCTTGTTCACGCCCGAGATAACCCAGGCGTTCGTTGGTCTTGCCCTTGATATTCACGGCATCGGTCGAAATACCGAGATCCGCCGCGACATTCGCCACCATCGCTGCGGCATGCGGCGCCAGTTTGGGCTGCTGGGCGATCAGCGTCGCATCGACATTGACCGGACGCCAGCCCTTGTCGGCCAGCAAGGCAACGGCCGCCCGCAGCAGCACGCGGCTGTCCGCCCCCTGGTAGCGCGGATCGGTATCGGGAAAGTGGCGACCGATATCGCCCAGCGCCGCGCCGCCGAGCAGCGCATCGGTGATCGCATGCAACAGGGCATCGGCATCGGAGTGGCCCAGCAGGCCCGTGGCATGGGGAATCTCGACGCCGCCGAGGATCAGTTTGCGACCTTCGACCAGCTTGTGCACATCGTATCCCTGACCTACCCGGAAATTCATTTGCGCCCCCTCAGTATCATCGCCGCCAAGGCCAGATCGGCCGGAAAAGTCACTTTCAGATTGGTCGCATCGCCGCGCACCAGCTTCGGCTTGAGACCGAGCGCTTCGATGGCGCTGGCTTCGTCGGTGACAGCGCGACACTTTTCCAGCGCCTCGCACAGCCGACCGTAGCGGAACATCTGCGGCGTTTGCGCCTGCCACAAGCCGTCGCGCGGTTCGGTGGCGGCAACGCGCTGGCCGGCATCGGCACGTTTCAGGGTATCGGCGACCGGCACGGCGAGAATGCCACCCACCGCGTCGTTGGCCAGCTCCTCGAACAGTCCGGCGAGCATTGCGGCACTCAGACATGGCCGAGCCGCATCGTGCACCAGCACCCAGTCGTCGTCGGACGCCACCATGGCCGCCGCCTGCAATCCGTTCGCCACACTCGCCGCCCGCGTCGCTCCGCCGCAGCGCACGGTTTCCAGCTTGGCGCCAAGTTCGGACCAGTCATGCTGCGGCCAGTACGGATCGTCTGGCGACAGTACCACCCAGACCCGCTCGATCTCCGGGCAGGCAACCAGAGCTGCCAGCGTGTGGTAAATCAGCGGCCGGCCGAGCAGGTTCAAATACTGTTTTGGTTTCTCGGCGCCGAAGCGCGAACCGCTGCCGGCAGCGGGAACAATTGCGAAATAACGTGGCATGGCTTAATTTTACTGAATAACGACGATAAAAGAGGAACCGCATGAGCTTCATTGTTCCGGAACTGGCTACCCCGCTCGAGGCTTTCGCCACCGCTTTGGGGATCGGTCTGCTGATCGGCATGGAGCGCGAACGGCGTCCCGACTCCGCGGCCGGCCTGCGCACCTTCGCGCTGACATCAATGTTGGGCTGTCTGTTCGCCCTGCTCGGCGAAAAAGCCGGCGGCCCCTGGATGCTCGCCGTCGGGCTGCTGGTCATCGCGGCGTCGATGGTTGCCTCCAACTTTTCAGCCCAGCAGGAAGAGCAGTATCGCGGCTTTACCTCGGAGGCCGCGATCATCGTCACCTATGGCCTGGGCGCGGCGATCTGGTACGGCTACGCAACGCTGGCCGTGATGCTGGCCATCACGACCACCGTGCTGCTTTATTTCAAGGCCGAGATGCGCCAGGTCAGCGAACGGATGACACCGAAGGACATCAACTCGATCCTGCAATTCGCCGTCCTCTCGCTGGTCATCCTGCCCATCCTGCCGAACCAGGACTTCGGCCCCTACAATGCACTGAACCCCCGCCAGATCTGGTGGATGGTCGTCCTGATTTCCGGCCTCGCCCTCGCCGGCTACCTCGCCCTGCGCATCGTCGGGGCGCGCCACGGGGCGGCCCTGCTCGGCATTTTCGGCGGACTGGCGTCGAGCACCGCGACCACCCTGATGTTCTCCCGCCACGCCCATGAACTGGGTCATCTGGTGCGGATGGCGGCGACCGTCATCCTGATCGCCAACGTCATGGTGATGATCCGTCTTGGCCTGGTCTCCGGCATGGTCGCCCCGACGCTGATCACGCCGATTGCCATCGTCTTCGCCTGCGGCATCGTGCCCGGCATCATCGTGGCGCTCTACGGCTGGAAAGCGCTCAGCGCGGCCGGCGAACTGCCGATGCCCGAGGTGAAGAATCCGACCGAACTGAAAACCGCCATCTCCTTCGGCCTGCTCTACGCCCTCGTGGTACTCGCTTCAGCCTGGCTGCAGGACATTGCCGGCAACAAGGGCCTCTACATCGTCGCCCTCGCTTCCGGCCTGACCGATGCCGACGCCAGCGTGTTGTCGACGCTGCGCTTGTTCAATCTGCAAAAACTATCGAGCAGCGAGGCGGTCATAGCGGTAACGCTGGCCCTGATCGCCAATCTGGTGTTCAAGATCGGACTGGTCCTCAGCATCGGCGGCAGCAAGCTGGCCCGCCACGCCCTGCCGGGCCTGCTCGCCATCGGCGGCGGCCTGGCCGCTGGGTTATTGCTGATTTGAGGTGCCCCATGACCATTACCCGCCCTCCCGCCGTCGCCGGGATGTTCTATCCGGGCAGCGCCAGCACGCTGGCCGCCACTGTCGACCAGCTGCTGAACAAAGCGCCGGCAGCGCCGGCCACTCAACCCAAGGCCCTGATCGTGCCGCACGCCGGCTATATTTACTCCGGGGCAACTGCGGCCCGGGCCTATGCCAGGCTGGCGCCGTGGCGTTCGACGATCCACCGTGTCATTCTGCTCGGCCCGACCCATCGCGTTGCGGTCGACGGTCTAGCCTTGCCCAATAGCGAAGCCTTCGCCACGCCGCTTGGCCATGTCCGGCTCGATGCGCAGGCCATGGACCAACTGGCAGCCTTGCCGCAGGTTGTTTTCAGCGACCACGTCCATGCCGAGGAGCATTCGCTGGAGGTCCATCTGCCTTTCCTGCAACAGGTGCTCGACGACTTCACGCTGGTCCCGCTGGCGGTCGGCCACGCCACGCCGCAAGCCGTCGCCGAGGTGCTCGACCTGCTGTGGGGCGGACCGGAAACGCTGATCATCATCAGTTCCGACCTGTCGCACTACCTGCCCTATGCTGCCGCCAACCAGGTCGATCGCACTACCTGCGAGCACATCCTGCAACTCGACACCCATATCCGCCCGGAACAGGCCTGTGGCGCCTTTCCGCTCAATGGTCTGCTGCTCGTCGCTGGCCAGCGCGGCCTGACGCCGCATCTGATCGATCATTGCAACTCCGGCGATACGGCCGGCGACAAGCAGCGTGTCGTCGGTTACGCCGCTTTTTCGTTTGACGAAAATCATGCCTGAACTCGGTCCTACCCTGCTCCAGCTAGCCCGTGCCGCCATCGCCGCGCGTTTCGGCGAAACCGCGCCGGCTTCTGCCGACCTGCCCGAATTGCACCGAAAGGGCGCCACCTTTGTCACCCTGACCCAGCGCGGCGAGCTGCGCGGCTGCATCGGCAGTCTGGAAGCCTGGCGCCCGCTGCTCACCGACGTCCAGGAAAACGCCTGTGCCGCGGCCTTCCGCGACCCGCGCTTCAACCCCTTGCGCGAGGCGGAACTGCCGATCACCCGGATCGAAGTCTCGCTACTGAGTCCGGCCGAATTGATGCATTTCCGCGACGAGGCCGACGCCCTCGCCCAGCTCCGGCCGAATATCGACGGCGTGATCCTGACCGTCGGCCAGTACCGCTCGACTTTTCTGCCACAGGTCTGGGAGCAGTTGCCCGAACCAGCCGAGTTCATGGCCCACCTGAAACAGAAGGCCGGACTGCCTGCCGCATACTGGGGAGTGAATGTTCAGCTCGAACGCTACCGCGTCAATAAATGGAAGGAGGCCGCACCATGAGCCAGCCGGCAACCGTTGACACCCTCTACCCCGGCCGCTGGTGGCATACCCTGCCCGATGGCCGCGTGCAATGCGACCTCTGCCCGCGCGACTGCCAACTGCATGAAGGCCAGCGCGGCGCCTGCTTCGTTCGCCAGCGCGTCAATGACGCGATGCAACTGACCACCTATGGCCGCTCTTCCGGCTTCTGCATCGACCCCATCGAAAAGAAACCGCTCAACCACTTCTATCCCGGCAGCAGCATCCTCTCTTTCGGCACAGCCGGCTGCAACCTCGCCTGCCGCTTCTGCCAGAACTGGGACATCTCCAAATCGAAGGACATGGATCGCCTGATGGACCAGGCCAGCCCGCAGGCCATTGCCGCAGCTGCCCGGCGGAACGGGGCCGATGCCGTCGCCTACACCTACAACGACCCGGTGGTTTTCGCCGAATACGCCATCGACACCGCACTCGCCTGCCGCGAGCAAGGCATCCGCAATGTCGCCGTCACTGCCGGCTACATCCACCCGGCGCCCCGTCGCGAGTTCTTCGCCGTGATGGACGCCGCCAACGTCGACCTCAAGGCCTTCACCGAAACGTTCTATCACAAGCTGTGCGTCGGCCACCTCGGACCGGTGCTCGACACGCTGGCCTACATCCACCACGAATCCGCGTGCTGGCTGGAAATCACCACGCTGCTCATCCCCGGCGAGAACGACAGCCCGGCTGAAATCAACGAACTCGCCACCTGGGTAGCGCGCGAACTCGGCCCGGATGTGCCGCTGCATTTCACCGCCTTCCACCCCGACTGGAAAATGACCGACCGGCCGGAGACGCCGCTCGCCACACTGGTCCAGGCCCGCCGCATCGCGCTCGACGCCGGGCTGCACCACGTCTATACCGGCAATGTGCATGACAGCGAGGGCGGCACCACCTTCTGCCCGAACTGCCATGCCGCGCTGATCGTCCGCGACTGGTACGACATCCGCCGCTACGACCTGACGGCCAGCGGCCATTGTCCGCACTGCGCAACGTCGCTGGCCGGCCGCTTCGGGCCGCAACTCGGCCACAACGGCAGCGCCTTCGGAGCACGCCGCATTCCCGTCCGTCTTGCCTTGTAACTTCATGAACCGCAGCATCAGCCTTCACACCACGCATGGCCTGCTCCACGGTCAGCTTGAACTGCCCGACCACCCGCGCGGCCTCGTTCTGCTTGCCCGCTCGCAGCACACACCGCTCGACATTCTCATCACCGACAATCTCACCGGCCGCGGCTACGGCGTCCTGAGCATGCAACTGCTGTCGGCCCAGGAAGCGCATTTCGCCGATGCAACGCAGAACGTGCCGCGACTCACCCAGCGCCTGCTCGACATCCTCGAACTGATCCGCAACGATGGCGACATGCAGGATCTCCCGCTAGCCATCTTCGCCAGCGGCGACACCACGCCGGCGGCAATCCGCGCCGCCGCCCGGCGCGACACCCAGGTCAAGCTGCTGGCCTGTTATGGCGGCATTGTCGACCGAGCGGGCCTGGAGGCACTGAAGCTGCTCGAGGCACCGCTGCTGATGCTGTTCGACACCGCTGACACGATCGGCCGCGCGGCCTTCCAGCGGGCCGCCACGCATCTTGCCGGACTCTACGAAACGCACGTCCTCGATGCCGAGGAAGACCCAATGCTGCGGGTCGCCGGCTGGTTGTCGATCCATCTCGACCGCGCCGCGTAACGGCGACGAAACCGGCCATTTCGGTCGTTCCCGATGCCGTGTATGTGATTTCCCGTATGGGCGGCGCTGCGCGAATGGAATACCCTTCGTCCATCATCCATTCGTCCGTAAGGAATCCCCCATGCCGGTGATTGAAGTCCACCACCCTTTGGTCAAGCACAAGGTCGGCCTGATGCGCGAAGCCGAGATCAGCACTAAGAAGTTCCGCGAGCTGGCGGCCGAGTTGGCTCGCCTGCTGACCTACGAGGCATGCCGCGATTTCGAACTGGAAACGGTCAGCATCGAAGGCTGGGCCGGGCCGGTCGCCATCGAGCAGATCAAGGGCAAGAAGGTCACCGTCGTGCCCATCCTGCGCGCCGGTATCGGCATGCTGGACGGCGTGCTCGACCTGATCCCGAATGCCAAGGTCAGTGTCGTCGGCATCGCCCGCAACCACGAGACGCTGATGCCCGAATCCTATTTCGAGCGCTTCGTCGGCCAGCTCGACGAGCGCCTGGCGTTGATCATCGATCCGATGCTGGCCACCGGCGGCTCGCTGATCGCCACCATCGACATGTTGAAGCGCAAGGGCTGTCGACATGTCAAGGCGCTGGTGCTGGTCGCCGCGCCGGAAGGCATCGCCGCGCTGCAGGCAGCGCACCCCGACGTGCAGTGCTACACCGCCGCCATCGACAGCCATCTCAACGAACACGGCTACATCATTCCCGGCCTCGGCGACGCCGGCGACAAGATTTTCGGGACCAAGGAAGCATGAACGCGCCGCACGAACCCGTCTGGCGCACCGCGCTGTCCGGCGCGCAAATCCTCTTCGTCGCCTTCGGCGCCACCGTGCTGGTACCGCTGCTCACCGGCCTCAATCCCAGTCTGGCGCTGCTCGGCGCCGGCGTCGGCACGCTGATCTTCCAGATCTGCACCAAGCGCCAGGTACCGATTTACCTCGGCTCGAGCTTCGCCTTCATCGCCCCGGTGATCTACTCGGTGCAAACCTGGGGCATGCCGGCGACGCTCGGCGCGCTGGCCTCGGCCAGCTTTTTTTATTACGTCGCCGCCGGTCTGGTGAAATGGCGCGGCGTCGGCTTCATCCACAAACTGCTGCCGCCGGTCGTCATCGGCCCGGTCGTCATGGTCATCGGTCTCGGCCTGGCCCAGGTCGCGGTCGGCATGGCCACCGGCAAGGCCGGCGACCAGCAGGTCGTCCCCTACCAGACGGCCATCGGCATTGCCGCGATTGCGCTGCTGGCGACGATGCTCACGGCTATCCGCGCCAAGGGTTTGCTCAAGCTGGTGCCCATCCTGGTCGGCGTCGCCGTTGGCTATGTCATCTCGCTGTTCGTCGGTATCGTCGATTTCACGCGAGTGCATGACGCGGCCTGGCTCGCCCTGCCGGAATTCGGCCACCCCGAGTTCAACCTCGCCGCCATCCTGTTCATGATCCCGGTCGCCATCGCGCCGATTGTCGAACACGTCGGAGGCATCCTTGCCATCGGCTCGGTCAGTGGCAAGGACTACACCGAAAACCCCGGCCTGCACCGCACGCTGCTCGGCGACGGCCTGGCGGTCAATGTCGTCGGCCTGTTCGGCGGCCCGCCGGTGACGACCTACGGTGAAGTCACCGGCGCCGTGATGCTGACCCACAACTACAACCCGGTGGTGATGACCTGGGCGGCCGGCTTCGCCATCCTGATGGCCTTCGTCGGCAAGTTCGGCGCCCTGCTGCAAACCATCCCGCTACCAGTGATGGGCGGCATCATGGTCCTGCTTTTCGGCTCGATCGCCGGTATCGGCCTGAAAACACTGATGGACGCCAGGGTGAACCTGTCGAGCGCGCGCAATCTGTGCATCGTCTCGGTGACGCTGGTCACCGGCATCGGTGGCCTGGCCGTCCAGATCGGCAGCTTCTCTTTGCAAGGCATCAGCTTGTGCGGCATTCTTGCCGTGCTGCTCAACCTGACGCTGCCGCAGGAGCCGGCCAAGCACCCCTGATTCCTCCTTCAAAAAGCTTCGTCATGTTCCGCAAATTCCGCATCGTGATTCTGCTCCTCGTTCTCGCCACCGTCGGGCTTGGCACGTGGCGGGCCAATGCCCGGCTGACCGCCTGGCAGCACACTGTCCATGTCGCCCTCTATCCGGTTGCGGCCGATGATTCGCCGACCACCGCCAGTTTCATCGGACAACTGGACAGCGAGAGCTTTACGGACATCGGGCAATGGCTGCAAGGGCAAAGCGACAAATACGGGCATTCGGTCCTGCAACCGGCTTCCATCCGGCTCGGGCCACTGGTCAGTGATCGGCCACCACCGCCGCCAAGTCACCCGGGCGCCTTCGATAGCATCGTGTGGAGCCTGAAACTGCGCTGGTGGGCCACGCAGCACGACGCGATCAGCGGGCCGCAGCCGCAGGTCCGCCTATTCGTTCTTTTCCATGATCCTGAACGCACCGGCGCCGTGCCCCATTCGACCGGCCTGAGCAAGGGCCAGATCGGGGTCATCCACGTTTATGCCAGCCGCCAGCAACGAAAACAAAACGCCGTGATCATTGCGCACGAACTGCTGCATACCTTCGGCGCCACCGACAAATACGATCTCGCGACGCTGCAACCGCTCTACCCCCAAGGCTATGCCGAGCCGGAACGGGAACCCCGCCTGCCGCAGCGCCTGGGTGAAATCATGGGGGGCCGTACGCCGATCGACGAACATCAGGCCGAAATCCCGGCCAGCCTTTCCGACACCGTGATCGGACCGGCAACGGCAAGAGAGATTGGCTTGCTGGCCGGTAAAGGCTAAATCTCGGCGCAGCCGAGCTGTGCCGGAAATGCTTGTTCGCGTGTCGGAAAAATTCTTTGCTGCAATTCCGCTCCGAGATCGATGTCTTCTTCCCGGATGTGTCGCTCGAACCAGTACTCGATGTAACGGATCAGGCTATAGATATCCATCCGCTCCTGACGCACCTGGGCGAGCGTCTTCTCGATACCTTTCAGCATTGTCCGATGCTTGTTCGCGTGCACCGTGAAATCCAGACCCGCCCGTTCAGCGAAGGCCTCCTCGGTGGAACAATGAATGCGCAATGCTTCAAGCAAAGCCTCCGCCTGATCTGATGGGAGACAATTGGCTTCGATGCAGAGGGATTTCAAACTGGCAAGGCGAGCAAACAATTCGGCATGCTGCTCGTCGATCTCAGGTACGTTGACCACCAGCGAATCAGGCAAAAAGACGGCAATCTGATCGTTCATTGCAGTGCACCTCCTGAGAAGCCAGTTTTCGGCAACAAAACTTTCCCTGAGCTTTTCACTATAGAACGCTCAGGCGATAAATCCAGTTCGACTTGTCTGGCCAGACCGCTTTCTGCCGCTCCTGGCCGCAAATTACCGCAGTTCGATCGTCACGGTCTTTCCCGACTTGCCACCCGCTTTGCGCAGCAAATCACCGATATCGGTGTTGGCATTCTTCAATGCGATATCCAGTGCGGTTTCACCGGTTTCCAGCTTTTTATTGGGATCGGCCTGGCTTGCCAGCAACAATCGGACAAGCTCGGCATGGCCGCCGCGTGACGCGGCGATCAGCGGCGTCGTGCCATTTTCGCTCGGCGAGTCGACCTCCGCTCCCGCCTTCAGCAAGAGCCTGGCGATATCGAGATGACCGGCGAAGGCGGCGTAAGCCAACGGCGTCCAGCCCGGCATATTGACCGCAGCGCCCCCCGCCACGAGCAGCTCGGCAACTTTCAGATGACCGCGAAAGGCTGCCAGGCGCAGCGCCGTATCACCGGCCGAGTTTCGTGCATTCAACTTGGCCCGCTGCTTGATCAGGAAAGCCACCAGATCCGCATGCCCGTCGCGCGCCGCCAGCATCAACAGGGTATTGCCATCGATATCGGTCGTATCGATCGAGGCACCCTTATTGACGAGTTGGGCAACCTCTGCGGTATCGCCAAGCTTGGCCGAGCCGATCAGGTCGTCGTAAGTGGCGGCAGCGACAAACAGCGGAAGAACGGCAGCGATTACTGCGGTCAACAGTCTTTTTTTCATGATTCTCAAGGCCGTGTAGCGTGATTGAACAACGTGAAGAAGTTGTCGGTCGTCGCCACGACGACAGTTTCCAGAGAAACTGAACGCAGGCGGGCGATTTCTTCGGCAACGTAACGGACGTGGGCCGGCTCGTTTGGTTTGCCGCGATAGGGCACCGGTGCGAGGTACGGCGAATCCGTCTCGACCAGCAGGCGGTCGAGCGGGCAGCGCTCGGCGACCTCCTTGACGATGGTCGCGTTCTTGAAGGTAACGATTCCTGAAAAAGAGAGATAGAAACCCAGATCGAGCGCCTGCTGGGCGATTTCCCAGTTTTCGGTAAAACAGTGCATGACGCCACCGACCGTCTCGGCCCCCTCTTCCTTCAGCAGGCGCAAGGTATCGACGGCCGACTCGCGGGTATGCACGACCAGCGGCTTGCCACATTGCCGTGCCGCCCGGATGTGCGCGCGAAATCGCTCGCGCTGCCATTCCGGCTTGTCCTTCTGCCAATAGTAATCGAGTCCGGTTTCGCCGATCGCGACAACCTTCGGATGGGCGGCCAGGGCCAACAGTTGCTCAACGCTGGGTTCTTCGACGTCGGTGTACTCTGGATGAACGCCGACGCTGGCAAACAGGCGGCTATCGGTCTCGGCCAGGGCCAGTACTTGGGGAAAATCTTCGAGATTGACGGCAATGCACAGCGCCGCGCCAACATCATTTTCCTGCATACGCTGCAGAACCTCGGGCAAACGATTGGCGAGATCGGGAAAATCGAGATGGCAGTGCGAATCGACCAGCATGGCGATCGATCAGAGCGTGTGGGTGGGCCGCGACGACTGGATGACGCCGCCCAGCAGGGCTTCGATCTTGCGCCGTGCTTCCTGGCCGCTTTCGTCATTGTTGAAATGTACACCGATGCCCTGTGCCCGGCCGTTTTGTGCCCCGGCCGGGGTAATCCAGACGACCGCCCCGGCGATCGGCAATTTTGCCGGATCATCCATCAGCGACAGCAGCATGAACACCTCGTCGCCAATGCTGTAACTGCGCGTCGTCGGGATGAAGATGCCCCCGGCCCGCAGATGCGGCATGAACGCGGCGTACAGCGCGGATTTCGAATTGATATTCAGCGAGAGAACGCTAGGGCGCTGGGGCGCAGGTTTGACTTCACTCATTGTGTATCAATTGGCAAACAGGGCTCGGTAGTCCAGGAAAAGACCTTCCAGGAAAAGGCGTGCATTCAATGGTTGCTCGGCTTCCCGGCGGTGCGAAATCATGTCGCGATAGGAATGGATCAAGCGTGCGGCTGGAATCATATCAGCCAGACTCGCTATTGTGGCCGCCTGCGGCAGAAAATAGCGAACAGGCATGCCACTCCCGGCCAGCGTCAGGTCGACCAGCCATTTCTGGATGGCTTCAACGACGTTCTTCAGCAACAGCTTTCCCTTGCTGTCCTTGACGGCCTTTTCGAGTTCCGCCGCAAGCCCCAGCGGATCGACATTTTTTCCGGCCGACAAACGCCTGATCAGAATTTCCAGCCAGGCCAGTTGTCCGGATGCCGCCAGCTCCAGAGCCAACCCCGGCGCCCCACCGGCCAGCGCCAGCCAGCGCCGGGCTTCGGCAACCCCTTCGTCAGCCAGGACCTGTTCGGCCTGTTGTGCGTTGGGCAGCGGAATCGGCACGACCTGACACCGACTGCGTATCGTCGGAAGCAGGCGCATTGGCTCGCTTGAAACCAATAAAAACAATGTACTTGGGGCAGGTTCTTCAAGTGTTTTAAGAAGTGCGTTCGCGGTGTTGCGATTCATCGCTTCGGTCGGATAGACCACGACGATCCGCAATCCACCGCGATGCGTGCCGACGTTCAGGAATTCGTCGAGGCCCCGCACCTGATCGATGGTGATCTGCTGACTTGCCTTTTTCTTGCCATCTTCCGCCTCGGCTTCGTCGTTCAGCGCATCCGGTTGCAGCAGGCGAAAATCCGGATGGTTGCCCTGCGCATACCAATTGCAGGCGAGGCATTTACCGCAGGCCTTGCCATCCGCTTGCGGCGCCTCACAGAGCAGACTGGCGGCAAATTGCCTGGCCAGCGCGAACTTTCCCAGCCCTTTCTGACCGATCAGCAACAATGAATGCGGCAGTTGCTTGCGTCGTTCCTGAAGGCCAGCCCAGACTTTTCCGTGAAGTGTTATTACATTCATAAACAAGTCGTTATGACGATTTGTTCAAGTGTTTTACGAATTGATTCCAGCGTCTTGTTGGCATCAACCACCCGAATGCGCTGCGGATTGGCATGCGCTCTTTCCAGATAGGCCTGCCGAACGCGCTCATGAAAATCGGCTCGTTCCTGCTCAAAGCGATCCAGCACGCGACTGGCCACGGCAATCCGCTCCCGGGCGACATCCAGCGGCAAGTCGAAGAGCAGCGTCAGATTCGGCTGCAGATGTTCATGCACCCAGTGCTCCAGCGCCAGGAACTTGGCCCGATCGAGTCCGCGTCCGCCACCTTGGTAGGCGTAGGTGGCATCGCTGAACCGGTCGCAGACCACCCATTCGCCACGCGCCAGCGCCGGCTCGATAAGCCGGGCCAGATGCTCGCGCCGGGCGGCAAACATCAGCAAGGTTTCGGTTTCGAGGTGCATCGGTTCGTTCAGCAGCAGCGCCCGCAATTTCTCGCCGAGTTCAGTTCCGCCCGGTTCGCGCGTCACATGAACCACCAAACCACGCGCCCGCAGGCTTTCGGCCAGCCATTCGACATGACTGCTCTTGCCGGCACCATCGATGCCTTCGAAAGTGATGAATTTACCTTTCACTTCCCCCCCTTTTGAAATTTATTAACTGCACTATTGTGCTCGTCTAGCGTGCGTGAAAATTCGCTACTGCCATCGCCCCGGGCGACGAAATACAGCGCATCGGAAGCGGCCGGGTGCAGCGCGGCGCGCAGCGAAGCCAGACCCGGCATGGCAATCGGCGTCGGCGGCAAGCCGGCCCGCGTGTAAGTATTGTACGGCGTGTCGGTCTGCAGATCCCGTTTGCGCAAGTTGCCGTCGAAACTTTCGCCGACGCCGTAAATCACCGTCGGATCGGTCTGCAATGCCATGCCCTTGCGCAGCCGATTGACGAACACCGCGGCAACCTGCGTCCGATCCGACTCCCGGCCGGTTTCCTTTTCGATGATCGAGGCCATCACCAGCGCATCGTGCGGCGACCGGTAAGGCAGGTTGTCCGCCCGCCCGGCCCATTCCTCATCCAGCCGGCGCTGCATGGCACGGATGGCGCGGGCCAGCAACTCCAGATCGCTGGATTGCTTGTCGAACAGATAGGTATCAGGAAACAACCAGCCTTCGAGGCGCGCAACACTCAACCCGAGACGCTCGATGATCTGCGCCTCGCTAAGCCCGCTGGTCTCGTGCAGCAGATCCGGATGGCTATCCAGCCGGGCTCGCCATTGCCGGAAAGTCCAGCCTTCGACCAGCGTCAGATCGCCCTGCGACACTTTGCCCAAGGTCAATTTCTCGAGTAGCTGTAGCGGCGTTACGCCCTGATGCACGGCATAGCTACCGGCCTTGATACCGGTTTCAGCGCGGTGAAACCGGGCCAGCAAGGTCAGCAGCGACGGCCTTATCTCGATCCCGGCCTCCTGCATCTGGACAATCGCCGAGCGCAGACTGCTGCCGGCGACAATCCGGAAATCGAGCGGTGAAGCGCGCAGCGTCAGCGGTTGTTTGGCCCACCACCAGACGCCGCCGCCAAGCGCGCCAGAGACAAGACAAATCAGGAAAAGGGCTTTAAGTAAGGGGCGCACGAGAACTCGTTGGCAAGCGGGTCTTGCCCGTCGGGAACGAGCACGTTATAAGGGACGATATAATATCCCAAACCCCCTACAGGAGCCCCCATGAACCCCAACTGGCGCAGCTTTCTGGAGTCTGCCGACGGCGTCTTCGACGGCGAGACCTCCGAACTTCTCAACTTTGGCGATGCCGCCGCGGAGCTACTGGTAGCCAGCCGGCAAACCGTGCTGGTCCCGCTCACCCACCTCGGGTTGATCGAGGCCAGCGGCGAAGAGGCAAAGGCTTTCCTGCACAGCCAGTTCACCAGCGACATCAACCACCTGGCTGGCAGCCAGGCCCAGCACTCCGGCTGGTGTAGCGCCAAGGGGCGTATGCAGGCAAGTTTTCTTACTTGGCGCTCGGGCGACAGCTACCAATTGGCGCTGGCCGGCGACCTTCAGGAAGCGACGCAAAAACGCCTGCAGATGTTCGTCCTGCGCGCCAAGGTCAAATTGACGTCGCTGACTGACAACACCATCCTGCTCGGCCTGTCCGGACCACAGGCCGGCGAAGCGCTGGTCGATGCCGCACTGCCCTGCCCGGCAGAGCCGATGACGACCGCGCAATCCGATGCCGTCACGGTGATCCGGCTTGATGCCAGCCGCTTCATCATTGCCGCCCCGGAATCGGCCAAGGCCGAACTGTGGCAGAAGCTCACCGTCAAGGCCCGGCCGGCCGGCGTTCCGGCCTGGCGCTGGCTTGATATCCAGGCCGCTTTCCCGCTGGTCACATTGGCCACCAAGGAAGAATTCGTGCCGCAAATGGCCGACTTCGAAAAAATCGGCGGCGTCAGCTTCCACAAGGGCTGCTACCCGGGCCAGGAAATCGTCGCGCGCACGCAGTACCTCGGCAAGGTCAAGCGCCACCTGTTTCGCCTGAACAGCCAACAGGCGCTCAAGGCCGGTGACGAACTGCACTCGCCAGACAACCCGGACCAAGCCTGCGGCAAGGTGATGACCGCGGCACCCTCGCCAACTGGCGGCTACGAGGCCCTCGCGGTGGTGCAATCCAATTTCTCGAACAATGTCCACCTCGGCTCGCGCGAAGGGCCGCTGCTACAGGCGGCCGCAGTAAACCCGGCATAGACGGCAAAAATGTGCCTGATCGTCGTCGGCTGGCGTAGCCACCCCGATTATCCACTGGTGGTTGCCGCCAACCGCGACGAGTATTACGCCCGGCCAACGGCAGACGCCGCGCGCTGGCCTGATGTCCCCAACGTCATCGGCGGCATCGATCTTGAAGCCGGCGGCACCTGGCTGGGCATCAGTACGACCGGACGTTTTGCGGCGGTGACCAATGTCCGCGAACCGGCCATGGCGAAAGGCGCGCACTCGCGCGGCGAATTGACGCGGAATTTCCTGCTTTCGGCATCTCCTGCCGGCGACTACGCCAACCGGGTCGATGGCAGCCGCTATTCCGGCTTCAATCTACTGCTCAGCGATGGCGAAGAATTGATCTATTGTTCGAACCGCGACGGTCAGCCGCGTGCTCTACCGCCAGGCATTTACGGGTTGTCGAATCATCTGCTGGACAGCCCTTGGCCCAAGTTACTCCAGGCTCGCCGACAGTTTGCTACGGCGCTCCAGCAGTTGCCCGACGAAGCCGGTTTCTTTGCCCTGCTGGGCGATCAAACCATCGTCGCCGATGCCGACCTGCCAAAGACCGGCGTTCCGCTCGAATGGGAACGGCTACTGTCTGCCGTTTTCGTCAAATCGGAAAGCTACGGAACGCGCGCCTCGACGCTTGCCTGGCAGCATTCGGACGGCACGGTCCGGTTGCACGAGCAAAGCTTCGGCCCCAACGGCCAGGCACTTCAGTCTTCGGTGATTTCCACTTCGCTATAGCACGGCACACTGTCGAACAGTTCGACAATATCGGCATTGCGCATGCGAATACAGCCATGCGACCCGGGAGAGCCCATCTCGACGGCATCGGGGCTGCCGTGAATATAGACATAGCGGCGCATGGTATCGACGCAGCCAAGGCGATTGCGCCCCGACTCGCAACCGGAGAGCCAGAGTATGCGGGTCAGTATCCAGTCCCGGCCGGGGAACTGCGCGGCAAGTTCCGGCGTCCATAGCTCGCCGGTCGGACGGCGACGAACAAAAACGGTGTTTTCCGGCTGCCCGGCGCCGATTTTGGCCCGAATCAGATGGCGGCCACGCGGCGTCTGGTAACTGCCGGAAATTTCACCGACGCCGGCCTTGGCCGTGGAAACCGGGTACTCGCGGAGAACGACTCCGTGATCGTCGAACACGGTCAGCATCTGGCGCGCCACCGAAACGAGCAGTTTCATTGTGTTTTCTTGCGCCGGCCGGCAAAGAACTGCGACAGCATCTGGCTGCATTCATCGGCCAGCACACCGCCATCGACGGTGGCATGGTGATTCAGACGCTCGACGCCAAACAGGTCGACAACACTGCCATGCACGCCGGTTTTCGGATCACGGGCACCATAGATGACGCGGCTAATCCGGGCATGCATGATGGCCCCGGCGCACATCGCACAGGGCTCCAGGGTAACGAAAAGCTCGCACCCCGGCAGTCGGTAGTTGCCCAACACCCGTGCCGCATCGCGCAAAGCGGCAATTTCGGCGTGCGCCGTCGGGTCGCTCTCGCCGATCGGCGAATTGAAGCCGCGACCGACGATCACGCCGTTTTGCACCACGACGGCCCCGACAGGCACTTCGCCCAGACACTCGGCAGCGCGCGCCAGCGACATGGCTTCGCGCATGAAGAACTCATCGCCGAGCACGACGACGTTTTCCGTGGTTATTCCCCACTCGATTATTCATTGGACCGCCATGAGCTTGTGTTTCCTATGGTGCAGCGATCCATAAAATCCTTCATACCGTCAGAGATACCGTCAAAACCAGTGAGCCAAAGTGGCACAACATGATACGCCTAGATGGTGAATATCTCAGATATCGTATGAACCACGCGCACTTACCTATGCCCCACGCATCAAATGATGCCACAGCTTCGTTCGATATCTACTACCGCGATGCGACGGAGCACCTCTCGACCTCGCATGGATGTTATGCCTTAAATCCATTTCGCATACAGACAAATCACCCTAGCAGAAAAGCTTGATGATAGGATGGTCGAGCATGAATGCACCGCCGCTCTCGGGAAAGGCGATGAACATCATGATAGTACCGAAGCCACAGAATGCGGTAACCCCGATTCGCCTTCGTGCCCCCAGATCCTATTCTGGTAACACCTCAGCGTAACGTGCGAGCGATTCGCTCGACCCGTCGACCTGCACTAGTCCACATGCGCACGCTCCATGTTCGTTGTGCCATGACCTACACCAACAACCGCCCATCAGTGTCACTCCACTTAGGGAGTTCTAGGCTAGGAGGAATTATTAAGGCCTCAAATGAACCTGGACGTCCCGAAGGATTGAGCCTTAGCGATTCCATTCGCCCACGTAACCGAACAACCTCAAGCGCTAGTATTCAGGCCCATACTGTTTCAGTCAGTCTGAAATACCAGCGGAATAGGTGGCATGTCACTCTAGCCAGATATCAATCGAGCACCTCGATTTGCCACAGAAGAATAGGCACTGGGCACTGGTCGCTCATCTGCGAGCCATCTTGCACAGCCTGCCAACCAAGATCGCCCCAACACAGCGCTAGTAATTTAAGCTGATGCACCATCAGGCCAGAACGACATCGAAATCCGCCCAGGGAGGGATACTGAAGCTCCTCTCATGCGACTCCATTTCCGCGAACTCCTCTTCGGACACGCCAAATTTGGAGAGCGCCGCACACCTTGCAAGCACCTCATTTTCTTCCTGCACGGTACCGATATGGCGACCTTCACAAATCACATTCCACGTCTTTAACATGATTGATTCCTTTCAATTCAATAACGACACGAATTGAGAATCTCATGTGCATATCGCGTTTCAAGGGTTACTTACAGAGCCATTGGGCTGGTCAGCCAAATTCACACCGATTTTTCCATGCTGGTCCGAGCGGCCACTGCCGCAAGCATCTTCGCGCCTTTTACTATCTGACATAGGCTGCCCGGGCGAACCAAGTTCCGCGCCAGGGACGGGTGTTCCCATTCATTTCTAAAGAGGAACACCATGTTCGCACTCCCCGTATCCAGAGTGTCGCGCCAAATCCCCAGCCGCCAGTCTGGTCGTCGATTATCTGTCTTGCCTCTATGGACAGCCTGAACCCAATGCCTGGATCCGGTCGATGGCGCGGATCACTCCTTTCGCCGACGAAGATATACAGTCTGGCATCCGGCAGGATTTCCATCGCTTAATTGCTGACCAACGAAGAAATGCTGCTTTGGCCACAGCTCTGGGAGATTCGTTTACGGGCTTATGGGACTTCGTCCGGTCATTTCTGAACAAGGTCGAGATCGAGACCCTGTCTGCGCTTTCACCGGATTACGAGTCGCGAGCGCGGCTCAAAGAAATCGTCAATGACACCAAAAGTCACAACGACGAATTGCTGAAGTTGGAACCTGATTTGCTTAAGGCTCTGGCGCATTTCTCCAACGATCAGGCAGGCCGCCTTCTGACCATTCACAAGAGTAAAGGACTCGAATTCGATTCTGTCATCGTTCTCGGTGTCGAGAACCAAACCTTCTAGGGAGAAGAAGATGCCGAGCGTTGCGCTTATTTTGTCGGCATCTCGCGTGCCAAAAGAAGGTTGATATTGACGGTATGCGAGCGCCGAGACACTCCACCATCCAATCCCCGCCGGTGGCAGGAAAACAGAACGCCTCATGCCGAATTCCTAAGTTATGCCACACCATTTCTCGATATTTAGTGAAATTGCATCACATGGGTAGCATCAACACCAACCGCCATCCACCTACGAACGGGATCAGCACTTGCAACGGCTAACAATCAAAGCCATGGATATCGAACCTCCCCAGAGAAGCCCAATACCAAATGTATCGACCTCATCATTACCTCGGTTTGAACTAGCTATTGATAGTGAACAGTACGACCACGCATTCGAACTTGACCCCCACCTTGTCGCCACGCTCTCACGCCGACACATTCTTCTTTTGGATACCAGCGTCTGGATTCGTCTGGCGGACAGGAACGATGAACTGGCCGCTCGGATCGCAGACAGACTAATACGTCTTAAAGATGCAGAAAAAATCATCTGTCCGCTTGCCCCTCCAACCATATGGGAGTTGCGCAAACAGACAGGAGCGTCCCTGACACGCATGGCTGAACTCATGGAAGAATTGAGTGAAAACGTGACTTTTCGCTCGCACGAACAGATCTTCGATAGTGAAATTGAATCCTTTCTGAGCTATTTAATAACGGGAAATTTCAAACCGCTCTCTCTGAATCAACGCTTCGGTCCCTTATTGAGCTATCTCGCTCCGGGCTACCGACTAACCAAAGCCAAGATGTCACTAACGCAGCAAGGAAATGCTCATCTCCATCAATCAGTCTCATCGATGAGACTCACAACCTTGGCGAAGTGGCTAGGCGACAAGTCCAGCCCTCCCTTGTCGTCAAAGTACGACCCCTTGTCTACGTCCAGACAACGCCGAGAGTTGGCTGGCAATTCCGTAGACCTGGCCCGCCGCATCGAAACCGAATTTATTGCCAGAGAACATGTTCTTCCTCGTCTTAAAAAGATGCAGGCCGACATGACGATATCGGAGCGGCTCCGAATAACGTCGAAGATCGACGCACTGCCCAGGAGTCGACGGTATGGAAGCGCTATTGAACACCTGCTTCGCTTTACCCCTGCGCTCGCTGCCCTTGTTGAAGTACAAACCATTAGTGGCTTGGACATCACGCGAAAGAACTCACCCAATGATTTTTTTGATCGTGAATTATTAATTTATGCCTTGTCCTATTCGGGGTCATTTGCTGTGATCGACCGATGGATTTCAAGTCTGGTCGCCTTGTCTCGACAAGGTCATTATTTTTCGTTTTATGAATTTGCTAACAGCCTGGAAGCGTTGAACTCCCTGCTTGATAGACATACCTAGTCTAGCGATGCTGTAATTTGCACTTTGAGCATTTAATCATTGCAGCCATTACCGCAGGTTTAGGAGCCTGCGACACGAATTCCTCCTGCCAAAATAGCCACCAAGGTGCAGAACATCGCCTCTCATCATCCCATCACCTCGCCTAGCCGCTGCCGCAACGTAGCCTTGTCCCGATTTATCCTACTTAGTCCTGAAACGCTTGGGTGACAGCTTCGACGATTTCCGCCCACACACCGGGCTTTTGCAACACTGGCATTTCCCTGGCAAGCACCTTGCTGAGTTCGCCACGGTTCTGCTCTAGCGAGCGCAGCACCCTATCCGCTTGTTGATCCGGCATCTCGACCACTTCCTTGAGTGCAGCGCGTGCCCGTGCATGACTGCGCAGGTAACGAGACTCTTCGCGCATCTGTTCGGTCAGTGTCCGCCCGATGATGTTGGACAGGAACACCACATGAGGCCCCAGATCGGGATAACGCCACAGCGGCCTGGCCTGTTCGGCACCGTGGAAGGCGAAATTCGACACCACGCCATCCTGGTAGGAAGTCCGCACTGGCTCGAACACGATCAG
This sequence comes from Dechloromonas denitrificans, assembly GCF_020510685.1. Lineage (NCBI taxonomy): Bacteria > Pseudomonadati > Pseudomonadota > Betaproteobacteria > Rhodocyclales > Azonexaceae > Dechloromonas > Dechloromonas denitrificans. Next base: position 2,530,310 of record NZ_CP075185.1, read on the forward strand.
CTCTCGCACGGCCTGTATCAGGGGCTTGGACACCTCATCCAGCACCCGGTCATAGCCGCGCCGCTCCCCGGCATCGTCCGTGATGACGGCGGATACTGGCAGAATCACAGGCTCCGGGATCACGCCATCACGACGCAAGACGTCGTTGACCAGGAACCGATGCACACGGCCATTTCCATCGGCCAGCGGGTGGATGTAGACAAAGCCGAATGCAGCGACTGCGCTACGCATCGTGGACGACTGACCTTGCGTTCTTTCGAGGAATGTCTGCAGCCCGTCCAGCATCGCGGCGATCTCGTCAGCTGGTGGCGCCACGTAGTGCACGACCTCCTGGTAGCGCACCGTCTCGCCGACGAACACGGGAGACCGGCGCATCCCGAAATGGGTAATCGTTGTCCGATCACCCAGGATTTCCCGCTGCAACTCGGCCAGCGCGGCATCGCTGAACGGTAAATCTCCCTGACCGGTGCGCCGCGCCATCACATCCGCAAAACGCTGCACCCGCCCTGCCCGATCGGCTTCACCTTCGATGGCAAAGCTTGCTTTGCTCTCCCGCAGCGTCATCCAGACTGCTGCCCGCATTAACAGGTCTTCGCCAAACTCGGCGGCCAGTTCCCCAAACAGGCGCGGAATGTCCAGACTGGCAGCCCGATTCACCGCATCGGTCTTGACCACCATGGGGCAAAAACTCCGAGCACCCGGCAGGTTGTCATTCACCCGCCAGCGCTGCACTTTGACGACCCGGTCGGGCGATGCCGCCACCAGTTTGGCGTCGTCAATGGCATCAATGTAATTACCCCCCAGGCGCTCCGGCACCGCCAGCGTCTCTCCCGTTAGCCACTCGTACAGGAAGGCGGCCCGACGGGCATACTGCCCGGTCGGTTCGGCCATGACCCAGGCTTGAACGAAATCCGGACCGCTTCGCTCGAAGAGGCGAGCGAGGAATTCCAGATGGGGTACCTCGTGCCGAAGGTGAAACTGTAGGTGTGCCGCCGGCTCCACAGCTGGCCGCATGGCCTCCGTATAGACCTCCGAACGGAAGCCGTTGTCGACTTGGGTCGCGCGCCGCCCCCCAATCTGACTGACCACAGGCGGCCTCCCCAGCAGCGTCACTCCGTAGGTCTGCGCCAGCCAGGCAGAACCAATCAGTTGTGTCGGTAGTCCGGTCATGCAACCTCTCCAAGGAATACAGCTTTCATTTGCTCAAAAACGACGACGTAAGCAAAGAGTTGGCATCGACTAGGTTAAGGCTGCGTCAAATCAATTTAATTCGATGATCGTTGCTCAAAAGCGATTATGAAGCAAATTAACTCACCCTCCAATCTTCTTCAAAGGACGGGCAGAAATGACCTGAATATCCACAGCAGGGTCTTCGACTTCGGGAGCTTGGAGTGGGTAGATATCCATACCGTCGATCACGACCCCTTTATTGAGGTCTCTCACATCCTTCAAGATGCGCTGGCGTACCTCTTCGGGAAGAACGGTGACGAGCGGTGAAGCCTGCCTAAGTTGCTGGGCATGCCACGTGCGGCCAAGCGCTTTGCGCCATGAACCGGCCTCCAGGCTAGCCTGCCACTCCCGCCATAGGCTTGTGGAACGAGAATCGCCGGTGCTCAGCCAACGCTTGGCGGCATCCAGGGCCAGCTGCACCAGCGCCGGGTTGGCCTTGGCAAGCCGCACAGCTTCTTCGTGGAGCGCCAGACTTTGCAGGTCCTGAAGCTGATGTTTTTATTGTCCGTTGAAACACGCACCTGCACGACCGGCGCTGCACGCCGGGCCCGTGCTGCAGCAGAACCTGCCGGCGGCGGTTGCAGGGTATCTCCAGCGAGTAGAGCCAGTTCGCCACTGAGGCCCAAGACCAAGACAGACATGATGCGAAGGTAGGTTCCGATAGATGGTGCAGGATCACCGGCTTCGACTGCTCGCAGGGTATTGCGAGTGATCCCCGCGCGCGCCGCCATTTCGACCGTGCCAACTCCCAGTGCTTTCCGCAGGCGCGTAAGCCGGTCGCCCGGTTGAAGCAATAACTGGCGTTCCAGAATAGCGCTGATTTCTGAAGTGCTCATTTGATCAAAATTTTAACCAAAACACTGAAAAATGGTGAATGTACTCACCAAATTTGGCCAACACAGATCAAGCTCGACTCATATGTGCAAAACGGCGCTTCAGATCTTCACTGAGCAAGACCACTTGCCCAACCTTGCGGCCCTCGGTTCAGATATTTTCCTAGCCCTGCAAACCGGCGAACAAGGTCTTAACGGGACTCCACACTTAGCAAGAAGAAATGTCCGAAAATTGTAGATATATTTCGGACACTAAGAGGCGGCATGTGAAAGATTCAAACCGGGGCCGTGGAATTTCCACCCTTACCATACGCGCCGGCTAGACTACTTGGTAGAGCCGGGCAATGGTCTTACCACTGAACTGGACGTCGAGCTTCATGGCAGGTCACCTTGGCGCTGCTCGGCCAGAATGTCCTCGAGCGTGCGCACATGCCCCCGCTTCACCAGCTTCAAGTCGTAGCCGGAAACTTCGAGCAGGCGTACCAGCGCGGACACGCTCATGTCGCCTTTGGCCAGGGTTTCCATGCGCGCCACGGTTGTACGCGAAACACCTGCCCGCTGGGCGAGTTCCCCCTGACTCAGCCGCACTTCGCGGCGAGCACTCTTGATCATCTCGGCAACATCAGAAAGTGTTGTCACTGTAGCCCTCGGGCATCCAAATAGCATCGAATTGCCATTAATGTGGCCCTTGGGACACAATAATTCAAGTGAGCAATCCGATAAATCAGGAGCCCTCACTTTCCCAGCTCACAACACAGCGCACTATGTGCTTGCCCCAAATTCACGGATTTGACCTTGTGAAGCTGACTAGCTTTCATCCGCTCCTTGGGAATCATCCCCGCAAGACTTTTTTGCCCAAACCGAAACTGCCGTCATGGGTGCACAGTCAGCATGGGCGTGTACGTTTCGCTGGCCGCCCATGCACCGACCATGTTCGCCCACTCTTCGAGCATGTGACGGCGCGGCTCAGCATACTCTGCCTTGTTGTAGATCGACCGCGAAGACCGTCCGCTTTCGTGCGCAAGGCACTTTTCGATCCAGTCACCATTGAAACCAGCTTCGTTGAGCAACGTGGAGCCCGTTCGCCTCAAATCATGGACGGTGAATGGCTCCAACGGCAATCCTGCCTCCTTCGCCCGTTCTGCGATTAGCTGCGTGACACGGTTCAGCGTGGCCTTCGACATGCATCGATCCGCGTCGTAGCGCGAGGGCAATACATACCTTGATCCGGCGGCGCATGTGCGCAGTGCGATCATGATGTCGAGCGCCTGGGAAGAGAGGTACACATTGTGCGCCCTCCTCCCTTTCATGCGAGCCTTCGGGATAGTCCATACGGCCGCCTCGAAATCAACCTCGTTCCAAGTCGCCTCAATCAGTTCGCTCTTGCGCACCAGCGTCAGCAGGATCAAACGCAACGCGAGCCGAATGGCAGGATAGGTCGGTACACGATCCAACTGCTGATGCATCAACTGGATTTCCAGCTGAGATAGCACCCGATCTTTGGGCACGAACGTAGCGATGGATCCTGGACCAAGTTCGTCGGCAGGATTGCTCACCTTCTCCCCGTGCAGGTTAGCGTAACCATAGATCTGCTTGACGATGTCCCGAACATGAATCGCCGTCGCTGGAGCCCCTCGCTCTTTCACACGCATGCACAGTGCGCGCAGATCCTCTACACGAACCTCTCTCAAAAGGCGTTTGCTGAAGATCGGCAGGATGTCGCGGTCCAACACGCTCTTACGCATCGACCGCGTCGAATCAGCCATGGTGGCCCCGTAAAGCCACTGGATCGCATGGTCACTGAAAGTCTTGGTTTCAGGACCGCGAGCCTTCTCTCGCCGCTTCTGCAGGGCTGGTGAAATGCCGTCGCGCACCAATTGCCTGGCATCCAACAACTTTTCCCGCGCCGCGGCGAGCGAGATGCCGCCAAAACCGTAGCGACCAATGATCAGCGTCTCGCGCTGGCCATTGATACGGTAGTCGTACCTGAAGGAAATGGAACCCGTCGGCAGAATGGCCACGTACATGCCATCGCGGTCAGCAACTTTGTAAAGGGTCGCGCGAGGCTTGAGGTTTCGAAGGGCAAGGTCTGTGAGCATCTAATTTTTCTCCTGATCGAGACGGCAAATTGCCGTCACCAATCAAGAGGCATACAGATGCCCGCGAACCTTCATGAAACCTAGCTTCAGGAATCCATTTCTACCGTCACAGACGGTATTTCTGTGACAGCCAAACCCTGCCTCAACGCGGCCTAGCGCAAAGAACTCATTCGTACCGTCAGCGATACCGTCAAATTCGTCGCCTGGCAACGCCTGAAGCGTAAGAGCCTCAGATAAGAAAACAATTTAAATCAACAGCTTATGAGGACTCAATTGCCAGTGAATTATCTTTGCGTATTTATGCAAGGCATTGATTTATATAGAAAAACAACTAATTCCTACTCCCACTCGATCGTCGCCGGCGGTTTGCCCGAGACGTCATAGACGACCCGGTTCAGGCCGCGAACTTCGTTAATGATGCGATTGGAAACGCGACCGAGCAGTTCGTACGGCAGGTGAGCCCAGTGAGCGGTCATGAAGTCGCTAGTCACCACGGCCCGCAGCGCGACGACGTTTTCATAGGTGCGGCCATCACCCATCACGCCAACGCTCTTGACCGGCAGGAAGACGGCAAACGCCTGACTGGTCAGGTCGTACCAGGTCTTGCCGAGATCGGCTTCGGTACAGGCGCCGGCCGCCACGTCGCGCTCGGTAGCCACGGTGGCGCGCAATTCGTCGATGAAAATCGCATCGGCGCGCTGCAGCAGATGCGCCGCCTTCAGCGTGACTTCACCAAGGATGCGCACGCCCAGCCCCGGCCCCGGGAACGGATGGCGATAGACCATCTCGCGCGGCAGGCCGAGAGCCACCCCCAGTTCGCGGACTTCGTCCTTGAACAGCTCGCGCAGCGGCTCGAGCAGCTTGAGGTGCATGTCTTCCGGCAGGCCACCGACATTGTGGTGGCTCTTGATGGTGTGGGCGCCCTTCTTGTTCTTGCCGGCCGACTCGATCACGTCGGGGTAGATAGTGCCCTGGGCCAGCCATTTGGCCGACGGAAGCTTCTTCGACTCGGCCTGAAAGACCTCGACGAACTCCTTGCCGATGATCTTGCGCTTGGCTTCCGGATCGGAAACACCGGCCAGCTTGCCCATGAAGTCGTCGACCGCATCGACGCGAATGACCTTGACCCCGAGGTTGCGGGCAAACATGTCCATCACCATGTCGCCTTCGTTGAGGCGGAGCAGGCCGTGATCGACAAAAACGCAGGTCAGCTGATCGCCGATGGCGCGATGGATAAGCGCTGCGGCAACGCTCGAATCGACGCCGCCGGACAGGCCGAGGATGACCTCATCGGTGCCGACCTGAGCGCGGATCGAGGCAACGGCTTCGGCAATGTAGTCGCCCATCACCCAGTCGGTGCCGCAGCCGCAGATGCCATGCACGAAGCTTTCGAGAATGGCGCGGCCCTGCACGGTATGCGTCACTTCCGGATGGAACTGCACGGCGTAGAACTTGCGGTCTTCGTCGGCCATCCCGGCAATCGGGCAGGACGGCGTCGACGCCATGGTCTTGAAGCCGGGCGGCAGTTCCATGACGGAGTCGCCGTGGCTCATCCAGACTTTCAGCATGCCGTGGCCTTCGGCCGTCGTGAAATCGGCAATGTCTTTCAACAAGGCGGTGTGGCCGTGGGCACGAACCTCGGAGTAACCGAATTCACGGGCCTTACCGGCCGCTTCGGCGGTCATTACCTGGCCGCCCAATTGCTGCGCCATCGTTTGCATACCGTAACAGATACCCAGTACCGGCACGCCCAGCTGGAAGACAGCCTCCGGAGCGCGCGGCGTATCGCCGTCCGTCACCGAACTCGGCCCGCCGGACAGAATGATGCCCTTGGCGCCATAGTTGCGGATGAAGTCGTCCGAAACGTCGTAGGGGTGGATTTCGCAGAAGACCTTGGCCTCCCGCACGCGGCGGGCGATCAGCTGGGTGACCTGGGAGCCAAAATCGAGAATGAGGATTTTCTGGTGAGCCATTGCAAAACCTTCAATGAAAAAGGCGGCTACCGGAGCCGCCCTTTGGGACACGGGAACGATCAGTCGAGATGGTAGTTCGGCGCTTCCTTGGTGATCTGCACGTCGTGGACGTGAGACTCACGGATGCCGGCCGAGGTGATCTCGACGAAGCAGGCGTTGTCATGCATGTGCGCGATCGTCGGACTGCCGAGATAACCCATCGAGGAGCGCAGACCACCCATCAACTGGTGAATGACGGCGAGCACCGAGCCCTTGTACGGCACACGACCTTCGATACCTTCCGGCACGAACTTGTCCACGTTCGAAGTGGTTTCCTGGAAGTAGCGATCGGAGGAACCGGCCTGCATCGCGCCCAGGGAGCCCATGCCGCGATAGGACTTGTAGGAACGCCCCTGGAACAATTCAACTTCGCCCGGCGCCTCTTCAGTACCGGCAAACAGACCGCCCAACATCACCGTATCGGCACCAGCAGCGATCGCCTTGGCGATATCGCCCGAGTAACGAATGCCGCCGTCGGCGATCATCGGCACACCGGTCCCCTTGAGCGCTTCGGAAACGTTCTGGATGGCGGTGATTTGCGGCACCCCGACACCGGCCACGATACGCGTCGTACAAATGGAGCCAGGACCGATACCGACCTTGACGCCATCGGCGCCCTGATCGAGCAGCGCCCGCGCCGCGTCGGCCGTCGCAATATTGCCGCCGATGACTTCGATCTGCGGAAAATTCTTCTTGACCCAGTTCACGCGGTCGAGCACGCCTTGCGAATGACCATGTGCCGTATCGACGACGATGACATCGACGCCGGCCTCAGCAAGCAACTCAACGCGTTCCTCGGTACCGGCACCGACGCCAACCGCCGCACCGGCACGCAAGCGGCCGGTGAGATCCTTGTTCGCCAACGGATGCTCGGTCGATTTGAGAATATCCTTGACGGTAATCAGGCCACGCAGATGGTATTCATCGTCGATAACCAGCACGCGCTCCAGGCGGTGCTTGCGGATCAGTTCCTTGGCATCCTCGACGCTGGCTTCCTCGCTTACGGTAACCAGGCGCTTGCGCGGCGTCATGATCAACCGGACCTGCTGGTCGAGATTGGTTTCAAAGCGCAGGTCGCGATTGGTCACGATACCAACCACCTTGCCCGCCTTGTCGATTACCGGCAGGCCGGAAATCTTGTGCTGACGAGTAATTTCGATCACATCGCGCACCGTCATCAGCGGCGACACAGTAATCGGATCGCGCAGGATGCCGGATTCGAATCGCTTGACCTTCGCCACTTCGGCCGCCTGGGCCTTGGGCGACAGGTTCTTGTGGACGATACCGATGCCACCTTCCTGCGCCAGGGCGATGGCGAGACGGCCTTCCGTCACGGTATCCATGGCGGCAGATAGCAGCGGCAAGTTCAGAGTAATGTTGCGGGTCAGCCGGGTCGACAGGTTGACATCGCGGGGCAAAATCTGGGAGTGGGCGGGGACGAGCAGAACGTCGTCGAAGGTAAGGGCTTTTTGCAAAAGTCGCATTGCCTTTAATCCAAGGTCACAAAATCGTATTATACAGAAAACCTTCAAAAAGCCCGATAACCATGAAAACCGCTCTCATTTTTACCCTCGGAATCACGCTGACTACCGCATTCGTCACGGCTCATGCCCAAACCTACCAGTGGAAGGACAGCAGCGGCCGCACCGTGATTTCCGACACCCCGCCGCCGGGCGTGGCAGCCAAGGAAGCACGCGCCATCGGCGGACGGCAACCGGCTTTTGCCAAAGAGGAAAAACAGGTGGAAAAAGCAGCCGAGGCACCGAAATCGACGGCTGAAAAAGACCTGGATTTCAAGAAACGCCAGCAGGAAGCCAGGGAAAAAACCGAGAAAGACGCCAAGGAACAGAAAGCCGCTGCCGACAAGAGGGACAACTGCGAACGTGCCCGCCGCAACCTCGCAGCCCTAGAAGCCGACCAGCCGATGGCTACCCTGGATGAGAAAGGCGAAGCCCAGCGGATGGATAGCAACCAGCGCAATCAGGAAATGGAGCGCGCCCGGCAGTTCATCACGGAATCCTGCAAGTAGGCGGGATACCCGGGAATCAGGCCTCGGGGGCGTCGGTATCACCGGCGCCCTTTTTCATGACCTTGCCTTCGGCAGCACGCTGCTTGCGGACTTCCTTCGGATCGGCGATGAGCGGCCGGTAGATTTCAACGCGATCGCGGTCGCGCAACAGCGCATCCGCCTTGGACAGCTTGGCGTAAATACCGAATTTGTTTTTTTTCAGATCGATTTCCGGGTATTTCTGTAACAGCCCCGACGCTTCAAGAGCCTGCGCCAGGGTCGCCCCGGCGGGCAGCTTGACACTGACCAGCTCCTGTTTTGTTGACAGGGCGTAGCAAACCTCGATTGTCATTAATTCAGCCATGGCTGGCTCCGTAAACCTGCGCCGCGCGGCGCACAAAGGCATCAACAAAGGTACTGGCAATGTGATTGAACACAGGCCCGATGACCTTCTCGAACAGCTTGCTGGAAAACTCGTAATGCAGCCTGAACTCGATCTTGCAGGCATTTTCGGCCAGGGCCCGAAAGTGCCAAGAACCCTCCAACCGGCGAAACGGGCCATCAACCAGGCGGATTTTCATCAGCGTCGGATATTCCTTGTCGTTTTCCGTGGTGAAAGCTGATTTAACCGAGTGGTAATTGATATGCAGCGTTGCGACCGTTTTCGCGGCATCGCGGAACTTGACCTCGGTCTGGCTGCACCAGGGCAGAAATGCGGGGTAATCCTCGCAGCGATCGACTAGTTCAAACATGCGCTGGGCGGACTGCTCGATCAATACTGTTTTTTCAACCTGGGCCATGCGTCGGCTGCAGTCCTGTATCCTGTAAAATGACGATTTTAATGGATCACTCGCGGCATGAGCATCACGGTTAACAAAAAAGCCTTTCACGACTTCTCCGTCGAAGAGAAGTTTGAGGCCGGTATTGCCCTCCAGGGTTGGGAGGTCAAGGCCATTCGTGCCGGCCGGATGAATATCAAGGAATCCTACGTCATTATCAAGAGTGGCGAGATTTTCCTGATCGGCATGCACATCTCCCCGCTGACCACCGCCTCGAGCCATAACGCCCACGACCCGGTCCGCACCCGCAAGCTGCTCCTGCATGGCAAGGAGATCATGAAACTGATCGGTAAGGTGGAACGTGCCGGTTACGCGCTGGTGCCGATCGATCTGCACTTCACTCGCGGCCGGATCAAACTTGAGGTTGGCCTGGCCAAGGGCAAGAAGCAGTACGACAAACGCCTGGATGAGCAGGAAAAATCCGGCAAGCGTGAGGCGGCCCGCGCCATGAAGGAACATAACCGCTAAGGTGAGCATGGACGCCTTGCTCTACTGGGTTGGCATGGCGGCCGTTGCGGTCAGCGCGCTGACTGGCGTCCTCGACTCCAGCCGAAAACAGATGGACCTGATCGGCGCGCTTCTCGTCGGCATTGCGACGGCGCTTGGCGGCGGCACGATTCGCGATCTGCTCCTTGACCGCAACGTTTTCTGGGTAGTCGATCAGACTTACCTGATTGCCGCCCTCGGGACCGGCCTCGCGACTTTCTTCATCGCCCGCTCGCTGCCTCTTCCGCCGCGCCTGTTTCTGATTCCCGACGCGATCGGCCTGGCGCTGTTCACCATCGTCGGCACCCAGGTTTCGTTGCAGTGGCATGCACCCTGGCTGGTCGCCAGTCTGATGGGCGTGATCACCGGCATCGTCGGCGGCGTGCTGCGGGATATTCTATGCAACGACGTACCCCTGGTTTTTCTCAAGGGCGAGCTTTATGCCACCGCCGCCTGGGTTGGGGCGCTGGCGCTGATCGCCCTGCAGGAAAGCGGCCTGCCCTCGGTCACGGCGAGCTGGCTGGCCATGGGCATCGTGCTGATGCTCCGTCTGCTGGCCATGCACTACCACATCACCCTGCCGGCTTTCCGACCACAACGCACGCCTTGAAATAGCCGGAACGATTGCCGCCGGATTCAGTCTCTACAACCTTCTCCGCCCTTTGCCTGGACTCCATGATCAAAATCGACATCGTTGCCGACATCGTCTGCCCGTGGTGCTTCATCGGCAAACGCCGCCTTGAAACAGCAATTGCCATGGTTCGCCGGAACGTGCCGGAATTCAGCTACGAAACGCGCTGGCGCCCCTTTTTCCTCAATCCGGATACGCCCCCGGAAGGCGAGCCATACCTGCCTTTCCTCGAACAAAAATTTGGTGGACGGGCGCCGGTCGAGGCGCTGTTCGAGCGCGTCCGGGCTGCTGGCCGCGCCTATGACATCGATTACGCCTTCGAAAGAATCGAATTGCGGGCCAATACGCTGCAGGCCCATCGCCTGCTTTACTGGGCCCAGCAACGCGGCAATGCCGACGCCTTGATCGAACGGCTGTTCGTAGCCCAGTTCCAGCGGGGCGAACATGTCGGCGACCGCGTCACCTTGATCAAGATTGCGGTGGACTGCGGCTACCCGGCCAACGAGCTCGAAGCTTATCTCTATTCGAACGAAGACAGCGATACCGTCAGTGAAGACGCACAGCGGATCCGGGCCATGGGGATCCGCATGGTGCCAAGCTTCATCCTCGACGGCGAACAGATCATCGTCGGGGCTGAAGATCCGACGGTTCTGGCGACGGCCATGCTGCAATCACTTGATGCTCGCTGATGCACCCAGCTTGGCTGAAGAAGGTTCTTCTGGCGCTGAGCACAATGGCTCTCGGCACCGCCTGCTCGGTGATCAATCCACACTACGATGCGCGCAAGGCACACCATCGTCCGGACGGCTTCGTCAATAGCGACCCGACGCAACAGATCGGCACTTTTCCCTGGTATGAGATATTGCTGCGGCGGCTACGCGGCGATTTCCAGCCGACCCAGCCACCGGCCGGTGGCTACGAAAAATTCATCGCCGACTGGCGCATGCCGCTCGACATCGAACGCCTGTCCGCACCGGCCGAGCAGCCCCGCATCACGTGGCTGGGCCACGCTTCACTGCTCTTGCAGATCGACGGGCAAAACATTCTGATCGACCCTCAACTTTCCGGCCACGCCGGCCCCTACCCCTTTCTTTCGGCGGCCCGTCGAGTGCCAGCCCCAATCCTGCCGGCGCAACTGCCGCCCATCGATCTGGTCCTGATCTCGCACAACCATTACGACCATCTCGACAAGGCGACCATCCAGGCGCTGCTCGCCGCCGGGCAGAAACCCAGATTCCTGGTGCCGCTTGGCCTGAAAAGCTGGTTCGACGACCTGGGCATTACCAAGGTGAGCGAGATGGACTGGTGGGATAACCGCCAGGAAGGCAAGCTCCGGATTCACTTCACGCCGGCCCAGCACTGGAGCAAGCGCACGCCCTTTGACACCAATACCACGCTGTGGGGCGGCTTCGCCATTGAGCGACCGGGCACCACGCCATGGCGTTTTCTCTACACCGGCGATACCGGTTACTCGCAGGACTTCAAGGAAATCCGCCGGCGGCTGGGGCCGATCGATTTTCTCGCCGTCCCGGTCGGCGCCTACCTGCCGCGCGACTTCATGGCGCCGCAACACGCCAACCCCGACGATGCGGTGAAGATCATGCTCGACCTCGATGCCCGGCAGGCGCTCGGTGTCCATTGGGGCACCTTCGAACTGACGCAGGAAGCTTTCGACCAGCCGCCCAAGGACTTGGCCATCGCATTGCAGCAACATGGACTGGCAGCCAATCGCATGTGGTTATTCAAACACGGTGAAACACGGGGGCTGACGACCAACTGAAAATCATGCTTTACTGCTTGTAGACGACAGGAAGGGAAATTTGCCCAGACCAATCACTTCGACAGACATTTGGCGTTTTCGCATATCCTCCCGAGTTGCATGAAAAAAATACATATTGTCCTCGCTGACGACCAGTTACTGGTCCGTGCCGGCATCCGGGCGCTGCTTGAAGCATTGCCCGATTACCAGGTTGATGCCGAATGTGCCGATGGCCTGGAAGCCATAGACCAGATCCGCCGACAACAACCAGATATCGCCTTGCTCGACATCGCCATGCCGTTCCTTTCCGGAATCGAGGTCAGCAAAGCCATTCGCCAAAGCGACCCGAAGATCAAAATCCTGATTCTTTCCAGCATCGACCGCCACGAATCGGTCGAACAGGCGCTTGCGGCGGGCGTCAATGGCTATTTGCTGAAGGATTTCATCCTTGGCGAACTCCACCAGGCCCTCACCGCAGTGATGGACGGCAAACGTTTTCTATCGCCGAAAATCCAGCAAACATTGGATCAGCATCATCTCGATGGAGAAAGTGGACATACCGCCGGCCTAACTGCCAGGCAAACCGAAATTCTCCGCCTGGTGGCCTCCGGCAGGACCACCAAGGAAATTGCCCGCGAACTCGGGATCAGCCCCAAAACCGTCGAATTTCATCGAGCGCAGTTAATGGGAAAACTGAACGTTCATGATGTGACCGCCCTGACTCGCTTCGCCATCCAGGCCGGCATCGTTTCCTGAGCGCCCGGCGGCACTACTCAGGGCATTTTTCCGGCTGACGCCTGGTCTTCGTCGAGAAAACCCTTCAGTTCGCCGACCATTCTCTCCAGAGACTGACGCAGCGCAAGCGCCTCGGCGAACCAATCGATAGCGGTTTCGCCGCGCAGGTTGTCGGCGAAATAATCATGCAAGCCGGTTTCTATGCGACGCGCATGCTCGAGACACTCGTGGGCCGAAAACAGTACGCAGTTGCCGCGAATGTCGTGCACCGCTTGCTGCAAGGCATGCAGGTCTGGTGCCTTGACCGACTCGTCGAGTCGTTGGACGAGATTGGGAAAATGTTCAACAAAGAGGCTCGCCAGCCTCTTTGCCGCAGCCTCATTACGCCCCAGATTGTTCAACAGGTAATCAAGACTGCAACAACTTCCCTCCGTTTGTACATTGTTTTTGTTATTCATAGCCTGACCCTTATTTCTTTTCTGTTTGGTCATAGCTTAAAACCCGCTGACTGCCTAGTGAACAGGGTCTTACCCTAGGGCGCAGCCTCCCCGATAGAGGCCTTCGCCTTCTACGCTCCCGATTGCGGCCCGAGCACGCGCAATATTTCTTCCAATGTCGTCTGCCCGGCGGCAACCAGTTCTGCCGCATGCCAGGCCATGCTGCGCAGGCCCTTCTGGCGCACCAGTTTACGAATTTCAAGGATGCTCGCGCCACTGCCGATGCGATCGCGCAATTCATCGTCGAAGGTCAGGATTTCATAGAGGCCGACCCGGCCCTTGTAGCCGGCACCATTGCACTCCGGGCAACCCTTGCCGCGATAGGCCGGCAGTGCCGGATTGAACTGCGGCCCGAGACGCTGACAAAGCTCGTTTACCGCCGTCGCCGGTTCACGGCAAGCCTGGCAGATGCGGCGCACCAGACGCTGGGCGAAGATGCCCTCGAGCGCGGTGGCTACGACAAAGGGTTTGAGACCGAGATCGAACAGCCGGGCAATGGTGGCCACGGCCGAATTGGTGTGCAGCGTCGAATAGACCAGATGGCCGGTCAGCGCGGCGTGAAAAGCGACCTCGGCGGTATCGAAATCGCGAATCTCGCCAAGCAGAATGACATCCGGATCCTGGCGAAGCAAGGCGCGCAGGATGGTGGGAAAGGTCAGGCCGATTTTCTCGCGAACCAGGACCTGACCGGCCATATCAAGGTAGTACTCGACGGGATCTTCGATGGTGACGTAATTTTTCTCCGGCGTCGCATTGTGCTGCACGAGCGAATACAAGGTCGTCGTCTTGCCACTGCCGGTCGGCCCTGTGGCGAGAATGATGCCCTGCGGCCGGGCGACCATATCGCGAATGCGCGCCAGTTCGCTCTCCGGAAAGCCGAGATTTTCCAGGCTGTGCACGGCGGAATTGCGATCGAGAATACGCATCACCACTTTTTCGCCATTGATCGTCGGCAGCGTCGAGATCCGCAGATCGACCATGCGCATCGGCGTCTTGACCGTGATGCGCCCGTCCTGCGGCCGCCGCCGCTCCGAAATATCGAGCTCCGACATGATCTTCAGGCGCGAGACGAGGGATGGGTACAGATGATTCGGAATATGGATCTTGTCGGCCAGCACGCCATCGATGCGATAACGGACCACCACGCTGCTGGTGCGCGGCTGAATGTGGATATCGGATGCGCCGAGGCGGATGGCTTCGATAATGATCGCGTTGGCCAGCCGAATGGCCGGTGGCGCCTCGGTATCGCGGAGCAGGTCTTCCAGTGCCGCGACACCCTCGTCCTCGATGACGATCTCGATGCCCTCGTACGGGTCGGGGCCGGACACCAGGGTTTCCATGTCCTTGAAGTCGAGCGAGCTGCCGCCACTGTACAGCTCGTCGATCTTCTTCCTGATCGCCGCAACATCGGCGCTGACCACCTTGATATCCAGCCCGGCAGTAAAGCGCACCTCGTCGATCAAACCTTCGTCGAGCGGATCGGCCATCGCCAGCAACAGGCGCTTGCCGTCGAGCTTGAGCGGAACCACCAGTTGCCGAGCGCAGAAGCTGTGCGGAATCAGGTCGACCAGCACGGCATCGATACGAAACTCCGGCAGTTGAACCTCTTCGATCAGCAGATCTGTCTTGAGAACCTCTCGAATGCGCCGCTCAGCTATCCAGTCCTTTTCCAGAAGCAGGCTGATCAGCGGTTCCTTGCGACGCTCCTGCAACATGGTCAGTTCCTGCAACTGGGCCGACGACAGCAAACCCTTCTTGTGCAAGGTGATGCCGAGCCGGCTGCGATGCGTTGCCGCCAGTTTGGAGAGGGCTGAAATCTCCTTCGTTTTCTTGTCGTTTTCGCTCTTCAGTACCCGATTGCGGGCGATCAGGTCGGATTGCTCCAGGGCCAGGGCGACGGTGACGCGCAGATCGTCGTCGTTCCACGGTTTCAGGATGAATTTATAGACCGCCCCCTCGTTGATCGCCCCCATCACCGCATCGGTATTGGCATGGCCGGTCAGCATGATGCGGATCGTGTCCGGCGAGCGCCGTTTCACTTCGCTCAGGAACTCCGCGCCGGTCATCACCGGCATCATGAAATCGCTGATCACCAGATGCGTCGGTGCCTCGGCCAAACGATCAAGCGCTTCACCGCCGCTACCGGCGGTTACCACCTCGTAGTTTTCCTGGCGGAAGACCCGAATCAAGGCCTTGAGGATACCCGGCTCGTCGTCGACAAAAAGCAGGCGGTAGCGCGGCGGCGTCAGGTGGCTGGCCGGGGCTTGCGGCGCCGCCGATTTGCCGGTGAAGAGCGAACTGTAATCGGTCATTTGGGCAGGGGAAAAAACAGCGTTACGGTCGTCCCGACATCACGATAGCTGACCAGATCGATACGGCCGCTATGAGCCAGGACGATGTTGCGGGCGGTCGTCAAACCGAGCCCGGCCCCGGCGCCGACCGGCCGCGTCGTATAGAACGGCTCGAAAGCGCGGGCCAACTGCTCGGCCGTCATGCCGACACCGTTATCGCGAATGTGGATGGTGATCCCTTGCTCGTCGGCCGCGCTGGAAACGCCAATTTCGCCGGGGCGACCGGCTTCGGAAATTGCCTGTCCGGCATTGCGCAAAAGACCGAGCAACATCTGGTTGATATGGCCCGGCAGGCAAACCAGGCCGGGCAAGGGCAACAGCTCCAGGCGCAGGCTGACGCCCGGCGGCAGTTGCCCTTCGATGACGCTGGCGGCTTGCCGCAAGCAGTCGTTGAGATCGAGGAATTCCTCACTGGCACGGTCGACATTGGAAAAACTCTTCAACTCGCTGACGATCTTGGCAATGCGGTCGATGCCTTTGAGGCTTTCGGCCAGCAAATCGCCACCGTCTTCAAGGACGAAATCGAGATCGAGTGCCTGCCAGGCAACCTCGCCCTCGCCCAGGCGCGCCTTGAGACCGCCAAATTGGCCGAGGTAATGCTGGAAGGTCGCCAGATTGCTGCGCACGAAGCCGAGCGGATTATTCACCTCATGCGCCACACCGGCCGCCAACTGGCCGACCGAAGCCAGCTTTTCGGCCGAGTAGAGCATCTGCTGACGCTCTTCCAGCTGGAGCACCTGGGCCCTGACGCGGGCTTCGAGTTCGCCGGACAGCGCCTTGTAACGCGCCTCGGATTCCTGCAAACGGGCATGCTCGAGGCGCAGGCTCTCAAAATCCTCGGCCACCGCCTCAAGGTGCAGGTTGGAAGCCATCTTGTAGCGCACCTGAGTGCGCAGCAGTAGTTCGAGCAATGTCCGGGCACCGGCCAGTGCCTTCTGATCGGCCGATTGACTGGCCAGATAGGCGACCGGTTCAAGTTCGAGAACCAGCGGTTCACGCCGGGCTTCGGCGACGGCAATTCCCCACAGGACGTGACCATCCGCGTCGACAATCGCCGCATCGCCGCCGAGCAAGACGTTCAGCGCCGGGCCGACGCGTTGCATCATGCCTTGATCAAGCAGTTCCTCAATTCGCCA
The DNA here is from genome assembly GCF_020510685.1 of Dechloromonas denitrificans. Lineage (NCBI taxonomy): Bacteria > Pseudomonadati > Pseudomonadota > Betaproteobacteria > Rhodocyclales > Azonexaceae > Dechloromonas > Dechloromonas denitrificans. The sequence continues at coordinate 2,546,926 of NZ_CP075185.1, forward strand.
TTCGCGATCGAAGTTGCTGTTCATCGACCAGCTGACTTCCCGAAAGCGCCGGCGACCAGGGCGTCTTCATCAAGTACGTGGCGGCTGGCCAGCTCGCAGCTTTCATTGAAGCGGCGATAGGTCGAGCGCAGCAAGGCCTCGAAACTTGCCGCGACCCCCTCACCGCGCAGCGCCGAGGCAAACACCAGCGGCCACGGCGCAGCCGACCAGCGTTCACGGATTTCCGCCTCGGGCACCGCGCTCGGCAGATCGCGTTTGTTGAACTGGACGACCAGCGGCAAACGTTCGAAATCGAGACCGACCCGCGAACAGTTCCCAGCCAGGGTCTGGAACGATTCGGCGTTATTGGTCTCTTGCGCCCGGTCGGAGTCGGCGACGAAAACCACGCCATCGGCCCGCGACAACACCGCTTTCCGCGTTCCATCATGGGCCACCTGGCCGGGAACGGTGAACAGGCGAAACTTGATGAGCAGCCCGGAAGGGGCGCGAAAGCCGAGCGGCAGCAGATCGAAGAACAGGGTGCGATCGTCCTGCGTTTCCAGAGTCATCATTTCGCCTTTCAGTTCCGGCGAAAGCTGGTCGTGCAGGCGCAGCAAATTGGTCGTCTTGCCGCTTTGCGCCGGCCCGTAATAGACCAGTTTGAAGGAAAGCCGTCCCGCTTCGCTATCCGGCATTTCAGGGCGGGATCAGCGATCCGGATCGAGCAACACCGAGCCGTCCGGCCCCCAGTTGACCTGGGTGATGCCCGGCTCCATCGCTTCAAGACGCTCGGCTTCGATTGCTTCAGGCGTTTTCTCGCCCATTTCCATGCGAACCAGATTGGCCAGTTGCCGGTTCTCCAGCATCAGGTCGCGATGGGCCAGCGACTGGGCGATCGCCGACAGCAGCTCGTAATCGTTCCAGGGCTTGCCGATAAACCGATCAATACCGACTTCATTGACCGCCCGGACCAGGGCATTGAGATCGGCATAGCCGGAGAGAATCAGGCGGGCCGCATCGGGTTGCACTTCCTTGACGGCCTTGAGGAACTCAATGCCATCCATTTCCGGCATCCGAAAATCGCTGATGAAGAGATCGAATGGCTCATGCCTGGCCCGTTCCAGCGCCTGTACCGGCGAGGAAAAGCTCTCGATCTCGAGACTGAAGGACTTGTTGCCCAGCGTACAGGGAGCAACCCGCAGCAGGCGTTTCAAGGCCTTGAGAATGCCTTCCTCGTCATCGACGAGCATGACTCGGCTCATACTTCCTCCTGCTTGATGTAGAGCGTGTACGGCTGCTGTTCGGTCGATTCCAGCTTGACCAGTTGACTGATGATTTCCTTGGTCAGCACGCTGCCGCGCGACAGCAACAAATAACCGTCGCGATGATTCAGATCGCGCGACAGCACCGAACCCGGCCGCAACTGCAGGCAGCGGATCGGCAACTCGGTAACCGCCTTCTTGCCGGTCTCGGCCAGCAACTGGGCAAAGCAATCGACGACCTGCGGATCGTAACGCTTGCCGCGATTGTCGATCAGGAAAGTCAGCGCTTCGTCGGCCCGGAGCGGCCGCTGGACCAGCGTACCGATCTGTAGCGCATCATAGTCGTTGGCCACGGCCAGAATGCGGCTGCCGAGCGGAATGGCCATGGCGGATAGACGGTCGGGAAAGCCGCTGCCATCGTAGAGCTCGTGGTGATGGCGGACGAGCAGCGCACAATCGCGCAGCTTCTCGACCGACATCAGGATGTTCTGGCCGACCACCGGATGCTTCATGACCAGGGCACGATGATCCGCCGACAGGTTGTTGTAGGGTTTGTCGAGCAAGCCATCGGGCAGGCCGATCTTGCCGATATCGTGCAGCAGGCCGGCCAGCATCACCGTCTGCACCTCGGCATCGCTAAGATCAAGACGCTTGGCCAGACTGCGGGCATGATCGGCGACACGCCGGCCGTGCCCGGCCAGTTGGGCGCCCACCGGTCCGGCCCGCAATTCGACCATGCCGGAAAAAACCTGGACGGTGGTAATAAAGGTTTTCTTCAGTTCGTTGAGCGCCGCCCGAACCTCGGCGGTTCGCTCGCTGACCTTCTGCTCCAAGCCGGCATTGAGTTCCTTGAGCTCCTCGTTCTGACGCAGGGTCAAGGCGCTGAGCCGACGGTTCTCCTCTTCCAGACGCCGACGCTCGAGCGCTTCCCGGACAACGAGCACGATTTCGTTGTCGTCCCAGGGTTTGGAGATATAGCGGTAGATCTCGCCTTCGTTGATCGCCGCGACCGTTGAGGTGATGTCGGCATAGCCGGTGAGCAGGATGCGCATCACCTCCGGCCAGCGTTGACGGACATGCTTCAGAAAAGTCGCTCCGTCCATTTCCGGCATGCGCATGTCGGAAATCACCAGATCGACCACCTCGCGTTCGAGGATTTCCAGGCCGGCCGCACCGCTCTCGGCCATCATGATCCGATAACCATGCGGCCGGAACAGACGGCGCAAGGCAGAAAGGATGCTCGGTTCGTCATCAACGAACAGCAGTGTCAGATTATCGTTATCGCCCATTCAGAATCACCCTATCAAGTGGCATGAGCTGCCTTGGCTCAGAATACCTCGAAAGCGTCCTTCCAGCCCAGAGTTTCGGGCACATCGGGAGACCATCGGCGCACGACAAAGCGGCCGGGTAAACGAAAAATGCCAGTTTCAGCAACCGATCAACCGATTGATGAAACTGGCACTTTAAATACTTGGCGGAGTGGACGGGACTCGAACCCTTCACCAGAAAAAAGCCTTAAAGCACGGTACTTCGTGGCTTATCAAGGGGTGGTGTGTGGTAAATGTGTGTGGTAAATTCGGTTTTTCTAAGCAAACAAACCACACTCATTCATCATGGCCTACATCGAACGAAGACGAAACCTCTGGTATGCACTCCTGACCATCCCTGAAGATGTCCGGGGCAAGCTCGACAAGCTCCGCTTCGTTCAGTCCCTTGGTACGCCTGACAAAGCAGAAGCGATGATACTCGCCGCCCCTTTGCTAGCCAAATGGAAGGCCGAAATCAGGGAGGCCAGAGGTGCAACCAACGCACTCACCGAAGAGGCCAACCGGTGGAAAAAGCACCTGCTTCGACAGACCAGCGTCGATGAAGAACGTGGTGACGAGTTTGGCACTGGTGCCCTTGAGCTTCACGATTTGCTCCGAGAGCGCACAGAGACCCTAGCGAAGACCAAGGGGGCGGCAGTCGCTGACACTTTCCACGGAGTCATTACCGGCAAGCTCACCACCACAGGTGCCTATGAAACGGAATGGAAGGCGCAGCTGCAAGCCACCCCGAAGACGAAGGATCAAATGGAGAAAGACCTTCCCCTGCTGATCGCTCGTTTCACCTCCCTTGAGGAAATCAGCAAAAGCTCGGTCAAGAAGTGGCTTGATGATCTCCGCTCACAGGGGAAGTCTGTGGCTACCCTCGACAGAATCCTGTGTTCTGCTCGTAACTACTGGAAATACCTTCAGTCGCATGATGTCGTGCCCGTCGAACTGACACCGTTCAAAGGTGTTCTCGACCTCACCAAGACCGCCGAGACCAAGGCCAAGAAGCGTGGCAAGGTTGCCAACCTCCCGTATGAACCCAAAGAGGTTGTCAGGCTCTACAAGTCTGCAGAGGCTGGCTGGGGTGCGAGACCTTCACCTGACCTTGAGTTGGCCGCACTGATCAAGCTGGGTGCTTACACCGGGGCACGAATTGAAGAACTGTGTTCCCTGAAGGTTTCCAGCATCAAGAAAGATGCTTTCTACATTGGGGAATCGAAAACAGCAGCAGGGATTCGAGAAGTGCCAATCCATAGCGAACTGAAGGCACTCGTAAAGTCCCTGAAGGATGCCTCCACAGATGGTTACTTGCTCTCTGGCCTGACCTTCAACAAGTTTGGTGATCGCTCTAACGCAATCGGCAAGCGATTCGGACGGCTGAAAGAGTCGCTAGGGTTTGACGCTAGCCACACCTTCCACAGCTTCCGGGCCACAGTGATTACCCAGCTGGAAAACTCTGATGTCAGTGAAAACCTCGCTGCTGACATCGTCGGCCATGAGAAGCCCCGGATTACCTATGGCCTGTATTCAGGCGGTGCAAGCATGGCGGTCAAGCGGGAAGCCGTCGAACGACTCCAATACCCATTCAACGAGAAGGAGCAAGGCCATGAGTGATGTTCCCATTTGTCACACCTACATTTTGGTCACAGACGGTCCCCTGATTGGCCCATTCTTCAGCGAAGAGGATGCCAAGGAGTGGGCTAAAAGTGCCGGCATGGCCTACAAGAGGATAGAACGCCTCGAACACCAGAGCGGATTCCCCTATCTTTTTTCACCAGAAGCTCAAGAAACAACCAAAAGCTGACGAGGGTCATCACAAGCTGTAAACAAAGGATGGTCCTGCAACTTCAAATGCATCCATCATTCTCAGCTGGACAAGGCGATCTTACCAAGGAGCGCTTCCGACAATGAAGCAGGAATAACATCAACCTTCCTCAACCTCATTCCACGAACTCGACGCCCTGTTCGTTGATTCACAACTGTTACAAGTTCAACAAGACCGAGTTCCGCCAACTGTTCGCCGACCAAGTGACCAACTTGATGCGGAATGTTGAATAGCGCACGCAGATGGTAGTCAAGGCCATGGTCTTGGCCATTCTCTTGAAGGCTGTGAAGATTTTCTTTGCTGATTAGAAATGGAATTTCTCCAGCATGCACACCAAAAGGGGCTTTCTCTGAAGAGCAAACTGGACAGGCTTTGCTTGCGGCAAAAATTAATGCAGCAGGAAGAGTCGCATTGGGCACAGAAAATCCCTGGCGGCTAAAGGTCGTGTTGTCCCCACCTAAAATTTTGGTTCCTAAACTTGTGAGTTCGGACTCGATTTCCGTATCAACTAATGAAGTGATGCGAGGGAGTGGAGCAGACCTTGTTAGTGTCGTTGCTCTAGGGCCAGCAACTGATGCGACTGAGCCTGAAGGCAGTGATGACGTTGCGTTCTCCAAAGCGTGAAGTATTGAGCGTCCTAGTGCCGTGGCAACCGGAGGGCAAACAGCATTACCTATTTGATTGTACTGAGAGAGATTCTTCTCCCAACTCATTGTTGTTCGTCTACCCTTAAACTCATAGTTATCTGGGAAACCCATGATTCGCGCAGCTTCTCGGGCCGTCAGATTACGGTGTAATTTTGGATGCAGGAATAATGATTGAAACGATGCAGGAATAGCCAAGGAGGGCTTGCTAGGGTCTAAACGGTAGTTATTAGACTTGAAAGGTTTTTTAACGGCATCCCCGGTTATTTTTGCAATCTGCCCATGTTCTGATGGAACATCTTTAAGAGACTGTCCCGGTCCGATTACCTTGAAGCGTTCTATAAGACGGCTAGTATGTCTCATGGCAATGTGGTTTTTTACACCATCACTACCTTTGCGCATTTCCTTTTGGTAATCGTTCATGGGGGATGTTGCGTACGGAATTTGATCGTCAGTTCCCTCGCCTGCCTCAATTGGAGGTAAGTCTGACAAGGCCTCGCCGACTGTTACGTAGGGATGCAGATTGCCAAAGAGATCATGGTTTGAATTGGTATTTACAACATGGGTAGGCTCAGGAAATTGAAAATAAACGCCCGGAGCCGTTGCGACTATGAAAGCCCTACGTCTTTGTTGAGGTGTTCCATAATCTGCAGCGTTCAAAACCTTGTATACAACTAAGTACCCAAGCCTTTCAAACTCACCTTTGATCACCTCTAAAACGCTGGTCGTCCCATCTGATTTGGTTAAGATGTTCGGTACGTTTTCGATAATGGCGATTTTTGGGCAAAGAATGCTCACCCAATGAAGAAACCAATGTGGAAGCTCATTCCTTGGGTCGTCTATACCAAATTGGCTCGCTCCAGCTACGGAGAAACCTTGGCAGGGAGGCCCCCCCACAATTACATCGACGCCAATAAACGAGCGAATAACTTCGTCATCAAATTCCCTTACATCCCCTTCCAAAATTCGGCTTTCCGGGAAATTCGAGCGAAGGCTATCTGCGGCCCACGCATCTAGCTCAACCTCACCAACAGAGGAAAGACCAGCCTTTTTTAAACCTACAGAAAACCCACCGCATCCTGCAAATAAATCGAGAAACTTTGCCATCAGAAGTAACCACGTTTGAGAACTTCTGATTCCGAAAGTGATACCTGTTCAGGGAAAGAACTGTTTAGTTTGTCTACAAGTCGTACGAATGCGTCCAAGCTCAGTGGGTTGTCATCAAGATGTTTCTCATAGGTCGCTGCATACGCTGCTCGACTTGAAGCTTCAGAGAAATTTGCTCTGACACCTGAGCCAAGCCGCTTGGCCTTCCGAAGAATGATTACTTCGTCAATCTCTGTCACTCGGGTGTCGATCGGAGGCATGTCCAGCCATTCGCACAACAGAACATAAACTGCATCGCCAACAGACCCCTTTAGCTCGCGTGCTGTTGCTGCTGCTTCTTGGAACATCGTCTTATCTAAATTCGTTTTTAACTCTGAAACAAAATAGGCAACGTTGAAACTCATGTCTAGACACGCGTCGAAGTCACCTTTAGAGCAGGCTTTCAGGAATAGCTTCCTACCAACTGTGAAATCTTGATTTTTTGTTTTTATGTAAATTCCACCCTCGTCAATCGGGGCATGTACGGGGCCAATAAACATACCGGCGTAACAGGATTGTGGCCCGACAGTAATGTTTTCAATGTTCCTTATTCCGGGCACAATTCGTTCGTCTACTAAATGGGGCAAAAACTCTTCGAGGATAGTGCTGTTTAACTTGAGCTGCCCTGCTTGTCGGTACAGAAAATCATTCTTTGATTTAAATACAAGATCAAAGTCCACCCACTTTTTGTACTGATTGGTTGCTTCGACCATGTCTTTAAGAAATTCAGCACCACTTGATTTCAGCTTGCTTAGGCCGTCCTTCCAAGCCGCATACCTCTCCAACGTTTCTTCAACTTTTGCATGGTCTTGTGGGGGAAGCTTAGGATTTCTAGCTAATGCCGAAAGTATTCCGCCATGCGGAGTTGGTCCCTTAATCATGCTATCGAGTGTCCTTATTTTTTGTGTGCTTGGCCATACAGATGAAGCATTTGTCATCCACTGTTTGGATGATCTCAAGGCCTGTGGCGGCGCAACGTAACGGTGTCAGACGCCATTGTAAAATAGATACCCGATTGACTGCACAACAGAGAGTAAGGGCGTAACAATCCACTCTTGCTTATCTTTTTTTGAAAATTTCTGAGACCTCCTCTCGATACCGGACGGCCCCAGAACCCCCCGTAGCCCCCCCCCTCGAAGCCTCTCCGCTGGCAACCTGACCCGCCCCCGCAGGCAACAAAAAGGGCCGCGTAAGGCGACCCCGTAGGCTTCCGGCTGGCTGGGCTTACCGGCTCCACCACCACTCACGCTTCCCTGCCTTGATGAAGGTGCCGTCCTTGTGGAGTTCCAGAGCTACCGAGAAGCTGCCGATCTTGATTGAGTACATGCTGAGAGTCCGTGGTGAGTTGAAGTGTCGCCACAGTAGCCAGTATTTCCCCTTTATGTAACGGGTTTGCCGTAAGGCTTGCGCTGGTGGAAGGGTCTCCACTTTCGGATGCTAATCGACTACAATGCAACACATTAAACCTTCGTCTTTTGATGTTGCACTGAACCATGAGGCCAGCCATGCAAGGCAAATTCATCGCTTATTACCGAGTCTCGACAGCCAAGCAGGGACAGTCTGGCCTTGGACTTGAGGCGCAGCAGGAAGCTGTTCGCCAGTACCTCAATGGTGGCTCTTGGGAACTCGTCGGGGAGTACATCGAGGTTGAGACCGGCAAGGGATCGGATGCACTCGACAAACGCCCCCAGCTGAAAGCAGCACTGGCCCAATGCAAGAAAGCCAAGGCAAAGCTGTTGATCGCCAAACTTGACCGGCTGGCCCGTAATGTCCATTTCGTGTCCGGCCTGATGGAATCCAAGGTCAAGTTTGTCGCTATCGACATCCCAGAGGCCAACGACCTGACCATTCACATCATGGCGGCATTTGCTGAACATGAAGCCAAGCGAATCAGCGAACGCACCAAGGCTGCTCTGGCCGCTTCCAAGGCCCGTGGGACGAAGCTGGGGAGTGCTGGCCCCGCCAACCTCAAGCGGAACCTCGATGAGCGCAAGGAGCAAGCCACAGCATTTGCCGAGAAGCTGCGGTCTATCCTCGAAGGCTTCAAAGTGGCTGGCCTCACCCAAGTTCAGCAGGTCGAGAATCTGAATGAATTGGGCATCACCACCCCGAGAGGCGGTCAGTGGTCAAGGATGCAATTGCAGAGGGTTATCCAGCGTCTGGCATAAGTGGCACCTCTAGGAATAGAGCCTACTCGATTCCATTACACACCTTTTTTCGATCAGCGGGGGCGTTAGTGCCCCCGTTGTCATTCCTACAGGAACACCCATGAACTATGCGAACCACTAACAACAAAATCCCCAGCGTTGAATTCCGAATTGACCCGCTGGGACTTGATCGTTTCCGCTGGCTGAAGTCCTTCTTCTCTGCCCACGGAGAGAGTCCTTCTAATTCGGTCATCATCCGCCGCGCATTGGTGGTCTATCTTGAGCAAGTTGAGAAAACCATGAAGAGCGATGAAAAGATCAGCCTTGAATTGATGCGATTGAAGGCCCACACCGACGGAGATAAATCCCCCTGGACAACTTCGCCCCGTTTTGATGGCCGTCCCTTCTCCAAGGTATTGGCTGAACGCCGCAAGATAAGGAATGCGAAAGCAATTCATCACGCCTTCGGAATAGTCCTTCCCGGCCTCCCTGCTGCCCCGGTGACAAACCATGAGTAATCAGACCACCGAGAAGGCAGAAGCCCCAAAGAAGGCCACCCGGGAACAATTGGAAGACCTCCACCGGGTTCTGTGTAAGGCCCTCATGGATTATTTGCTCGACACACCGGCAGACAAGCGCCGTGCTTCCATGATCGCTGAGATTCGCGCCTTCCTCCGTGACAACAACGTGACCAAGAGTCTGGGGGCAGCCAAGGATGTTGCCAAGTCCCTTGATGAATTGTCCGGGCTGGGTGTTCCTTTCCTCCCGACATTCCCCGGCAATGACTCGCTGAATTAACCCGGCGAACCGGCCTCGGGAGACTCCCCGGCAAGGCCACAGCGAAGCCATCCAAGGCACTCGCCAGCTTCACCAATACCAACCCAGCATGACCCGTCCTGATCCCTGTCTGAGAACTAGGGCGGGTCCTATTCAACCTCTCGGACAACAACCAAAGCAACCAAATCCATGAAAACACAATCTGAAATACTGGCTGATGTTCCTGATGCAACAGTCATCCGCCAATTCTCAATCAGGACGGAAGACTTCGAGCATTTCCGGGCTTGTCGTACCGCCTATGAAAAGCAGCTTGGCACCATCGTGACGAACTCTCAGGCGCTGTCACTGATCCTGACAGAACACCGGGAACGCTTCCCCCTTGATGCCTCGGGGGCGAGTCAGTGACCGTCCGCAGGAAGTCTGACCGGTATCCTTGGTACAAGACGGATGCTGGGGTTTTGCTGAATGACATTGTGGGCCTGTCCCATTGCCATGTCGGCATTTACACCCGCCTAATGATTCTCTATTGGACATCCGGCAATCAGCTACCCAGCGACCCGCTGCAATTGAAGCGAAAGCTGATGATTGCCACTCCCGAGGATGAAACGGTGCTTCAGGAATTACTCGCCGAGTTCTTCCCCGCTGGCAATCATGCGGGATTGGATCAGCAGCTGGCCGAGAACATGGCACATAGTCAGATGCAGTCAGACAAGGCACGTAGCCGATTCAACAAATCTCCGGCGAAGTCACCGCAAGCAGCATCCTACGACGAGGATTTTTGATCTAGCGATGCCGGTGTTATGCCGCTGCATAGCCACTGCACTCCCGGTGCAATGCCGGTGCATACCAGTGGCACTGCCGGTGTAATGCTAAAGAGAAAGAGAGAAAGGAAACAAACAAATAGACCAAACCAGATAGAGACCATCCTTATTGGTGGCGACTATTGGTGATGTCTATTCCTTATCAGCCCCATACAGTGAATCTGAAGGCCGTCGGGTAATCCTTGACATCGTCAGAGTCCGGTATGGGGTGATTTATTCCTGTTCTCGTCCATCTCCCTGCCGTCGGGTGTATTGGGCTTTCACTAAATCCATGGCACCCCGCCACTCCCCGTCAGAGCATCCCGCCTGACACCGTCTGAACCTCTATCGAGGCACTCAGGCAACCAATACCCATCAACCATTAAGAAAGCAAAGTAATGCCCCGATCCTTACGCAAGTTTAAGGAGGCCAACGCACGTCTATCGAAAGAGCTTTGTTCCATCCCCGGTTGCACCCGTAACCGTCTGGGAGTGAATCAGTACTGCAATGCCCATTCAATCAAGTCGATTCGTTACGGCCACCCGCAAGGCCACACCATCCCCCGGGCGGAATACCAGAAGGAACTCAATGAAGTTCTTGAGATGTTCCAAGGCCACAAAGATCACCCCGGGTTGGTCTCAGTCCTCCGCTGGATTGATGACTGGATTGAGGTCGCCTCCAACGGGGAAGCCCCGGCTGGTAACTACATTTTTGGTCGTATCCATGTGAAGCGGATTCAGGGCCGGGACATCTCAGCCCTCGACATCCTCGCTGAAGTTGCCGCTGTCTGGGTCTATGCCCAGCGTTTCCCCCAGAGCCTTCCTGATGACAACCGTCTGACCTACGCACTGGCCCGGAATGTTGCCCGACTCGCCACCTTCGAGAAGGCCAAGTACGGCATCACCAAGACCAAATCCACCAAGTACCCCACGGCTTTGGAGCTTCGAGGAGTCGGAGAACGTATCCGGCAAACCCTCGCGCTGTTCCTGATCAACGTCGTGAAGTCGCTGGAGGCCAAGGCAGAGAAAGCCAAGGACTTCAGAACCTCCCTATCTATCCCCTTTGAGTAACCACCATGAGCATTGACCAAACCAGAACCAGCCAACAACGCATCAAGCACCGTGCTGACCGCCCCTCTGAAGTTCTCCACCCATCGGACATCAAGCGAATTGTTCAGGAGATCAGGACGGGCGGCATTCATGCCATTCCCAATGCTGTCGCCAATCAATGGGGCATCCCCGTTGGCATGGCAAAGCAGCTGATCAAGCAACACACCCTCTAATCCAAATCATTCCAAGGAAATAAATCATGGCAACTTTGACCATTACTCCCGCCCAATCCTCCGCACTAGCAATCACCGGCCCCGGTGCTGACATCGTCCCGTTTTACTCATGGGATTTGAAAGCTCTTTTCAGTGCCGCTGCTGTGGCTGATGTCATCGAATCCCCGGTGTTCGATCTGAATGTGGTCTCCCCCAAGTGTGACCGTCTGGTAGCTCAGAAACTGGTCAATACCCCGGCAGCTGACACCTTGAAAATTCTGGTCTCACCGAATGGCACCCTTTGGTATTCGGCCCCGCTGTTCAACGGTGGTTCTGTCGGTGGCATCGCAAGCACCAACACCAGTGCGGCAGAAGTAGCTCTGACCGGTCTCCCATCCATGCGCTATGTGAAGGCCCAGCTGACCTTGGCATCTGCCATGTCTGCCCAGACTGCTGCCAGCCTCGCCCTGTCGTTCATGCGCGAATAACCAACCCCCAACAATTCAATCCAAGAAAGTAAATCATGTCCGATTACGAAAACGTCCAAACCTTCCAGTTCTCCGGTGATCCGCAAGGCAACCGAAGTGGTTCAAGCATGTCCCGCCCGGGTGGTGTGGTCGAATACAACGTGTCACCAGCTGCCAATCAAGGCCAACTGATGGATGCCCCCCGGGGTGCCAGCGTTCAATCTGGTCTGGGTGGTGTGACGACCACGATGAGCGGTCAAACCCATTCGGCCCCGGCTGTCTCCACCTTCAACACTGCTGATCTCGTTGGAGGCCACAGTGATTTCCTCGGCACCGCTCGAAACAGTGGCATTCCGGCCCGTGGCAATCTTCAGCCGTCCAGCGTCGTGACCTTCCAAGGCATGGAAGTTGATCTGGCGACCTTGGAGGCTCTGGGGGAAGTGAAGCGCACCGCCACCGGTTACGAGACAGCCACCCCGGCCAGTAATCAACAAGCTGGCAACCAGCCACAGCAACAGCCGCAAGCCCAGCAACAGAACAGCCCGGATGGTCTTGAGGCTTTCCCGGCAGAAGTTGAGTCAGCTTTTGCCAATGCCATTGATCCGGTGCCACAGGCGATTTACGACCAGTCGATTGCCCGGGTATTGGAAGGTGGTCTGGAGTCGATCAACATCAACGAGATTGCCGCTCTGTCTGGTATGTCCCCAGCAGAAGCCCAGCAACGTGCTGAGTTCGTCGTTCAGGCATTCACCATGCAAGCTGATCAGATCGCCAAGGCCCAAGGTATCGAGACCCCGGCAGAGGTCTGGGAGTGGGCGAAGACTGAACAGGGTGAAAAGTTTGCTGATGCTCGTCGTCAGCTGGCCTTCACCCGGAACACCGCGCCTCTTCGGTCGCTGGTTGATTCCTACTTCCGCGAAGTGCCCCCGACTGTGGAGGCCCTGAAGCGTGGTGGTTTCAATGTTCGTCAGGACACGGCTGGAAATACCGTGTTCAACCTGAATGGCAATTGGATGACCCCGGAAGCTGCTGCTCGGGCTGGTCTGATCTAAGCAGAAAGCACCCACAGAAAGCCCCGTAACGGTCTCCCCGAGGCCCTAGCGGGGCTTTCGTACGTCTGGGTTAACGAACCCCTTACCCAATCATTTACCGGCCCCCTGTGGCCGCCAAGGAAAGCAATGCAAGACAAACAAAATGCCTACTACTGGTATGGCCGTATGAGTGGGCACCTGTCCCAATTCCAGAACTGCCCCAGCAAGGAAGCTAGAGCAGCAATGCTGATGGCACTGAGCGAGTATCAGAAGGCTGTTGCCGATGGCCTGACCATTTGTAAGCGCCTCCCCGAGCCTCTGCGGAATGCCAAGACCTTTTCCGCATGGTATCGCCGCCAACTTGAGGAAGCATTGGCAATGTTCCAGATCAACCCGAGTGCTGACCGCCTGAGTGCGATGGAAGAACACCTGACCGGCTATCTGGATGCTGTGGCAACGGGGCGGGTCAAGCCGTAATGGAGCCTCGTTGTTCTACTGATTACTTACACCCAAGCCATGTGGGCAAATCAAAAGTAATCCAGTGCCAGGGGAATGTTTTGATAAAGACGATGGCATGGAGTCCCATGAAAACATAAGGAACCCCTTGTTCAATGTGACTAATCGGGCGATACAGTTTCGGATTCTTGCCGCGATCCATTGCATCCCACTCGGCTTCATAGGGACTGATCGGTAATCTTTTCTCGATTTTATGAATCACTGCAAACTTAGCGGTATTCAGATTTCGATAGGATGTTATTAGCGCCTCCCAAAGCACGGACAGCGCAATGCCCCCTAGTGCCAGCATCCACATGTATTCACCGGTTTCCTTGGCTGAGAGGTAGCCAACAAAAGCAAGGATGGCGGAGTTGACGCTAAGAAAATAGGAGTTCGCGGACACCCGGCGACTGCTAATCCGGTCTGCCATCTCCACGTAAAGTTTGTATTGATCAAGAAGGTGGGAGTACCACTTTTCGTTGTGAGGGTAGACCTGCCCATCACTGATCTCGTTAAAGAGACCGCTCTTATCAACTTCCGGGTCTGACATTTATCGACCACCACCAATTAGCAATTTCAGATTCGGCCAAGTCCACTTATAAATTTTGTCTGTCGAAGAGGCTGTAGTTGGTTTGGTCATGTTTCCCTCAGAGTAAGCGGCAAGAAGGAAATAGTCTTTGCCCAGCTCCTTTGCCATCGCGAGTTCATGGGCAACACCTGTTGCAGATGCCATGTTACGACCGCAGAGGACACAAACGATGTCTACGTATGCAAGCTTGGCTTTGATTTTTGCTTTCCAGTCGCCAGAAAGATGCTCCTTTGAAGACCAGTCAGCAAGATCGAAAGGGGAGTCGGCAAGCTTTGATTGACCTACTAGCAGATGCTTTTGCCCCTCATCATTGTCGTAGTCGAAGCTAATGAATACGCGCTTATTAGCCATGCACCTTCCCCTAAATGTTGATTTTATACGAATTGAAAAAGCTCAAAATTGCCGAAAAAGTACACTCTGCATAGCCTTGGTTGGCTAGCGTCTCGGGAATTCAAAACTCATAAGTGATCGTGTTGTTGCTTTCTGAGATCATCTTGTTGGCAAATAAAATGTCAATAATTCTGTCAATGTCGCTTTGGGCAATGTTCTTCTGGAACATAGATGAGATGTGCTGCGACAAGGTTGCACGCTTGCGTGGTCGCGACTTTTTTTCCGATTTACTCAGTAGTTCAAACACGCGTTTGTAGTTGGGTTCTTCGCTAGTGGCGGACTTTGGCTCAAGCTCAAGTAAGCTATTTATGCGTTTGCACTTTAACCCCTGCTTATTCAGGTGCCGAAGCAAGGGATCAAACCCTTTGTCTTTGGATAGGACTATGCAGTGAAGGGCCGGCGACTTTTCAATCACGCGCCCAAGTTGGCAGGCAATGTAAAAATCGAGGGCGTTACTTCCATTCCCCTCGACACGCTGCCATTCAACTCGACTACCCAGCTTTTGAGCGCTTGCCACAAGATCGATAGGCACGCTCTTTTGGCCGGAACCAACAAAAATTACGACATGAAAATTATCTTCAAGACGAGTCAAGTCGACTTGTTGAACATTCTCAAAATCCACAAGCAATAATTTATGACCCAATCTCACCTCGACGTGGAAGTTAAACCCTGACCGCTACTTAAGTACCCCAGCATTTTTTACTCAATGATAATACGAGGACGATGACAGCGGTGTGCTGTGCGCTACATGCATTGGACTAAGTTGCACGGCAGAGTGAGGCTTTGGGACAACGGAGGCTCGACTATTCTTCATGCCTCAATCCATCTAAGCGGTGCATGAGATGGTGATACTTCGCACAAAGGAAGTGGGGGCGAGTCACGAAGCTTCTCGAAAATAATTTCGAGGAAAATCCACCGCCAAAACGTGTGGTAAAGGCGTGTGGTAAATGAAAAACGCCCGATCTCGTAACCCATTGATTGGATTCAGAAATCAGGCGTCTAAAATTGTTGGCGGAGTGGACGGGACTCGAACCCGCGACCCCCGGCGTGACAGGCCGGTATTCTAACCAACTGAACTACCACTCCGCGTTGGGTTGCCGCTGAACAGGCCGGGCAACTTCGAACGGGGCGGATAATAGCACGCTCCCGCGGGGCCGCCAGCTTTATAGCGACTACAATTCGCGACTCCCCGTCCACACACCCAAAAATGATCGACACCGGATCGCTGAATTTTCACTGGTCGCAAACCATGGTCGCCGGCTTTGTCGCGGCCGGCGTTGCCGATGCCGTCATTTCGCCCGGCTCGCGCTCGACGCCGCTCGCACTGGCGATGTTGCGCCAGCCCGGATTGCGTTGCGAGATGGTGATCGACGAACGCAGTGCCGGATTTTTCGCCCTCGGCATCGCCAAGGCCAGCCAGCGCCCGGTGCTGCTCCTCGCCACCTCCGGCACGGCGCCGGCCAACTGGCTGCCGGCAGTGATCGAGGCCAGCCAGGCCGGCGTGCCACTGATCCTGCTATCGGCCGATCGCCCGCCGGAACTGCAGGACTGCGGCGCCAACCAGACGGTGGATCAGATCCGCCTGTTCGGAACGCATGTCCGGGCCTGCCATGCCCTGGGGACGCCCGAGGCCGGCTTCGCACCGGCCTATCTGCACCGGCTGACGGCCCGCATTGTCGAGCAGGCAAGCTGGCCGCACCCTGGGCCGGTCCATATCAACCAGCCGTTTCGTGAGCCGCTGGTGCCGACCGGTGCGACGGTGACCAGCAACTTGCCGGCGAGAATCCGCGTGGCGCCGCCGACGCTGCAGCCGGACCTGGCCGCCATCGACGAGATCGCCGAACTCATTTCCGGCCGCCCCGGCCTGATCGTCTGCAGCGAGCAGCCCGCTGCTGCGGGCTTTGCCCAGGCTGTGACGGCCCTCGCCGCGCGCCTGGATTGCCCGGTTCTCGCCGAACCGCTGTCGAATCTGCGCTTCGGGCCACACGACCGGGAGCGACTCTGCGTTCGTTACAACCATTGGCTGAATGATCGCGAATTCGTCGATGCCCATCGGCCCGAGTGGGTCCTGCACTTCGGAGCCTGGCCGGTCGGTCGCCAGCTGCAGAACTGCCTGGCCGGCGCTGCGCTTGCCCTGGTGCAGATCGAGCCCTGGCCGCGGTGGACGGATCCGTCCGACAAACTGACTCACCTGCTGCGCGCCGATCCGCTCGCCGCCTGCCAAGCCCTGCTCGCTTGCGCACCGGCACCGACCCCGGCCGGCTGGATGAGTGCCTTCGCCACGAGGGATGGTGCAGTGATCGATGGCGAGGCGGCGGCACATATCGCCGCCCTGCTTGACGCCCTGCCGGAGGGCACGCCGCTCTTCGTTGGCAATTCGCTGGCCATCCGCCAACTCGACAGCCACTCAGGCAGCAGCGACCGGCCTCGTCAGTTTTTCGCCAACCGGGGCGCCAGCGGCATCGACGGCAACATCTCGAGCGCCATCGGAATCGCCGCTGTGCATGGCCGGGTCGCGGCATTGCTCGGCGATCTCACCTGTCAGCACGATCTTGGCGGACTGGCCATGGCCCAGGGGCGCGATGTCGTCATCGTGGTGGTCAACAACGGGGGCGGCGGCATTTTCGCAGCGCTGCCACAGGCCCAATTGCCGGAATTCGAGCACGGCTGGCGCACGCCGCAGCAGATCAGCTTCGAGCACGCCGCACGGACTTTCGGGCTGGGCTACGCCAACGCCGGCAGCACCCCGACCTTCGCCGCAGCGCTGGACCATGCTTTCCAAACCGGTGGTCCGTGGCTGGTTGAACTGGTTCTCGAGTAAGACTCAAAACCCGGTGTCGATTTCAGGTTTTGACCGGATGTAGGAGAATGGCGGCCCCGACCATCGCCCTCGTTTTTGAGCGACATCGCTGCCCTCAGAAAAGCCAGACACACCTTGAAAAAAGAATCTCCCGCACCCGCTGCCGGCACGATGCCCGGCCTCGAAAAACACACGCCAATGATGCGCCAGTACCTGGCGCTCAAAGCGAACCATCCGAGCACCTTGCTGTTCTACCGGATGGGCGATTTCTACGAGCTGTTCTATGAGGATGCCGAGAAGGCCGCACGTCTGCTCGACATCACGCTGACGACGCGTGGCCAGTCGGCCGGGGTGCCGATCAAGATGTGCGGCATTCCCTTCCATTCGCTGGAGCCGTATCTGGCGCGCCTGGTCAAGCTCGGCGAATCGGTGGTGATCTGCGAACAGATCGGCGATCCGGCGACCAGCAAGGGGCCGGTCGAGCGGGCCGTGGCGCGCATCGTCACGCCTGGCACACTAACCGACGCGGCGTTGATCGACGACAAGCAGGACATCTGGTTACTGGCGCTGACCACCACCCGCAACACGGCCGGCCTGGCCCGCCTGAATCTGGCCAGCGGCGAATTCATTTTGACCGAGGTGCCGAGCGAGCAGATTTCCGCCACGCTGGAGCGCATCCGGCCGGCCGAAATCCTTTATCCGGAATCCTGGCAACCGGACTTCCCGCTGGATATGGCGCGGACCCGCCAACCGGACTGGTATTTCGAATTCGATTCGGCCAAGCGCTTGCTCTGCGAGCAGTTCAAGGTCGCCTCGCTCTCCGGCTTCGGGGCCGAAGGTCTGCGCCCGGCTGTCGCCGCGGCGGGCGCCCTGCTGCAGTACGCCCAGGCAACGCAATCGGGTAGTTTGCCGCATTTGCGGGCCTTGACCGTCGAACTGGAAGGCGCCTACCTCGGCCTCGACCTGGCCACCCGGCGCAATCTTGAATTGACCGAAACCCTGCGCGGCCAGCCGTCGCCGACGCTGTTCTCGCTGCTCGACAACTGCGTGACCAGCATGGGCTCGCGCCTGCTCCGCCACACGCTGCACCACCCGCTGCGCGAGCGCGCCATTCCGGCCGCCCGCCACGGCGCGGTCGAGGCGCTGCTCGAAGATTACGGCCGGATGGCCGGCGACGTGCGCCGCGAATTGAAAGGGATGGCCGATATCGAACGCATTGCCGGCCGCATTGCCCTGCGTAACGCCCGGCCGCGCGACCTGGCCAGCCTCCGCGAATCGCTGGCCGGACTGGCTGGTCTGCGCGCCCCACTGGCCGGCAACACCGCACCGCTGCTCGGCCAACTGGAACTTGATCTGGCAACGCCGGCGGCGACGCTCGACCTGCTGATCCGTTCGATCGCCGCCGAACCGTCGGCCCAGATCCGCGACGGCGGGGCCATCGCCCCCGGTTACGATGGCGAGCTCGACGAACTGCGCTCGCTGAACGACAACTGCGGCGCCTACCTGGTCGACATGGAGGTGCGCGAGCGCGAGCGCACCGGCATCGCCAGCCTCAAGGTCGAATTCAACAAGGTGCATGGTTTCTATATCGAGGTGACGCACGCCCACACCGCCAAGATTCCCGACGATTACCGCCGGCGCCAGACGCTGAAGAATGCCGAGCGCTACCTCACCCCGGAATTGAAGGCCTTCGAGGACAAGGCGTTGTCCGCCCAGGAACGCTCGCTGACCCGCGAAAAACTGCTTTACGAGGCGATCCTCGACGAGTTGCTGCCGGCCGTTCCGACCTTGCAGACGATCGCCCGCGCCGTCGCCCAGCTCGACCTGCTGGCCGGCTTCGCCGACACGGCGCTGAAGCGCAACTGGAGCAAGCCAGAGTTCGCCGCGGAAATCGGGCTGGCCATCGCCGGCGGCCGTCATCCGGTGGTCGAAGGGGAAATGTCCAACGGGGCCGAAACCTTCATCGCCAATGACTGCCTGCTCGCCGAAAACCGCCGTCTGCTGTTGATCACCGGCCCGAACATGGGCGGTAAATCGACCTACATGCGGCAAACCGCGTTGATCGCCCTGCTCGCCCACATCGGCTGCTACGTGCCGGCCGACCGGGTGGTACTCGGTCCGCTCGACCGCATCTTCACCCGCATCGGCGCCTCCGACGACCTCGCCTCCGGCCGGTCGACCTTCATGGTCGAAATGACCGAGGCCGCCGCCATCCTCCACCACGCGACGCCGAACAGCCTGGTGCTGATGGACGAAATCGGCCGCGGCACCTCGACCTTCGACGGCATGGCCCTGGCTTTTTCGATCCTCCGTCACCTGATCGACAAGAACCGCTGCCTGACACTGTTCGCCACCCACTACTTTGAACTGACCCGGCTGTCGCACGAATATTCGGAACTGGCCAACGTCCATCTCGATGCGGTCGAGCACAACGACCGCATCGTCTTCCTGCATGCCGTCGAGGAAGGCCCGGCCAACCAGAGCTACGGTATCCAGGTCGCCGCCCTGGCCGGCATTCCAGGTGCCGTGGTACGCGCCGCCCGCAAGCAATTGCGGGAATTCGAGCAGCGCGCCGCGGTGGATCCGCTGCAACCCGATCTGTTCACCCAGGGCGAACAGGAACCGGCCGAAGCGGAGCCGCATCCGGCCCTTGAACAGCTGGCGACGCTCGACCCGGACAGCCTGACGCCGCGCGAGGCGCTCGATGCCCTGTATGCGCTGAAGGGTCTACTCCAATGAACCGCTGGCTGGCCGCCCTCCTGCTCGGCTGGGCAACGCTGGCCAGCGGTGAAACCTGGCATTTCGGGCTGATCGGCGATGTACCCTATTCGGCTAACGAGCGCCGCGAACTTCCGCACATGCTGGCGAGCATCGCCGCCAGCCAGGTCGATTTCATCGCCCATATCGGCGACATCAAAAATGGCCAGGAGCGTTGCGACGACAGCCTGTTCGCCGATCGCCACGGGCTGTTCAACTCCAGCAGCGTACCTTTCGTCTTCGTCCCGGGCGACAACGAATGGACCGATTGCGAGCGCCTGTCGAATGGCGGCTATGCGCCGCTCGAAAGACTCGGCAAGCTGCGCAGCCTGTTCTGGCAAGACCGCTTTTCGCTGGGCCAGAAAAAGCTGCCCCAAGACCGTCAAGCCGGCGGCTATCCGGAGCACGCCCGCTTCCGGCTCGGCCCGGTCTTGTTCGTCACTCTCAACCTGCCGGGCGGCAACAACAACTTCGGCGAGACCGACCAGGCGCGTGCCGAATACCGGGCACGCAACCCCGTCGTGCTGGCCTGGCTGAGCGAAAACTTCGCCCTGGCCCGGCGTGAAAAACTGGCCGGCATCGTCCTGCTCTTCCAGGCCAATCCGGGCTTCAAGCACTTTGCGCAAGGCATCGCCCACCGCGGCTACCGGGAGTTTCTCGAACAGCTGCAAGCCGAAACGCTGAATTTCCCCGGCCAGGTCGTCGTCGTGCACGGCGACACCCATGCCAGCCGCATCGACCAGCCGCTACGCGACCGTCAAGGCAAGCGGCTCGGCAACTTTACCCGGGTCGAGACTTTCGGCTACCCGCTGATGGGCTGGACGCAGGGCACCATCGATACCGCCGCCGCGTCGCTCTTCCGTTTCGAACCCCATGCCTGGCCAGACAAGGGCAACTGAGGCCATGCCGATGAACAGAACCTACGCCGAAACAGAACCAAGCCGCGCCGAAATAGACGCCCTGACCGGCCCCATCCTGATCGAGTTCGGCGCCCCCTGGTGCGGCCATTGCCAGGCCGCCCAGGCCCTTATCGAAGCCGCCTTTCCTGTCGATTCGCCGATCAAGCACCTGAAGATTCAGGATGGCCCGGGCCTGCGACTAGGTCGATCATTCCGCATCAAACTCTGGCCGACCCTGGTTTTCATCAACCACGGCCAGGAAATCAGCCGCCTTGTCCGGCCCGGCGACGCAGCAAGCATTGCCGACGCCATCGCCGCCATCGCCGCGCCATGACGCAAGCCGATTTCACGTCGCTCAACGCCGCCGGCCTGAACCTGCAAGCGATTTTCAACATCGCTGATCTACCGGCCGAACTGGCTGGCGAAATCCGCCAGCGCTTCGATCCGGAAAGCCGCTATCGCCAACTGATCCTGATCGGCCATGGCGGAAAGCGCTTGTGGGCCGCGCTCAAGGACTCGGGCATTACATCGGAAAATCCGATCGACGATTTCAGTAGCGCGATGGTGCGCCAGTGGTTGGCGGCGCATCGCCATACCATCATCTACCCGGCCAGGGATTCGCTTGGCCTGCAGGCGCTGGGAAAGCTGGCCGGCTGGCACCATGCTTCGCCCTTCATGGTCGGCATCAACGAAACCTGGGGCAGCTGGTACGCTTACCGCGTCGTCGTGCTGAGCGACACGGATTTTGCGCCGAGCATCCGGCAAACCACGGCGTCGCCCTGCACACAATGTCCGGACCAGCCATGCCTTGCCAGTTGCCCGGCCGGTGCCCTGTCAGGTGATGCGTTCGACCTGAACAAATGCATCGCCTACCGGAAACAGCCGGCCTCCGCCTGCCGTGCGACCTGTCTGGCCCGCGTCAGTTGCCCGGTCGGCACCGAACATCGCTATTGCGATGCACAGATTGCCCACACCTACACGATTTCCATGCGGATGATCGACGCGCGGTACTGAGCCTTCAGGCGCCGCGGCTCTGAACACGAGCCTTGCGGCGCCAGCAAGCCGGCTTCTTCAAACTGGACACATCGATGCCGCCCGGCGCAAAAATTTCACGGGCGCGCGCCAGACGCTCAATCTCGTCCTGAGATACGCCGGCAATCTGCTCAAACCATTTCTGAAATCGTTTCATAGCGAATACTCCTGACAGCCATCGGTTGATGAATCGGCACGCACTCTGTTTGGCGTACGGTCAGGCGTAGATTATCCGAATACTGTATGTATGTACAGTATTCGATAAAAGTCGCTCCAGAAATGCCAATGCCCGTCAAAACGGGCATTGGACAAAACGCTGGATTCCCGTCTGGGCGGGTGCATTCCAGGTTTAGTGGCAGGTTTCCTCGTCGTCGTCTGGATTATGGACGTGACCGTGTTCGAGCTCTTCGGCACTGGCCGGACGAATCGACGTCACGGTGCAGGTGAAGATCAGGGCCATGCCGGCCAGCGGGTGGTTGCCGTCAAGCACAACCTTGTCGTCGGCAATATCGGTAACGCGATAGATGACGAAATCGTCCTCGCTGCCTTCTTCCGGGCCGCCTTCGAACTGCATGCCGACCTGCAGTTCCTTGGGAAAGTCCTTGCGCGGCTCGATCTGCACCAGTTCGGCATCGTAGTCGCCAAAGGCTTCGTCCGGCTGCAGCTTGACCTGCACCGATTCGCCGATCTTCTTGCCGTGCAGCGCCTCTTCGATTTTCGGGAAAATATCTTCGTAGCCGCCATGCAGATAGATGAGCGGCTCACGGCCTTCGTCGACGACTTCGCCATCCGGATCGGTGACGTGGTATTCGAGATTGATGACGTTACCTTTGGCAACCAGCATGTTCATGAATTCAGTTCCTTGACGAGGCGCAGCACTTCCAGTGCGTGGCCCTTGTAATTGACGTTGTAGAGCGCATGGCGAATGATACCCGTGCGATCGATGATGAAGGTGGAACGGACGACGCCGTATTTTTTGTGGCCATCCACCTCTCTGGCCTGCCAGACGCCGTACTGCTTGCAGACGACACCCTCAGTGTCCGACAGCAGTTCGAGTCCGATGCCTTCCTTGTCGCGAAACTCCGCGTGCTTCAGGCAATCGTCACGGCTGATGCCGAACAGGAGGCAATCCTGTTTATGGAAGTCCCCTTCGTGATCCGAAAAATCGGTCGCCTCCTTGGTGCAACAGGGGGTCCCATCCTTCGCGTAAAAGAAAAGCACGATGTGCTTTTGTCCCTGAAAGTTCGCCAGATCGATAGTCTCCATATCGGCATCGGGCAACAAAAACGTCGGGGCTCGCTCGCCAACCTTGAGCAGCATGTTGTTCTCCTGAAGCGCTCTGCGTGAGGGACTGCTGCGAACGATTCTAGCGGAGCCGCCTACTGCGGTCGACGCCTTTATTTCACTTATTTTCCAGGAACTTTTTCCGGGATTTGAACGAAGGTTTCATCCTGCTTGACCATGCCCAATTCGAAACGGGCACGCTCTTCGATCGCCTCGTAACCTTGCTTCAGGTCGCGAACTTCGGCATCGAGACCGGCATTCCTGATTTCCAGCTTCTTGGTTACTTCCTTCTGTTGCTGCAATTGACGGTCGTACTCCCAAACCTTCAGCCAGCCGCCCTTACCCACCCAGAGGGGGTACTGGAGCAGGCCAATGGCTGCAAGGAGGCCGACCGTCAGCCAGCGCATAAACCTTAACGCAGGTTGTAGAAGGTTTCGCGGCCCGGGTAGGAAGAGGTATCGCCGAGATCTTCCTCAATGCGCAGCAGCTGGTTGTACTTGGCGATACGGTCGGAACGCGACAGCGAACCGGTCTTGATCTGACCGGCGTTCAGGCCGACGGCGATGTCGGCGATGGTGCTGTCTTCGGTTTCGCCGGAACGATGCGAGATCACTGCGGTGTAACCGGCGCGCTTGGCCATCTCGACGGCGGCAAAGGTTTCGGACAAGGTGCCGATCTGGTTGATCTTGATCAGGATGGAATTGCCGATACCCTGCTTGATGCCTTCCTTGAAGATCTTGGTGTTGGTAACGAACACGTCGTCGCCAACGATCTGCACGGTCTTGCCCAGACGATCGGTGAGCAGCTTCCAGCCATCCCAGTCGGCTTCCGACATGCCGTCTTCGATCGAAACGATCGGGAACTGGTCGGCCAGATTGGCCAGATAGTCGGTGAACTGGGCGGAGGTCAGTTGCAGGCCCTCACCGGCCAGGTGGTACTTGCCATCCTTGTAGAATTCGGAAGCGGCACAATCCAGCGCCAGCAGCACATCCTGACCCGGCACGTAACCGGCGGCCTCGATGGCTTGCATGATGATCTGCAGCGCTTCGGCGTGGCTACCCAGATTCGGGGCAAAGCCGCCTTCGTCGCCGACGGCGGTCGAATGACCTTTCTTGTCGAGCAACTTCTTCAGCGAATGGAAAATTTCGGCGCCACAACGCAGGGCTTCGCGGAAATTGACCGCGCCGACCGGCATGATCATGAATTCCTGGATATCCAGGCTATTGTTGGCGTGCTCGCCGCCATTGATGATGTTCATCATCGGCACCGGCATCTGCATCGGGCTCATGCCGCCGAAATAGCGGTAGAGCGGCAGGCCGGACTCTTCGGCAGCGGCCTTGGCAACGGCCATCGAGACGGCGAGGATGGCATTGGCGCCAAGGCGGGACTTGTTGTCGGTTCCGTCGAGGTCGATCATCGTCTGATCGATGAAAGCCTGCTCCTGGGCATCGAGACCGATGATGGCTTCGGAGATTTCCGTGTTGATGTTCTCAACGGCCTGCATCACGCCTTTGCCGAGGTAACGGCTGGCATCGCCATCGCGCAGTTCGATGGCTTCGCGGGAACCGGTCGAAGCGCCCGACGGCACAGCCGCCCGGCCCATGACGCCACTTTCCAGCAACACATCGGCTTCAACGGTGGGATTGCCGCGGGAATCGAGAATCTCGCGTGCCACGACGTCAACAATTGAGCTCATATTTCTTCCTTATTAACGATAAATTGAAAGAACTACTTAAATTAGATCACCGACGCCGGAAATGAATGTCCCATTCGTTTCCGGCCGCCTTATTTCAGTTCTTCGAAACCGGCCGTCTTGACGGCTTTGTCGAGTGCCAGCAGCGTCGTCAACAGCGATTCCATGCGCGCCAGCGGCCAGCTGTTCGGCCCATCCGACCATGCTTTTTCCGGGCACGGATGGGTTTCCATGAACAGCCCGGAAATGCCGACGGCGACCGCCGCCCGTGCCAACACCGGGACGAACTCGCGCTGGCCACCCGACGTCGTACCCTGGCCGCCCGGCAACTGCACGCTGTGCGTCGCATCGAAGACGACCGGGCAACCGGTTTCGCGCATGATCGCCAGGCTGCGCATGTCGGACACCAGGTTGTTGTAGCCGAAGGAAGCGCCGCGTTCGCAGACCATGATGTTGTCGGCGCCATCATTCACTTCGCGCGCCTTGTCGACGACGTTCTTCATGTCACCCGGCGCCAGGAACTGGCCCTTCTTGATATTCACCGGCTTGCCGCAGGATGCGACAGCGTGGATGAAATCGGTCTGGCGACAGAGAAAGGCCGGCGTCTGCAGCACGTCGACAACGCTGGCGACCGCGGCGATCTGGTCGATGCCATGGACGTCGGTCAGCACCGGCACGCCGATCTGCCGCTGAACTTCGGCGAAGATCCGCAGACCTTCGTCAAGACCGAGGCCGCGCACCGATTTGCCGGAACTGCGATTGGCCTTGTCGTAGGACGCCTTGAAAATGTAGTTGATGCCGAGACGGGCGCAGACTTCCTTCATATGGCCGGCGACATCGAGGCAAAGCTGCTCCGACTCCGCCGTGCAGGGGCCGGCGATCAGGAATAAAGGCTGATCGAGACCAGCCTCGAAGCCGCAGAGCTTCATTTGCCTTTGACCTTTTGCCTGCCCAGTGCCGCCTTCACGAACGAGGTGAAGAGCGGATGGCCCTGACGCGGGTTGGACGTAAACTCCGGATGGAACTGGCAGCCGACAAACCACGGATGCACGTCGGCCGGCAATTCGATCATTTCGCAGAGATCGGTGCCCGGCGCGCGACCGGAAACCTTCAAGCCCTTTTCTTCAAGCTGGGCGAGCAAGGTGTTGTTGACTTCGTAACGATGGCGATGGCGCTCGGTGATCTCGGCAGCGCCGTAGATGTCACGGGCCAGCGAGCCTTCGCCCAATTTGCAGACCTGGGCGCCGAGGCGCATGCTGCCGCCAAGGTCGGAGTCCTCGTCACGCTTCTCGAGCTTACCGGAGGCATCCAGCCATTCGGTAATCAGGCCGATGACCGGATACGGCGTGTCCTGCACGAATTCGGTGGAATGTGCACCGGCCATACCGGCCACATCGCGGGCGAACTCGACGACGGCCAGTTGCATGCCGAGGCAGATGCCAAGGTAAGGCACCTTGTTTTCGCGGGCATAGCGGATCGCGGCGATCTTGCCTTCGGTACCGCGCCGACCAAAGCCGCCGGGCACCAGGATGGCATCGACGCCCTTGAGCACGCCGCAACCGTCCTTCTCGATATTCTCGGAATCGATGTATTCGATATTGACCTTGCTGCGGGTATGAATGCCGGCATGCTTGATCGCTTCGATCAGGGACTTGTAGGACTCGGTCAGATCGACGTACTTGCCGACGAAGGCGATCCTCAACTCATGCTGCGGGTGATCCATCGCGTCGACCAGCTTGATCCAGACCGACAGATCGGCGGCCTTGGCGAGAATGCCAAGCTTGTGGCAGACGATCTCATCGAGCATCTGTTCATGCAGCATGCCGGGGATCTTGTAGATCGAATCGGCGTCGAGACACTCGATCACGGCTTCCGGCATGACGTTACAGAACAGCGCGATCTTGCGCCGTTCCTCGACCGGAACGGAACGGTCGGCACGGCACAACAGGATATCCGGCTGGATACCGATCTGACGCAGCTCCTTGACCGAATGCTGGGTCGGCTTGGTCTTCAGTTCGCCGGCCGTCGGGATATAGGGCAGCAGCGTCAGGTGCATGTAGCAGACGTTGTTGCGACCTTCCTCGATGCCCATTTGGCGGATCGCTTCGAGGAACGGCAGCGATTCGATGTCGCCGACCGTGCCGCCGACCTCGACGATGGCCACATCGGCGCCTTCGGCGCCGGCCTTGATCTTGAACTTGATCTCGTCGGTGATGTGCGGGATGACCTGTACCGTCTTGCCGAGATATTCACCACGGCGCTCTTTTTTGAGCACGGTGTCGTAGATCTGGCCGGTCGTGAAGTTGTTGCGCTTGCCCATCTTGGCGCTGGTGAAGCGCTCGTAGTGTCCGAGATCGAGATCGGTCTCGGCGCCATCCTCGGTGACGAAAACCTCTCCATGCTGGAAAGGACTCATCGTGCCGGGGTCGACGTTGATGTAGGGGTCAAGCTTGAGGTGGGTAACTTTGATGCCGCGGGATTCCAGAATGGCCCCGAGCGATGCGGCGGAGATGCCCTTGCCCAATGAGGACACGACACCGCCTGTAACGAAAACGTATTTGGTCATGGAAAGACAGGCTGCGGGAAATGCGAATGATAGCCGAAAAGGTGGAAAAATCCCAAGCCCTCCGAGCAATCCTGCGAATCTCGCGCCGTCGCCCGGTACACCGTAATTACCACGCGATTTGTTAGAATCGAGGGTTACCCAGCCAGCAGAAAACAGCGTGAAAACCGTTCTCGTCATCAATTATTCGCAAACCGGGCAACTGGCCGAGATCACAGCCCAGGTGGTCGCCCCGTTGCGGGCGGCGGGACATCTAGTGCATGTTGAAACCCTGGTTCCGGTCACCGCCTTCCCGTGGCCGTGGCCGATCGTCGATTTTGTCGATGCCTTTCCCGAATGCGTGCAACTCGATGCGCCGCCGCTGGAACCATTGAGCATTCCGGCGGATCGCGACTTCGATCTGGTCATTCTCAGCTATCAGGTGTGGTACCTGTCCCCCGCCCTGCCGATGACCGCCTTCCTGCAAAGCCCGGCAGGCCGCCGGCTGATCGCCGGCAAGCCGGTGATCACGCTGGTCGCCTGCCGCAACATGTGGCTGTCGGCCCAGGAAACGATGCGGCGTCTGATCGCCGAGGCCGGCGGCGAGTTGCGCGACCACCTGGCATTTACCGATCAGGGGCCGGCGCTGGCCACCTTCCTGACGACGCCGCGCTGGGTTCTGACCGGCCGGCGCGACCGCTGGCTCGGCCTGCCGCCGGCCGGCGTGGCACCGGAGGAAATCCATAAGGCCGGCCGGTTTGGCCGGGCGCTGGCCGATGCACTCGACCACGACGCCGAAACAACCGGAGCGCCGATGCTGACCGGCCTCCGCGCCTGCACCGTCAATCCCCGGCTGGCGCTGAGCGAACGGGCCGGACGCCGGGCCTTCAAGGTCTGGTCCAGACTGATCCGCGCCTGCGGTCGCCGCGGCCAATGGCGGCGGCGACCGATGCTGCTCGTTTTCGCCTTGTATCTGATCGCCATGGTGTTAACCGTCGTTCCATTGAGCCTATTGTTACAATGGCTACTTTCCCCCCTGCTCAAACCGCGCCTTGACCGACTGCGCGCCGAACTTGAACTGCCTTCCGGCTCGCAGGATTTCAATCTGAAAGAATATGAATAGTAGCGGCAAGGTTTACATCACCGGCACTTCGGCGTTCCTGCCCAATGCCCCGGTCGACAACGACGGGATCGAAAACGTCCTCGGCATGATCGGCAGCAAGCCTTCGCGCGCCCGCCGCGTCGTGCTGCGCAACAACGGCATCCGCCAACGCCACTATGCGATTGACCCGGCGACCGGCCGGACTACCCATAGCAACGCCCAGCTGACCGCCGAAGCGGTGCGTGGCCTCGGCCCCATCGAGGGCATCGACTGCCTGGCCACCGGCACCTCGATGCCCGACCAGCTGATGCCCAACCACGGCGTGATGGTGCATGGCGAACTGGGCATTCCGGCCTGTGAAGTGGTATCGACCGCCGGCATCTGCGTTTCCGGCATCACGGCGCTCAAATATGCCTATATGAGCGTCCTCTGCGGGCAGGCCAGAAACGCCGTGGCGACCGGTTCCGAACTGGCCTCGGCGGTGCTGCATGCGCGCAATTTTGAAGCGGAATCCGAACATCGCGTTGCCGAACTGGAAGCCAACCCGGAAATCGCTTTTGAAAAGGATTTCCTGCGCTGGATGCTCTCCGATGGTGCCGGCGCCTTTCTGCTGCAGGACACCCCGCGCCGCGATGGCCTGTCGCTGCGCATCGAATGGATGGAAATCCTCTCGCAGGCCCACAGCGCCGACGTCTGCATGTACTCCGGCGGCGAAAAGCAGGCCGATGGCTCGCTGAAAAGCTGGAGCGCCTTTCCGCCCAGCCAATGGGCCAGCCGCTCGGTCTTTTCCGTCAAGCAGGACGTTCGTCTGCTCAACGAGAACGTCGTTTACCTGACGGCCGGCAAACCGCTGGAAAAAGTCATGGCGACGCGCGGCCTCAAGGCGAGCGACGTCGACTGGTACCTGCCCCACATGTCTTCTGAGTATTTCCGCCAGCCGATGGCCGACTGCATGGCGGCCGTCGGTTTCGCCGTGCCGCAGGAAAAGTGGTTCACCAACCTGCATACCAAGGGCAACACCGGCTCGGCCTCAATCTACATCATGGTCGACGAGCTGCTGAAAAGCGGTCGGCTCAAGGCCGGCGACCGGCTGCTCTGCTTCATCCCGGAAAGCGGCCGGTTCACCGGCTCGCTGATGTACCTGACGGCGGTCGAGCATGCTTGACAGCGAAGTGCCGCAGGAAGGCAACGTCACCCTCGGCGGCCATCGCAAGGCGCTCTACGCCCGTGGCGCCGACGGAAAGATGCATATCGTCCAGTCGACCGGTTGGGAAGTCGAGGAAATCGTTACCCGCCAGGCCGTCGATGACCTGAACCGGCTGGCCGACGAAGCCCGCCAACGGGTCGCCGCCGGGCAGACCTCGGCCCTCGAATACCACATGCACAAGGCGCGGATGGATGTGCCGCTGCTGGCGCAGGTTACCGGCCTCTGGCAATGGCGCATCCGCCGCCATTTCCGCCCCGATTTGTTTGCTCACCTTTCGCCTTCGCTGCTGGCGCGCTACGCCGACGCGATGGGCCTCACCGTCGCCCAGTTGACCAAGGTCGAATGATGGAATTCCAGCATAGCCAGGCCTCCCATTGCGAGAGCGGCGTCATGTCGACGATGTTGCGTCATCAGGGCCTGCCGATTTCCGAGCCGATGGCCTTCGGCCTGTCGTCGGCGATGTCCTTCGCCTACCTGCCGATCGTCAAAATCAACGGCCTGCCGCTGGTTTCCTACCGGATGCCGCCGAAATTCATCATCAAGGGCCTGCAGAAACCGCTCGGCCTGAAGATGCGCTTCGAGACCTTCCGCAACCCGGCCGCCGGCACCCGCCGCCTCGACGAACTGTTGGCAGCCGGCGAAGTGGTCGGCATGCAGACCTCGGTATTCTGGCTACCCTACATGCCGGAAGACCTGCGCTTTCATTTCAATGCCCACAACGTGCTGGCCTTTGGCCGCGACACAGCGAGCGGCGACTACCAGCTGTCCGACCCGGTCTTTGAAGCGCCGGTCAGTTGCCCGGGCGAGGCGCTGCAAAAAGCGCGCTTCGCCAAAGGCGTGCTTGCCCCGAAAGGTCTGCTCTATTACGCCACCGGCAAGCCCTCGCAGCCCGATTGGGCGATAGTGATTCCGCAGGCCATCAAGAAAACGACGCGCATCATGCTCGACGCGCCGCTGCCGATCATCGGCGTGCGCGGCATCCGCCGGCTGGCCAATGCCGTCGAACGGCTGGCCGGGCAGAACGATCCGGCCCGGGCCAAGATGTTCATCGGCCAGGTGGTGCGCATGCAGGAAGAAATCGGCACCGGCGGCGGCGGTTTCCGCTTTATCTATGCCTCTTTCCTGCAGGAAGCGGCCGACCTGCTCGGCCGGCCGCGCCTCAACGAACTCGCCGACGCCCTGGTCGAGGTCGGTGACGAGTGGCGAGAATTCGCGCTGTCGGCCGCCCGCATGATCCGCGACCGCGAACCCCTGGTGCCGGCCAAACTGGCCGACCAGTTGCGCCGGATCGCCGACCACGAACAGACTTTTTTCCGCGACCTGCGCCGCGCCGCCTGATGCTGTCCATCGACAGCGTCTCCTACTGTTATCGTTCAGCCGCCACACCGGCCCTCCAGGGCGTTTCGCTGAACATTCCGGCCGGTGGCGTGTATGGCCTGCTGGGCCCGAACGGGGCCGGCAAGACGACGTTGATTTCGCTGCTCGCCGGCCTGCTGAGCGCCACCGACGGCCGGATTGCGGTGCGCGGCCAGCCGCTGGCCGCCGTCCGCGCCGCCAACCCGCGGGCCATAGCGCTGGTACCCCAGGATTACGCCTTCTACCCGATGCTCAGCGTCGGCGAGAACCTGCGTTTCTTTGCTGGCGCGCTTGGCCTGAAGGACAAGGAACTGCTCAGCCAGTGTGCCGCCGCCATCGCCTTCGCCCGCCTGGAACAGGTCACCGACAAGCGGGCCGAACAACTTTCCGGCGGCCTGCGCCGCCGGCTGAATCTGGCCATCGGCCTGCTTGGCCGGCCGCAACTGCTGCTGCTCGACGAGCCGACGGTCGGCGTCGATCCGCAATCGCGGCATTTCCTGCTCGATTCGATTGCCGCCCTGCCTGCCGCCGGCACGACGGTGATTTACACCAGCCATTACATGGAAGAGGTCGAGGCGATCTGCCAGCAGATCGCCATCATCGACCAAGGCTCCGTGCTGGCCGCGGGCTCGCTGGCCGACATCCTGCACAGCGCCGAGCCGTTGCTTGAACTGCATCTCGCCCAGCCACTGCCGGACGCCCTGGCCAGCCGCCATCAGGCGGTCGCCACGGCACCGCTGCACTATCTGCTGAAACCGCCGCACGGCAATGCCTCCTGGGCTGCTGCACTGCCCCGCCTGCTCGACGAACTGGCCGCGGCCGGCTGCGAAGTGCTCGATCTCAACCTCGGCCAGCACGATCTGGAACAGGTTTTCATGCGCCTGACCAAGCGCTCGCTGCGGGACTGAACCATGTCGCCGCGCCTGCTCGCCCTCTGGCTCAAGGAAACCATCGCACTGATCCGCGACCGGCACGGCCTGCTGGCGCTGTTCATCATGCCGACCATTTTCATCCTGGTGATGACCATGGCGCTGCGCGACACCTTTACGCCGGGCGCCACGATCGATGCCGCCTACGTCGTGGTCGATCTCGATCAAAGCCCCCATTCGCAGGCGCTGGTCAAACGTCTCGACAAAGGCGCCGCCTTCCGCCGGCTGGACAATGGCGGCGATGCCGATGCGGCGCGCCAGGGAATACTGGCCAGGCGCCAGGCGCTGGCGCTGGTCCTGCCGAAAGGCTTCGGCCAACGCCTGCTGATCCCGGCCGGCGCCGACGGCCAGCCGAGCGCAGCCCTGCAACTGTTGATCGACCCCGCCCTCAGCCCGGCCCTGCAACTCGCCTTCCGCAACCAGGTGATGGCCGCCCTCGGCGCGGTGCGGGCCGACGAACTGACGCAACGCGCCGGCAAGCTGTTCGGGCTGCCCGTCGCCCCCGGCGGCTCGGTCGAAAAAGACTGGCCCGACGAAATCCGCAGCATCGCCGTGCGCAGTGATCAAAGCGCCGGACTGCCCTCGTCGGTGCAGCAAAACGTGCCCGCCTGGCTGATCTTCGCGATGTTCTTCGTGGTCATTCCGGTCTCCTCGATCTTCATCATCGAACGCCAGCAGGGCACGCTGCAACGCCTGCGCGCCATCGGCCTGCCTTTTCACCTGATCCTCAGCGGCAAGCTGCTGCCCTTCTTCGTGGTCAATCAGCTCCAGGCGGTGATGATGGTGCTGGTCGGCATGTTCGTCGTGCCGCTGTTCGGCAGCGAGGCGCTCGAACTACCGGGCAGCCTGCCGCAGCTCCTCAACTGGTGGATCGTTTCGGCCGCCGTCAGCCTCGCCGCGGTGGCCTGGGCGCTGCTCATCGCCAGCCTTGCCAGGACAGCCGAACAGGCGACCATCGTCGGCGGCGTCGGCAACATCCTGATGGGCGCCATTGGCGGCATCATGGTCCCGAAATTCATCATGCCGGCCACCATGCAGAAACTGGCGGCCCTGTCGCCGATGGCCTGGGGGCTGGAAGGCTTCCATGTCGTGATGCTGCGCCACGGCAGCTTTGCCGACCTGCTGCCCAGCCTGGCCCAACTGCTGCTCTTTGCCGGCCTCTCGCTCACCCTTGCCGTCTGGCTCAATCACCGCGCCCTCGCTGCCCGCTCATGAATACCGCCCTGATCCTCGAACTGAAAACCCTGATCATCGAAGCCTGCGACAAGGATTGCGACCCGGCCAGCATCACCGACGACGAACTGCTGTTCGGCCCGGAAGCGCCGCTGCAGCTCGACTCGCTCGACGCCCTCCAGGTTTCGATGGCGATCAAGAAAAAGTACGGACTGCGCCTGCCGGACAGCAAGGAAACCCGCCGCATCCTGTCGAGCGTCGGCAACCTGGCCGAGCATCTCGCCGCCTGGCGCGCCAGCCAGCCATGAAGCGAGCGGTTTACCTCGCCGGCAGCGGCCTGCTCTGCGCCCGCGGTGACTCGCCCGGCCGCGTGGCGGCAGCGCTGTGGGACGGCGAATGCAGCAACGGCACGGCCCGCCTGGGCGAACGCCAATTCCCCTACTTCAGCCTGCCGCTCGCCGCCACCGACTGGCTGAGCCGCGCCGCAACGGCGGTTGGCAAGGTCGCCGCCCAGCTGGCTCCGACCGCACCGGACACGCCGCTGTTCATCGCCTCTTCGTCGTTCCAGATCGGCCACTTCGAGCAACTCGGCGCGCCGTTCGCCATACCGCTGGCCGCCGCCTCGTTCAGCACCACGCTGGCTGGGTGGCTGCAGCTCGACGGCCCGCGCTACAGTTTCTCGAACGCCTGCATCTCCGGCTTCTCCGCCCTCGATGCGGCGCGCAGCCTGATTGCCGGCGGCCAGATCGACGAAGCCATCGTCGTCGGCATTGAATTCGCCAACCGCAGCACGCTGGCCGGCTTTGCCGCAATGGAACTGCTGTCGCCCGCCGCTTGCCGGCCCTTCGACGTCCGCCGTGACGGCCTGGTGCTGGGTGAAGCGGTGGCCGCCGTCCGCCTTTCCGCAACGCCCCAGCGCTGGCGGATCAGCGGCCTGCGCACTGGCATCGACGCCTGGTCGACAACCGGCCCCGACCCAGCGGGCGGACCGATCGCCGCAGTCATGCGCGATTGCCTGAACGAGGCCGATCTCCAGCCAGCCGACATCGAGCTGATCAAGCTGCAGGCCGCCGGCTCGCCGGGCAGCGACCTCGCCGAAGCCAATGCGCTACGCCAGGTTTTCGGCAACCGGGTGCCGCCCCTGCTGTCGCTGAAACCGATGCTCGGCCATACGCTGGGCGCCAGCGGCATCGTCGAACTGGCCGCCCTGCTCGGCTGCCTCGATGCCGACAAGATCCCGGCGACCGCCGGGTTCACCAAGGTCGATCCGGAAATCGCGCTGTTTCCGCTGGTTGACCGCAGCAGCGCCCACATCGAGCGGGCGCTGCTCAATCTAGTCGGCTTCGGCGGCGGTCTGGCGACGATGATCATCGAGCGCCAGCGATGATCCATCTCCACGCCATCGTCAATCAGCACAACACCCCGGATACGCTGCCGGCTGCCGTCCGGGCCGCCCTCGGCAAACCGCTGCGCCGCGCCGCCGGCCTGACCCAGCTTGCCCTGCTCGGCGCGCTGGCCTGCCTTCCCGCCGGGCGCCGCGCCTTGCCGACCGCCCTGCTCTGGCAATCGACCAGCGGCCCGCGCCAGGAAACGCTGACCCTGCTCGACGAAACCTGCACCGGGGGTGGCGAGCCGATGCCCTACGATTTTCTCGCCACCCAGCCGGCGATTGCCGCCGCCCAGATCCAGCCCTTTCTGCCCGGCCTGCGCTCGGCCATGCACATCCCGCTCGATACCGCCGGGTTGGCCAACTGGTCGCTGCTGCTGGCGCTGGCCGGCAACTGGCTGGCCGAAGGGCGCTACGCCCAGGTGTTGTGCGCCCACCTCGACCACGGCCCGGCAGCGGCCGACGGCCACTGGCTGGTGGTCGGCAACGAAGCGCTTGAAAACTCGCCGGCCAGCCTGCACTTCAGCCAGCCTGATGCAGCCGCCGGCCTGCCCGACACGCCGGACTTTCCCGCCCGTCTCGCCGCGTGGCTCGAACAGCCCGCCAGCCCGACGCAACATCTGCTGTCGCCAGCCAACCCCCGGCTCGCAGTAGAATTCACCCGACTCTAATTCTTACAGGCCACGCCATGTCCCAATTCTCCTTTGACGTTTCCATTGAAGACTTCGAAACCAAGGTTCTCGCCCCCGCCCAGGACGTGCCGGTGGTGATCGATTTCTGGGCCCCGTGGTGCGAGCCGTGCAAGGTCCTCAAGCCGATGCTCGAAAAGCTGGCCGAGGAATACGCCGGCCGTTTCCTGCTCGCCATGGTCGACTCCGATGCCAACCCGGAACTCGCCCAGCACTTCGGCGTGCGCAGCATTCCGTCGGTCAAGGTGCTGTTCCAGGGGCAGCTGGTTGATGAGTTCAATGGTGCCCTGCCGGAAGGCCAGCTCCGCGAATTCCTTGATCGTATCGCGCTGCCGGCCGGCCCCGGCGGCAACCTGCGCGAAGAAGCCGCCGCGCTGGTCACTGAAGGCAAGCTCGAAGAAGCCCTGGCCAAGCTGGTCGAAGCCAGTAAGGCCAAGCCTGACGACCAAGCCGTCCAGCTCGACGCCATCGACGTGCTGATGCAACTCGGCCGCAACGACGAAGCACAGCAACTGCTGGCCGGCGAATTCGCCCAGGAAGCCGAGCGCGCCAACGCACTGCGCGCCCGCCTGGCGCTGGCGGCCGGGGCCGCCGATACCGCCGAACTCGAAGCCAAACTGGCCGCCAACCCGGCCGATCACGCCACCCGCCTCGACCTTTCCCGCGCCTATGCGGCGCAAAGCCGTTTCCGTGAGGCCTTTGAAGCGGCGCTGGAAGTCGTCATCCGCGACCGGGCTTTTGGCGAAGGCGCCGGCCGCAAGGCGATCCTGCAATTGTTCGAAGCGCTCGGCGGCAGCGAGCAATACGACGATTTGATCCGCGAATTCCGCCGCAAGATGTCGGCTGCGCTGAACTGAGCCATCGCGCGAAGGCTTCGGCAGTGCAGCTCTTTTACACCGATGTCTTCGTGCTGCCGCTGCCCGCCGGCCATCGCTTTCCGATGGAGAAATATTCCCGGCTGCGGGCCAGCCTGCTGGCCAGCGGCGATTTTGCCGAAACCGATTTTCATCTGCCGCCCGCCGCAAGCGACGCAGAACTGGCGCGGGCCCACGACCCGGCCTATATCCACCAGGTCTGCAGCGGCACTCTGCCGGAAAAGGCGCAAAAGGCCATCGGCTTCCCGTGGAGCGCCGGCATGGTCGAACGCTCCCGGCGCTCGGCCGGCGCCACCATCTGCGCCTGCCGCTCGGCCTTCAGTCACGGCATTTCGGCCAACCTGGCCGGCGGCACCCACCACGCCTTCGGCGGGCATGGCGAAGGCTTCTGCGTCTTCAACGATGCCGCGGTCGCCGCCCGCGCCATGCAGGCCGAAGGTCGCGCCGGCCGCGTCCTGATCGTCGATTGCGACGTCCATCAAGGCAACGGCACGGCGAGCATCCTGGCCGGCGACGACAGCATCTTCACTTTCTCCATCCACGGCGCGCGCAATTTCCCGTTCGAAAAGGAGACCAGTGATCTCGATATCGAACTGCCGGACAACTGCCCGGACGAGGCCTATCTCCTTCGCCTCGAGGCCGGCCTGGATACCGCCTTCGCCCTCGCCCGCCCCGATCTGGTCATCTACCTGGCCGGCGCCGACCCCTACCACGACGACCGCCTGGGCCGCCTGGCCCTGAGTTTTGCCGGGCTGGCCGAACGTGACCGGCGCGTTTTGGCGCGCTGCCAGACCCTCGGCATCCCGGTGGCGATTGCCATGGCGGGCGGCTACGCCCGTCAGATCGACGATACGGTGGCCATCCACACGACAACCATCCGCCTGGCCAAAACCTTCTCGAATCGGCAAACGCCATGCCCCGACTGAGTTCGCGCCAGTTGCCGCAAACCGCCGCGCAGGCCACAATGCGCGGTCTCTCGCCAGTGCCATC
Organism: Dechloromonas denitrificans; assembly: GCF_020510685.1. NCBI lineage: Bacteria > Pseudomonadati > Pseudomonadota > Betaproteobacteria > Rhodocyclales > Azonexaceae > Dechloromonas > Dechloromonas denitrificans. The sequence continues at coordinate 2,583,767 of NZ_CP075185.1, forward strand.
GATCGGCCGGAAGCCGGAGCTTGCCACGGGGGAACAATGAAAGCACTGCGTCAGATCCTGAATTGGCGTTCACTGCGCACGCGGATCGCGGTCGGCATGCTGATCGCCTTCCTGACGGTGCTTTGGCTCAGCGTCTTGTCGCTGAGCCACACGCTGCGCCGGGACATGGAGGCAACGATTTCGGCCCAGCAGTTTTCGACCATTTCGCTGATCGCCAGCGAAATCGACCGCTCGATCCGCGAACGCTTGAGCATGGTCGGCTCGATCGCCGACAAACTATCCGGCACTGCGCTCGACGGCGACCAGGTGCAGACCTACCTCGATCAGCGCGACGTTCCCGAAAGCGTCTTCAACTGGGGCATCATCGTCGTCGACGCTCACGGCATCACGATCGCCAGCACGCCGGCCGAACACAAGCGACGCGGCGTCGATTTCAGCCATTACCCGGGCGTCGCGGAAGCGCTCGCCGGCCAGCGGTCGTTCGTCACCGATCCGCTGTTCAGCCAGTACAGCCAACAGCCGCTGGTCGCCATGCTGACGGCGATCACCGACCCGACCGGAAAAACCGTCGGCGCCGTGATCGGCATCACCAACCTGGCCAGACCCAATTTCTTCGATGAGGTCAGTGCCGCCAAATACGGTTTGACCGGCAACTTTGTCGTTACCGCACCGCGCACCCGTACCTATGTCGCATCCTCCGACAAGCAGCGGGTCATGAAAGCCGGACCGCCGCCCGGCGTCAACCCGGTCTATGACAGTTACATCAACGGAAGGGAAGGCTCGGGCACGGCCCGCAGTTCGCGCGGTGTGGTCGAACTGTCGTCGAGCAAGCGGATCGCCTCAACCGGCTGGCTGATGCAGTCGGTCCTGCCGGCCGATGAGGCTTTCGCCTCGATCCGCGCCATGCAACGCCATCTGCTGATCATTTCGCTGGGGCTGACCGGGCTGGCTATCCTGATCAGCTGGTGGTGGCTGCGCCGGCAATTGCAGCCGTTAAGCGAAGCATCCGAACTGCTGGCGGCGATGCGCGAAGGCAAGATTCCCCGCCAGCCGCTGCCGATTCGCCAAATGGACGAAATCGGCCAGTTGGCCGCCGCCTTCAACGGTCTGCAGGAAGTCATCGTCGCCGAAGAAGCGCGGGCCGCCGAATATTCCGCCAACCAGCGCTTGCGCCGGATCGTCTCCTACATTCCCGGCGTCGTTTTCCAGTACCGCTGCGACGCCGAGGGGAAGGCCAGCTTTCCGTTTGCCAGCGACGGCATCAACGAAATCTATGGCGTGCCGCCGGAAGCGCTGACGCAGAGTAGCGAACCGATCCGCCAGATGCTCTACCCCGACGACGCGGCACGTTTTTTCGAGTCGCTGAACGAATCGGCCAGGACGCTGACCCCGTGGCGCATCGAGTATCGGATCAAGCATCCCGACGGGCGGATCAAATGGCTGCTGACCAGCGCCCTGCCGGAAGCCGGTAGCGATCACAGCATCACCTGGTACGGTTTCATTGCCGACATCAGCGAAACCAAGGCCATGGAGGCCGAAATCATCCGCTACCGCGACCATCTGGAACAACTGGTCAGCGAACGGACGGCCGATCTCGAACTGGCCCGGGCCGAAGCCGAGCGACTGGCCAAGACAAAGAGCGAGTTCCTGGCCAACATGAGCCATGAAATCCGCACCCCGCTCAACGGCGTCATCGGCATGGCCCACCTCGGCTTGCACTGGTCGGCCGAGGGTAGCAAGGCGCACGACGCTTTCAGCAAGATCACCCATTCCGGCAAATTGCTGCTCGGGATCATCAACGACATTCTCGACTTCTCGAAAATGGACGCCGGCATGTTGAAAATCGAGGATACCGCGGTCGACCTGCGGAGCACCTTGAACGAAAGCATCGAACTGATGCAGCCACGCGCCACGGCAAAAGGCTTGATGCTGGCGCTGCGCCCGGCCGCCGAGCTGCCGGCCAGCTGTCGCGGCGATCCCTTGCGGCTGCGCCAGATTTTGCTCAACCTGCTGTCCAACGCCGTCAAATTCACCGCAGCCGGCAGCGTCACGCTGGAGGCCGGGCTGGACAACGACCAGTTGCTGTTCCGGGTGACCGATACCGGCATCGGTATCACGCCGGAACAAAACGCCAAGATTTTCAATCCCTTCGAACAGGGCGACAATTCGACCACCCGCCGCTTTGGCGGCACCGGTCTGGGTCTCGCCATCACCAACCGCATCGTTCGGCTGATGGGCGGCACCATCCGCATGGAAAGCACCCCGGGCGACGGCAGCTGCTTCGAGGTCCGTCTGCCCTACCGACCACTTCCAGCGGCCCAGCCGGTCACCCAACAAGTGCTCGGTAACAATGCCGACGATCAGTCAAAGTTGCTGGCCGGCCTGAATATCCTGGTGGCTGAAGACGTCGATATCAATCAGGAAGTGATGCGGGAGATTCTCGAAGAAGTCGGCGCCACCGTGACCATGGCCGACAACGGCCAACAGGCGGTAGACCAGATTCGCCAGAGCGCTCCGCATGCCTTCGACGTCGTGCTGATGGATATCCAGATGCCGGTGATGAACGGCCACGACGCGGCGCGTGAAATCGGTCGGCTGGCGCCCAACCTGCCGATCATTGGCCAAACCGCCCACGCCCTGGCGGAAGAAAAAGCGGCCTGCCTGAGTTCGGGTATGGTGGACCATATTTCCAAACCCATCGATCCTGACCAGTTATTCGCCATGATCCTCGCCCACACCCGACCAGCGCGCGTTTCGCCATGACCTCGACCGCCCTCTATTGCAGCCCTGCCCTGCGCCAGCTCGAAACCCGCCATGCCGGGCAGCCGCTGATGCAGCGCGCCGGCGCTGCTGCCGCCGACTGGGCCGCCCAGCTGGCCGGCGATTGCAACCAGCCCATCCTGGTCCTGGCCGGCCCCGGCAACAACGGTGGCGACGCCTTCGAAATGGCCCGTTTGCTGCATCAGCGGTTCTTCGATGTCCGCGTCGTCTTCGCCGGCGACAGCGCCCGGCTGCCGCCCGATGCCGCCGCTGCTTGCCAGCGCTTCCGCCAGGTCGGCGCGACCACGTCGCCAGAGATACCGGACGAAACAGGCTGGGCGCTGATCGTCGACGGGCTCTTCGGCATCGGCCTGAGCCGCGCCCCGGAAGGCCGTTACGCCGAGTGGATCGCGACCGCCAACCAACTGGCCGAACGCCACCGCTGCCCGCTGCTCGCTCTCGATTGTCCGAGCGGTCTCAATGCCGACAGCGGCGCAGCGCTCGGTACGCCGATCTGCGCCAGCCACACGCTGACCTTCATTGCCGCCAAGCCGGGGCTGCTGACCGCCGAAGGCCCGGATCACTGCGGCGAGATTCGCGTCGCCACCCTCGATCTCGCGCCGGAAGCGGAATTGTCGGCCGACGGCCGGCGCCTCAGCCGCCGCGATTTTGCCGAGCAGCTGAAGCCCCGCCTGAAGAACAGCCATAAAGGCAGTTTCGGCAGCGCCGGCATTCTCGGTGGCGCGCCGTCCATGGTCGGCGCCGTCTTTCTCGCCGGGCGCGCCGCGCTCAAGCTCGGCGCCGGCCGCGTCTATGCTGGCCTGCTCGATCACCAGGCGCCCGGCGTCGACCCGATCCAACCCGAACTGATGCTGCGCCGTCCCGCCGCCCTGCTCCAGACCCCGCTCGCCGCACTGGCCTGCGGCCCCGGTCTGGGCGTCTCGCTGGAAGCCTCCGAACTGCTGGAAACGGCGATCGGCCTGGATCTGCCGCTGGTGCTCGACGCCGACGCGCTGAATCTGGTCTCGAGTGAAGGCAACCTGCAAGTGGCGCTGGCCAGCCGCAGCAGTCCGGCCATCCTCACCCCGCATCCAGCCGAAGCGGCCCGCCTGCTCGAATGCAGCACGGCCGAGGTGCAAGCCGACCGCCTGACGGCGGCCCGCCAGATCGCCGAACGTTATCGCTGCCATGTCGCGCTGAAAGGCTGCGGCACCGTGCTAACCGCAGCGGACGGCCGCTGGTGGATCAACACCACCGGCAACCCGGGTATGGCGACCGCCGGCATGGGCGACGTGCTGAGCGGCATCATCGTCGCCCTGCTCGCCCAGGGCTGGCCGGGCCTGCCGGCGCTGCTCGCAGCGGTGCACCTGCACGGCGCCGCCGCCGACCGCCTGGTCGCCGACGGCAGCGGGCCGGTCGGCCTGACCGCCCACGAGACCGTCGACGCGGCCAGAAAGCTCCTCAACCAATGGGTAGCCGAGCGCTGAGCGCCATGCATCCCGCTGGCCCAAACGTTACAATTCGCCTCCCCGTCCGCCGATCCCTGCTCCCATGACCATCGAATTCGATACCCCGCTCGCTCCTGAAATCACCCGTAATGTCGATGCTGCGCTGACCGAGGACATCGGCAGCGGCGACCTGACCGCCAGCCTGGTACCCGGCGAGCGTCGGGTCAAAGCCACGGTCATCTCGCGCGAGGCGGGCGTGCTGTGCGGGACGGCCTGGTTCGACGCCTGCGTTTGCCGGCTCGATCCGCAAGCCAAGGTGCAATGGCAGGCCAGCGATGGCGAGCGCATTGCCCCGGATCAGATCCTCTGCACCATCGAAGCCAATGGCCGCGCCCTGCTTTCAGCCGAACGCAGCGCCCTGAATTTCCTGCAACTGCTTTCCGCCGTCGCCAGCAAGGCCCGCATTTACGCCGATGCCATCGCCGGCACCAAAGCGCAGGTTGTCGATACCCGGAAAACCCTGCCCGGCCTGCGGATTGCCCAGAAATTCGCGGTCCGCTGCGGCGGTGGCGGCAACCATCGTCTGGCCCTGTGGGACGCCATCCTGATCAAGGAAAATCATATTCACGCCGCCGGCGGTATCGCCGAGGCGCTGGCCGCCGCCCGGAGCGTTGCCGAACAGGCGGCCGAGCGCTGCAAATTCATCCAGATCGAAGTCGAGTCGATTGAAGAGCTACAGACGGCGCTCGCCGCCGGCGCGACGATGATCCTGCTCGATAATTTCCCGCTCGACATGCTGCGCCAGGCGTCCAGCATCAACGCCGGCCGCGCGATACTCGAGGCTTCCGGCAACGTCAGCCTGGAAACCATCCGGGCCATCGCCGAAACCGGCGTCGACCGTATTTCAGTCGGCGCCCTGACCAAGGACGTCAAGGCGCTCGACCTGTCAATGCGCTTCGTCGGCTAGGCTTTATGGCTGTTTGTCGTCATAATTCGGGCTAACTGATCGAATGACGATTGCCTTGGGGGATTCGAATGCTGTTTGCGCTGTTCTATGTGCTCGCCATTGCCATTCTGGTGCTGCATTTCACGGGCTTTCTCGCCCGCCACGATCTGGAATGGCTGGTCCTCGTGCTGGCCGTGGCGGTTTTCCCCGCCGTCATCTACCTTTAAGGCTTGCGCGCCAGCAGATCGATCAAGGCCGAATGTCCGGCATGGGCGCGGCCTTCCTCGATGACCTCTTCGTGCTCGCGCAGCAGCAAAATTTCCCAGTCGGCAAAAATTTCACGCAACAGCGCAGCGGTATACAGATTTTCCACGGCTGACGGACCACCGGTCCGGAACTTCAACTGATCAGGCGTATAGCCCTGGAGCAGCAACAGCCCGCCGGGCTTGACCGCCTCCTTCATCCCGGCCAGCAGACGCGGCCGCTCAGCCGGCCCGGCGAACTGGATGAAAATACCGACCACGGCATCGAACGCATTCTGCGGCCACGTCCAGTTCAGGATATCGGCCTGCACGAAGTCGACGGCGACATGCCGACTGCGCGCCAGCCTGGCCGCCTTCTCGAGCCCCACCGGTGAGATTTCAGCGGCCGTTACGGCACAGCCCTGCTCGGCCAGCCAGACCGAATTGCGGCCTTCGCCATCGGCCACCGAGAGAACGCTGACGCCGGCGCCAAAATAGTCGGACTGCGCCGCCAGAAACTTGTTGGGCGCCGTACCGAACAGGTAGTCGTCGCCCGCTTCCCGGTAGCGGGCCGACCACAAGGCTTCGTGGTCGAAACTCACACGCGTTCGACGAGGAACTGCTTGATGGCGTTCACATCCGGCGCCATGACCACGACCCGCTGCGCCAGTTGCTCGATGCCGGCCAGGTCGGCCGGACGCACCGGCTCGGTACCCAGCGCCTCGCGGATGGTTTCCTCGAACTTCGCCGGCTGGGCGGTTTCCAGCACGATCATCGGCACCGCCGCCTGGCGGTGCTCGAGCGCCACCTTCAGGCCGTCGGCGGTGTGGGTGTCGAGCATCACGTTGTACCGGCCCTGCGCGAAGCGGATGGTCTTGATGCGGTCACTGTGCGTACTCTTGCCGGAAACGAAACCGAAATCGCCGATTTTCGACCAGTGCTCCGTAGCCGACAAATCGAAGGCCTGGCCCTTGTCGACCTTGGCCCACAATTCGCGAACCAGCGCGGCGTCGCGGCCGACCAGATCGAAGACGAAGCGCTCGAAGTTGGAGGCCTTGGAAATATCCATCGACGGGCTCGAGGTGATGCTGGTTTCCGCCGCGTTGCGCGGCCGATAGACGCCGCTACGGAAGAATTCGTCGAGAACGTCGTTCTCGTTGGTGGCGAGCACCAGTTGCTTGATCGGCAGGCCCATCTGGCGGGCGATGTGGCCGGCGCAGATATTGCCGAAATTGCCCGAGGGAACGGCAAAGGCGACCTGCTCGTCGTTACTCTTGGTGGCCAGGAAATAGCCCTGGAAGTAATAGACGATCTGCGCCGCGACGCGCGCCCAGTTGATCGAATTGACGGCGCCGATCTTGTATTTCTTCTTGAACTCGGCATCGTTGGAAACCGCCTTGACGATGTCCTGCGCATCGTCGAACAGGCCGGTAACGGCAATGTTGAAGATATTGGTGTCTTGCAGCGAGTACATCTGGGCGCGCTGGAAGGCGCTCATCTTGCCATCCGGCGAAAGCATGAAGACCTTGACGTTGTGCTTGCCGCGCATCGCGTATTCGGCGGCCGAGCCGGTGTCGCCAGAGGTGGCGCCGAGGATGTTGATCGACTCGCCACGCTTGTCGAGCACGTACTCGAAGAGGTTGCCGAGCAGCTGCATCGCCATGTCCTTGAAGGCGAGCGTCGGGCCGTTCGACAGTTCCTGCGTGTACAGGCCGTCTTCCAGTTTGGTCAGCGGCGTGATCTGCGCCGCATCGCCGCCATTGCGGGTGTGACGATAGACGTCGGCGGTGTAGGTCCTGGCGACCAGTGCCTTGAGGTCGGCCGGCGGAATGTCGGTGATGAACTTCGACAGGATGGCGTAGGCCAGGTCGGCATACGACAACTGGCGCCAGGCATCGAGCTCGGCCCGGCTGATCTGCGGATAGCTTTCCGGCAGATAGAGGCCGCCATCCGGCGCCAATCCACCGAGAAGGATGTCGCAGAAAGCCTGGGGCGCGGCGTTACCGCGAGTCGAGATATAGCGCATGGCGAAGCCCTGAAAAGCGAAAAGCGGGAATTTTACCGCGTCGACCGCGATACACGCACGGCTTGCAGCAGTCCGCCGATAAAGAGCAGCATGGCGCCGGCCAACAGCATCGCGGCCAGCCAATCGAAGCCACTGATCACGGCGACTGCCGCGGAGAAGAACAAGGCGCCCCGCCAGTTGCCGGTAGCGGCCAGTCGGCGGCGCATTTCAGCCCGTGCCGGCATTTGCGGCCCCGGCCAGCGCCAGACCGGTAGCAGTTGGCTGAGCGCCCCGGTTACCAGCGGCAACAAAAAGCCGGCCCCCCAGGCCAGCAGGCCGGGTCGCCCCGGCATCAATCCCGCACCGTGCGCGACACCGGTGGCTAAAGCCAGGATCAAGCCGGCCAACGCCGCCAGCAACGATGCCGCCACGCCATCGCTGAGCAACAACCGGATACCGAATCGGCGGACCCACTGGCCGACCAGACCGAGCGCCGCGACCAGCACGAGCGCCGCACCGGGCACAGCAAATGGCCAGAGGATGGCGCTTCCGGTGGCGACCACGACCGCGCCACCGGCGACCAGCCAGAGCCGCCGCCGCAACCAGCCGCTCGCCTCCGGATCGGGCTGGGCCAAAGCGGTTGGCAGCAAAACCGGCAAGGTACCGAGGGCAGCCAGGCCAACCAGGCCAATCGTATTCAGGTGCAGATGAAACAGGCGCAGCCCATGCCAGTGCTGCGGCCACAAGGCCATCAAGACGACGGCCAGCAGGGCCAGCATCAGGCAACCGAGCGCCGCGCCATACCAGCGCCAGCCCGGGTGGGGCGAGCCGATGCAGGCCCGAGCCCGGCCCGCGATCCAGTTGAGCAAAATGGCTGCCAGGATGAGATCGACCACTGCCGCAGCCGGCAACACCTCACGCGGCAGCAGCCCCTGCAAGGCACCGACGACGCCCAGCCCGGCCAGTTGAGCGACAGCCGGGAGTCGGCCGATCCAGCGTCCGGGATCGCCGGTGCGGGTCAGTACCGGCACGAAATGACTCATCGCCGCAAAGATAAGCGGCACGATGCCGACCGCGAAGGCCAAGTGCAGGACCGCCAGCCGCGAGCCCAGCCCGGACACCGCCAGAATGGCGCTGCCGAGCAAGGAAAGAAGCGTCAGGCTGGCGGTGTAAATCAATCAGCCGACGACGGAAAAATCGATCACGATAGCCCCCGGTTCGCGCTGCTGGTACTCGATATTGACGTGCGCACCGTAACGCTGCTGTAGTTGGGCGAGCAGCGGCAAAGGATCGTGGTCATTGCAGAAACGCATGGTTTCACCGGGTTGCAGGGCGTCGAGTGCGCCAAAAATGGCGGCATGGCGAAAACGCTTGGCGATGCCGCGGGCATCAAAGGGATACAGGGCTTCGGGAGTGGTGTGGTTACAGGCATGAATGGGTTGCATCATAACTCCTTGAAAGACATGCCGGAATGGCATTTGCCGGCGATTGTGCCGGGAGCGGGAAATGATTTCCTTGATGCGAATCGCCATAGACGTACCGCGATTATGGGTATCGGCCGGAGATCACCGGCCGACGCTGTCGCGCAGATTTACCGTTCCTGCCGCAAGCCAGCGCTCGGCAGCGCACCGATTAGCGAATCCAGACAACGCCCGACCTGGCGCCAGAAAGACACCGACTCAGGAGGCAGAATGACTACCCGAACCGTCGCCAGCGCCGCCAGATCGACCCAGCCGCCGCGTTCGGCGACCCAGGCCTGTTCAGCTTCCAGTCCGCATTCCCGCGGCACGACATGTTCGGCCAGCCAATCCATCGGTTCGCGCAAACCGAGTCGCCCGGCCAGCACCAGCACCGTACTTCCCGCTTCCAGCAAAACCTGCCGCCGTTCGCCCTGCAGCAAGTCCATACTCATCGTCCGCCTGTCGTCCATTGCGCCATCTCCTGTCAAACTCCCGAGGGGCGGGAGGTGGACAGATCGTAGCCAGGGCGCCGGCGAGCAAACAGCCACAGAAAATGACTATCTGTAGCGTAGCAGTTGTCGTTTTCTTGAACTGTTCTGGTGTATTTTTCGGCAATCTATATCTGTCCGCCAGGCCATTCGCAGGAGAACATGGGCCATGGATCAACTACCCCTCTACCGCAGGCTGGCCGCCCATTACCGGGAGGCCATCGAAGCCGGCACCCTGGTTCAGGGCGACCGCTTCCCGTCGGTGCGTTCACTGATGGGCCGCCATGAAGTCAGCCTGTCCACAGCGCTGCAGCTCTGCCGCCAGCTGGAAAGCGATGGCTGGCTCGAAGCCCGCCCGCGCTCCGGCAATTTCGTCCGCCAGCCACGCCGCCTGGCCGTCCGCCCGCTGGCCGAACCGGTGCCGGGACAAGCCCTGGACCCGGCCCAGTACGTCGGCATCCATGCCCGCGTTTCGGAGTTCATCGCCCGCGGCCGGCAAAGCCCAGTCAAGGTCAATTTTTCCAGCGCACGCAGCGCCCCTTCGCTCTACCCCGGTGAGGCCCTGAAGAACGCCGCCACCCGCGCCTTGCGCCGTGACCCGGAGTTGCTGGTCCGGCCGGCGCCCAACCACGGCAATACCAATTTCCGCAGCCTGCTGGCCAAGCGCGCGATGGCCAACGGCATGCTGCTGGCGCCGGAGGATATCCTCGTCACCCAGGGATGCATCGAGGCCCTCAATCTGGCGCTTCGTGCCATCACCCAGCCGGGCGATATCGTCGCAGTCGAATCGCCGACTTTTTACGGTTTGCTGCAGGTGCTGGAAACCCTTGGCCTGCGCGCCTTGGAAATCCCGACCAGCCCGCTCAGCGGCATTTCCATTGAAGCGCTCGAACTGGCGATCCAGAGCGGCGAGCCGATCAAGGCCATGGTCGTCGTACCGCATCTGCAAAACCCGCTCGGCAGCATCATGCCGGACAGCCACAAGGCCCGCCTGGTCGACTTCTGTTCGACGTACGCCATCCCGCTGATAGAGGACGATACCTACAGCGCGCTGACCAACGATGATGCGCCGCTCAAGGCGCTGAAAGCCTGGGATCGCGACGGCAACGTCATCCACTGCGCCTCGCTGCACAAAATCCTCGCCCCGGGCCTGCGCCTCGGCTGGATGAACGCCGGCCGCTGGCAGTCGCGGGTCGAAATGCTGAAATATGCGCAAAGCCGCTACAACGAAGAACTGGCCCAGCTCGCGGCCACCGATTTCATGGCATCCAGCGCCTACGACCGTCATTTGCGTCGCCTGCGCGCCTGCCTGAAAGCCCAGCGGGCGCGGACGGCCGAAGCCATCGCCAGCTATTTCCCAGCCGGCACCCGACTTACCGACCCGGATGGCGGACTGGCCCTTTGGGTCGAGCTGCCGGACGGCCTGTCATCCCGCGCCCTGTTCGATGCGGCGCTGGCCGAGGGTATCTTCATCGCCCCGGGCCTGATGTTTTCAAATTCCAATCGCTTCGACGGTTTCATCCGCCTGAACTGCGGCGCTCCCTACACGCCAGCCATCGACTCAGCCCTGCAACGGCTTGGCGAACTGTGCCGCCAGCCGGCCGCCAATCGCTAACCGGCCCCCTCTCAGACGCGCCGAAAAACAAAACGGGAGCACGAAGCTCCCGTCTCTCCAACCAGCCGGCGCGGCAGATTACTGCAGCTCTTCCAGACGGATGCGCTTGACCTTGCCCTTCTGGGCCGCCAGCGCCTCAATCTTGGTAATCGCCGCATCGGCGGCGCTTTCCTTGCAAACGTGGGTGAGGATGATGATATCGGTCTCGCCCTCGCCTTCTTCCGGCTCGCGTTGCAGCATGGCGTCGATGGAAATACCCTGATCGGCCAGGATGCGCGTCACATCGGCCAGCACGCCCGGTTTGTCTTCGACGCGCAGGCGCAGGTAATAGCCGGTTTCGATCTCGCTCATCGGCAACACCGGCAGATCGGACATGGCATCCGGCTGGAAAGCCAGATGCGGCACGCGGTGCGCGGCATCGGCGGTAGCCAGACGGGTGACATCGACCAGATCGGCAATCACGGCAGAAGCGGTCGGCTCGGCACCGGCTCCCTTGCCGTAGTACATCGTGGCGCCGACCGCATCGCCCTTGACCAGCACGGCGTTCATGGCGCCTTCGACATTGGCGATCAGGCGCTTGCTTGGGATCAGGGTCGGATGGACGCGCAGTTCGATGCCATTGCTCCGGCGCTTGGCAATGCCGAGCAGCTTGATCCGGTAGCCGAGCTGTTCGGCATACTTGATGTCGGAGGCTTCGAGCTTGGTGATACCTTCGATGTAGGCCTTGTCGAACTGGACCGGAATGCCGAAGGCGATGGAGGCGATCAGCGTGGCCTTATGCGCCGCATCGACGCCTTCGATATCGAAGGTCGGATCGGCTTCGGCATAGCCCAGGCGCTGCGCTTCCTTGAGCACGGTGTCGAAGGACAGACCCTTGTCGCGCATTTCCGACAGGATGAAATTGGTCGTGCCATTGATGATGCCGGCCGCCCACTCGATACGGTTGGCGCTGAGGCCCTCGCGCAGCGCCTTGATGACCGGGATGCCGCCGGCAACGGCCGCTTCGAAAGCGACCATGACGCCCTTTTGCTGGGCGGCATTGAAGATTTCCGTACCATGTACGGCGAGCAGCGCCTTGTTGGCGGTCACCACATGCTTGCCATTGGCGATCGCCTGCATCACGACTTCCTTGGCCACACCATAGCCGCCGATCAGTTCGACAATGATGTCGATTTCCGGATCGTTGACCAGCGAGAAAGCATCGTCGGTAACGCGTGCTTCGCCACCCGTCACTTGCTTCGCCAGTTCGACATTCTTGTCGGCCACGGCCGTAATGCGAATCGGCCGGCCGGCGCGGCGGGCGATTTCGTCCGCATTGCGCTTCAGGACATTCCAGGTGCCACCGCCGACGGTGCCGATGCCGATAAGGCCAACATTAATGGGTTTCATGGTCTGACTTTACTTGGGTTGGTTAACTTGGGTGACTGCTTGCGTGTTGTGACGTTTGCGATAGTTCTCCAGGAAGCGCGCAATACGGCCGATCGCTTCCTTCAGGTCATCTTCATGCGGCAGGAAAACCAGCCGGAAATGATCCGGATGCGGCCAGTTGAAACCGGTCCCCTGGACCAGCAGAACCTTTTCTTCCTGCAGCAACTCGGTGATGAAGGCCTGGTCGTTCTTGATCGGGTAGATCTTCGGGTCCAGCTTCGGGAACATGTACAAGGTCGCCTTGGGCTTGACACAACTGACGCCCGGAATCGCCGTGATCAGATCGTAGGCGATATCACGCTGACGCCGCATCCGCCCACCGTCGCCGACCAGATCGTCAATGCTCTGATACCCGCCGAGCGCCGTCTGGATGCCGTGCTGCCCGGGCGCATTGGCGCACAGACGCATCGAGGCCAGCATGTCGAGGCCTTCGATGTAATCCTTGGCGTGACGCTTGTCGCCGGAAACCACCAGCCAGCCGGCACGGTAGCCGCAGGACCGGTAGTTCTTGGAAAGACCGTTGAAGGTAATGGTCAGCACGTCGTCGGACAAGGCCGCAATCGAGGTGTGCGTCACCCCATCGTAGAGCACCTTGTCGTACACCTCGTCGGCGTAGATGATCAGATGGTGCTGGCGGGCGATCTCGACGATCTCCTTCAGCAGATCATCCGGATACAGGGCGCCGGTCGGGTTGTTCGGGTTGATGATGACGATGGCCCGGGTTTTCGCCGTGATCTTGCTGCGGATGTCGTTCAGATCCGGATACCAGCCGTTCTCTTCATCGCACAGGTAATGCTTCGGCGTCCCGCCGGAAAGGCTGATCCCGGCCGTCCACAATGGATAGTCCGGTGCCGGCACCAGCACCTCGTCGCCGGCATCGAGCAAGGCATTCATCGCCATCACGATCAGTTCGGACACGCCGTTGCCAACGTAGATATCGTCGAGCGTCACACCCTTGATACCTTTTTCCTGGGTGTAGTGCATGATCGCCTTGCGCGCCGCGAAAATCCCTTTCGAATCCGTATAGCCGGCCGCATTCGGCAGGTTGCGAATGATGTCCTGCTGGATTTCTTCCGGCGAATCGAAACCGAACGCGGCCAGATTGCCGATGTTCAGCTTGATGATCTTGTGGCCCTCTTCCTCCATCTGTTTGGCCATCTGCAGCACGGGGCCGCGGATGTCGTAGCAGACGTTGGCGAGCTTGGCGGATTTCTTGACTTGTTTCATGAACGCTGTCCGATCGGGCCGTATCCAGCCGCCATCAGCCAGACTACTGCGCCCCAAAAGGTATAATCCTACTTTATCGCATGGTGCACCGCAATTTTGGCGGGCTTTTCAGGACAGTCGATCAGTGAAACTTCATCTTTCCAACACCGCCGGACTCAACATGTTCACCGCCTACGGCGACGACTATGTGGCGGTCAACCATGAAAAACATGAAAAAAACCTGATTCTCTTGCCGGAATCGATCATTCACGAATGGTCGACGGCAACCGTGCAAACGCTGACCGAAGCCGACATGCAGAAACTGCTGGAACTCGGCACCGAGATCGTCCTGCTCGGCACCGGCCAGCGCCTGCGCTTCCCGTCCGGCGCCCTGCTCCGACCTTTCGCGCCGGCCGGCATCGGCCTCGAAGTGATGGACCTGCGGGCCGCCTGCCGAACCTACAACATTCTCGCCGCCGAGGGCCGCAAGGTTGCCGCGGCCCTGCTCTTCGACTGATCAGTTGCGGCCGTAGGTATCTTCGAAGCGCACGATGTCGTCTTCGCCGAGATAACTGCCGGACTGCACCTCGATCATTTCGAGCGGAACGATCCCCGGATTTTCCAGACGGTGCCTGACACCAAGCGGAATGTAGGTCGACTGGTTTTCGCTCACCAGAAAGACTTCGTCGCCTTTGGTGACGCGCGCCGTGCCGCTGACGACGATCCAGTGCTCGGCCCGGTGGTGATGCATCTGCAGGGACAGTGCTGCGCCCGGCTTGACACCGATGCGCTTGACTTGGAAACGTGCCCCGGAATCGACCCCGTCATACCAGCCCCACGGCCGATAGACCTTGCGATGCCACTGGGCAATCGAACGCTTGTCCGCTTTCAACCGATCGACGATCTTCTTGACGTCCTGAGTCGCATCGTGATGCGCCACCAGTATCGCGTCATCGGTCTCGACCACGACCAGATTGCTGACCCCGACACACGCCACCAGGCGGCTTTCCGAAATCGCCAGCGTGTTGCGACAGCCTTCAAGCAGCACATCACCCCGCACCGAATTGCCCAAATCGCACTTCGGCAGCACTTTCCACAGCGCATCCCAGGCCCCGACATCCGACCATCCGGCCGACAGCGGAATCACCACGCCTTCCGGCAAGCCGGCCTGCTTCGTCGTGAGACGCTCCATCACGGCATAGTCGATTGAATCCGAGGGACAGTTTTCGAAGGTAACACGGTCGACCCGAATGAAGTCGCCATCCTCGCTACCCTTTTGCAAGGCATCCCGACAGGCTGTCAAAATATCCGGACGACATGATTCGAGCGCTTTAACCCAGGTTGACGCACGCATGACAAAAATGCCGCTATTCCATAGGAAATCGCCAGAATCGAGATAAGCCTGAGCCGTCTCATGGTCAGGCTTTTCAACGAAACGGGCCAGTTTGAATGCGCCGCTGTCGTCAGCCAGCGGGCTTCCCTGCTGGATGTAGCCATAGCCGGTTTCCGGACAGTCCGGCGTAATGCCGAATGTCACGGCCAGGCCTTTTTCGGCAAGCGCGACGGCCTTGAGCACCGTTTCCCGGAACAACGCGCCATCGAGAATTACATGATCGGCCGGCATCACGACCAGCACTGGATCGCCACCCTGTTGTTGCGCCCACAGCGCGGCCAGCGTCAACGCCGGGGCCGTATTGCGCCCGCACGGCTCAAGCAGTGCCTTCCCCTGTTTGCCGAGCACGCGCATCTGCTCGGCGACGACAAAGCGATGCTCCTCGTTGCAGACCAGCAGCGGATCGCCAAGGCCGGCAAGGCCATCCAGCCGAGCAACCGTCGCCTGCAACATCGACTGATCGCCAACCAGCGGCAACAACTGTTTGGGAAATTTTTCCCGGGAAAGCGGCCACAAACGCGTCCCTGATCCACCGGAAAGCACAACGGGGAGAATCTTGTTCATATACGTTTTCGCAAAAAAGCCTAATTATCTGTTATTCGCGGTTCAATCGGAATGACAGCCGGAAAGCAAGGAGCGTTTCCTGGATAAATATTCTGCTCAGTCGAGCTTTTTCAGATATTCCTTGGTGAATATCTTGTCAGGCAAGTCACGCAGCTTCATTTCGCTATATTCGAGAACCGACTTCTCGCCACTTCGCAAAGCGTCCTCCATTACCAGACGCGTCGGCCGGGATTTGCCGGCGAGCGTGCGGAAATCTTCATAACTGCACTTTTTCAGCAGGCGGTTCGACAGCGAATAGAACTCGGCCTTGAGCGGCCAAGCATTCTTCTGATTAACCCAATAAACAACTTTTTGATAGGTTACCGAACGATCGACTGCGGTCAGCTCCATCACCACGTAGTTTTCACCGTTAATCGTTTCGTGACGCAGCACCTTGGGATGGTAGTCGCCGGCAAAATTGGCCCGCGCCAAGTCACCATTCGCCACCTGCCCGGTCAGGCGCTGGGCCAGAGAAATGCGAACCGGTTGCGAAACCTCTGGCATGAATACCCAGAGGTCCCGCCCCTTCATCAGAATGATCTGGCCGCGTTCGGAAGCCGGCTCGGTAACCATGACCACTGTATTTTCGTTACCTTTTGACAGAACGCGATATTTGCGCAAATCGCTCTGGCTATCCGACTGCTTGGTATTGATTACAATATCGACCTGAAAACCCTCGGCCGGGAAGCGAACCAGGTCAGCCTTTTCCACTATACTGCGGGCATAAGCATCATCAGCCTGGTCTGCTCCGGGTTGCTGAGCCAAAGCTGTTACCGACGGGAGCGCCAACACAATGCCGGAAGTCAGAAGACAGGCCCACAAATTCAGCCGCTTGACGCTATTGCGTGACATAGACAATTCCTCGCACATGTTCATCAACGTGATCTCCATTGCATCCAGAACCGCATGAGCAGCGTCGTCCGGATCGAGCGCGTTTTCAAGGAGTATCTGCTCGGCGAGCAGATCGTACAGGCGCTCAATGATATAACACTGGCCATCGAGCCCGGTGTTTTCCTTGCCATTTCTGGCCCTTCCGGCAGTGGCAAAACGACGATGCTCAACCTGATCGGCTGCATCGACCGGCCAAGCAGCGGCAACATCTACATCAACGAAGAAAACGTTTCCCAGAAATCTGCCAACGAACTGGCCGATCTGCGTGCCCGCTCGATTGGTTTCATTTTCCAGACGTTCAATCTACTCCCTGTGCTCTCGGCTGCCGAAAACGTCGAATACCCTTTGCTGCGCCGAAAGGACGTGTCGCCGGAAGACCGCAAGCGGCGCGTCGATTATTTTCTCGACATTGTCGGCCTCAGCAAATACGCCAATAACCGCCCCAACCAGTTAAGCGGTGGTCAGCGCCAGCGTGTCGCCATCGCCCGCGCCCTCGTCGTGAAACCGGCCATCGTGCTAGCCGATGAACCCACCGCCAATTTGGACAAAGCAACGGGCATCGAGATCCTGAAACTGATGAAGAAAATCAACGAGCATCTCGGCACAACCTTCATTTTCTCAACCCACGACCAGAAGGTCATCGACCACGCCAACCGCCTGGTCAAGGTTGAAGACGGCACCATCAAAGCCTTTGGCATCCGCGGCCCCAAAAACAACTGGAATATCGCCCGCGTCCGCAATCTCTCCGATATCGCAGCAGAGAACATTCCCGAATAAACCACCACAGGATCACCGCCGTGCCTTCAATTCCGCAGCATCTCCCCCGCCTGACGCTTATAGCCGCGCTCTGTTTTAACTTTGGCGCCCATGCCGCCGACGATCGAGATTCGCTGTTTGGTGACGACATCCCCACGGCGCCATCGAAACCCGCCGCAGGCGGCTCCGGTATCAAAGGGTTCGTCCAGTTCGAACTCGCCCGCACCACAGCAACGCCGGACCACTGGTCGAAAATGCGTACGCGTGCCGACCTGAGCAGCCAAGGCAAGCTGGGCGACGGACTCAAATGGAAACTGGGCGCCCGCTTCGATTACGACGCAGTCTATGGCATCAATGACTTCTACAATTCCGACGTCGAGAAAAACCAGCGTTTCAACGCTACCCTACGGGAAAACTATCTCGACTACAGTGCCGGCAACTGGGATTTCCGCTTCGGCAAGCAAAACGTTGTCTGGGGTGAAATGGTCGGCATGTTCTTCGCTGACGTGGTCTCCGCCCGTGATTTGCGCGAATTCATCCTGCCCGACTTCGACCAGATGCGTATTCCGCAATGGGCTGCGCGAGCCGAATATTTCGCCGACGATTTCCATGCCGAACTTCTCTGGATTCCGGTAGCCAGCTACGACAACATCGGCAAACCCGGCGCCGAATTCTACCCATACCCGCTATCGAAGGACTTTTCCGCGCAATACAAACAGGAACTACGTCCTGAGCGTAATGCCGAAAACATGAACTATGGCCTGCGCCTGTCCACGCTCAAAAATGGCTGGGATATCTCAGGGTTCTACTACCGCAGCACCGATACCAACCCCACCTTCTATCGCGATATCGTCTTTGCTCCGACGCCGACCTTCGTCTTCCAGGCACGACACGATCGCATCCATCAATTCGGCAGCACGCTGGCCAAGGACTTCGGTGATGTCGTATTGAAGGCGGAGGCCGTCTATACGCGCGGCCGAAACTTTACGGTCCTCAACGCCATGGACTCCGACGGGGTAACCCCGCAGAACACGCTCGACTGGGCAGCCGGACTGGATTTCACACTCCCGGCAGATACCCGACTGAATGTTCAGTTATTCCAACGCCAGTTCTTCAACTTCAACGAGGACATCATCCCCGACCGGCGCGAGAACGGCTACAGCCTGCTGCTCAATAACAAATTCTTCAACAACTGGGAAGCTCAGGCGCTCTTCATATCGAGCACCAACCGCCCGGACTGGCTATTCCGCCCTCGCCTGACCTGGAGTTTCGAACGTAACTGGCGCCTCCTGGTCGGCGCCGACGTCTTCAAAGGCCCTCCCCTCGGCATGTTTGGGCGCTACGATCAACAAGATCGGGTGTATTCGGAAATCCGTTACAGCTTTTAATTGCACCTGATACATTTTTTCGTTGAGTGTCGGAGTTTTTTACACACCTCACTAACGAAACGAAGGAATACATAATAAATTTTTTAAAATCAAATGGTTATGCAATTGGCACGTATAGTGCTTACTTAACATCGTGACCGACCATCGCTAAATCGCAATCGGCTCCCAACTCTTGATGTGGAGAAATATGATGAAGAAAAACTTACTCGCAGTTCTCGTTGCCCTTGCTGGCTCAACTTCTGCCATGGCTGCGCCAGCTCTGCCTTGGACTGTAAATGAGTTGGCTGTAGATGCCGCAACCGGCACGAATACCGTCGCAACTCTTGCGACGATATTGCAGCGCCAAACGACGTTCTCAGTCAATAACATGTCTTTGGTGTACGAAGCCACCATTACTCAAGGCGCCTTCAATCAGTATGGCGTTGCAACCTTCACTGAAACCGGCCGTGTCCAGTTAAGCAATTACTACACAGGCTATGTTCCTGATGGCGTCACGCAAGGGACTGCTGTCTCTTCCGCTCTTGGCCAGGCATACAGCTTGTGGGCTACTTTCTCTGTGACCGGAACGGCAACGATTAATGGCAATCAGCTAAACGTCTCGGTAGCAAATGGTTCGCTTACCGCTTATGCCGATTTTGCACCCAATGGTGAGAATTTATCCCAACTCGACGCAGATGCCGTTTTGGGAACCGCTGCTAGCGTACTTTCGGGTGGTGCAGTGCTGACCAACTTGGGAAACAACGATGCCGGTAACGGTAGCTTCGAAGTCATCTGGAGCGACTTCGAGCGCTCTGCTGGCTTTGGTGCTTCTTTGTGGCCAGCTCCATCCCCCTTCCACATGAAGCTGGACATCAACTCTGACGTTGATGGGATTGCCGGTGCCTTCCTTCCGGGTGGCACCATTGCCGCGACCGGCGGCCAAGGAAATGCTTATTTTGCCGTTCCAGAGCCGTCTGCCATTGCCCTGCTCGGCTTGGGTTTAGTTGGCGTGGGATTCTCGTCACGCAAACGCAAATCGGTTTAAGTACACCACTGCTAAGCCCGTCCCCGAAAAAACCGCTCGTGAATACCGAGCGGTTTTTTTTATTTCAATTTATTGCATACGAAGCAGCCCAAAATCGCTCCGAACTAACACGTACGCGGCAGGTTTGTTGTGACAAGGGGAAAGCAGCGTCGCGACAGACCGAAGTAGCCAGAATGGATATTACTCGCGGGTTGGCTTGTTTCTGGGCGATTCAGACATCATTGACATTGGTGAATCGACCCGGTCGTTCGCAGCCGTCCAAGAATTGACCGCCCGCAAAACCACCTAAAGCACCGATTTGAAACCTTATCGAACCATCAAAGAAGATAACTCCTTTCGAACCGATCTTGAGTTTGGCTTCCCGGAAGTACCAATGCGACAAAAAAATGCGAATCCATCTTGCGAGTTCGCCGAAGCCAAATGCTCAAACCGCTTTGCCAATAAATTTGCCCCCTTGTCGATTGAAGCTTTTTGCGAAATTTTCCGCTTACCCTGAACATACCAACGAAAAATAACCGGAGTCATTTCAGGTTGAAGATAAAGCCCAAGGCGACTGGCAGTTAGCCACAATCGTTGCATCGCCATTCCTGCAAGAACATGATCCTCCAGACTGGTTTGAGCCCTCTTTGGCTTGATCAAAACATGGGCTGCACAAGCCAAGGCGGGCACAAAATCCAGTTGAATTCGCGGCGCTATCGTGCCGAACAAGAAACGATTGAAAAAATTGACACGCCCCCAACTTTGCATAACCCAACGCATCAATTTCGCAGTTAACGGATCAACTCCAACAGCCTGATCGGGAATGCGGTCAGCACTGAATCGAACCCCCCATTCGATAATATGACGATGAACCTTATAGGCCTCGGGACAAGTCAAGCGCAAATAAGCATTACGCCAAAGCAGTTTGGCAACGCCAAGGCGATCCTTGAATGATTCAAAAAAAACCAGGTAATAAGCGTCGCCCACCGCCTCACACAATGCTGCCCTTTGCTCGAAACCAAGAGGAGTCGTACGCATTGGGCGACGTTGAACACATCGAGACTCGATAAATTGGACCAGAACATCCTCGCTGATACCAGACGAACGAAGGCTTATGTCATAAACTGGTGCATTATCAGGTTGTCCGGCACGGATTACCCACTCGGCTGACATTCCAAAACGGCTGGCGGCCAGCCGCAGCGTTTCGAGCAATGCCCCATGCGCCATCTGACTGGCATGCCCGTCAAAATCGTAGATCACATCGTCGCGCGTGTCGTGACCATGAACGGCAATGTGATTGTCGGAGACTATCTCAAAGCGCCACGGCTGAGTATTGTCGCCACTAGGCGCCCAGCGCGCGAGATCAAGAATTTTTAACAGCACGTCCCGGCTCATTGCCCTCTCCTTTACTACAACCGACCTCAGTTCGACGAACGGCCGAGTTGCGCCTTGACCAACGCAATCATCAAACGCTGCAACGGGTTACGATGCCCCCAAGGCCGCCAGGTACGGACATAACGCATACGATAGGCGTCGAATTGCGAGCCCCAGGGCGCCAGCTTGACGCCTGATCGCCCCAACAGCAGTTTCAGGGTTTCTATGGCTGCCACACCAGCGCATAACTGGCAGGCGGCGATGCTTGACGGCCCCTTGCGCTCGGCAAGATTTACGCGCGACATATCCACGACATAGCCGCGTTGCAGCATGGCCGGCGACAACCCAACCAGGAACCGAATCGCCATCTCCATTTCATCGCCCCCCTCAAACCCGAAATAATCTTCGGCGGACATGCCTCCTGGCCCAAAAACAAGCAAGGCAGTGCCCATCCCAAGCGGGGCCGCAGTCACAACCGGAATGCCTTTCTTTTCACACGCGGCAAAGGTCATCCGCCGAGCATCAAAAGCAAAGAAATCAAGCCCATCGACGTAAACATCAACACCATCCAGAAATGCTTCAAGTGAGTCAGCTTGAATTCCTGCAGGAAACGTCGTTAGCTGAATTTCTGGGTTGATGTCTTGTGCCATTTCCACAAGAACGTCAATTTTTGGGCGCCCCAGGGTACTGACGTTGGCGCCAACCTGACGATTGAAATTGACAATATCAAAGACATCGAAATCGGCTATCGAGAACTGCCCCACTCCAAGCCTGGCCAAAGTCAAAAGATGGACGCCGCCAACCCCCCCCAACCCGCCGATAGCAACGCGCGCATCGCGCAAGCGCAACTGCTCGTTTTCGGTCACCCATCCGATATTTCTGGAGAATGCATCATGATAATTAAATGGAGACATAACAGTATCCGTCCGGCGCAAACTGCGTTTAAGATGATAGCCAGCACATTACAGCGAAGCACATCAAACCGCCAATGATTAGTCTGATGTCGGATATCCGGATAGCGACGCGCAATCTTCGTCGTAATACCAAACGCACTCTGGTAGCCGTATTGACCGTATCTGGCGGTGTTATCGCCTTCCTGCTCGCCGGCGGTTTCATTGACTGGACTCTGCTGAACATGCGAGAGGACACCATCCACTCGCAACTGGGGCACATCCAGATCGTCAGACCAAATTATTTCGAAAAGGGAATTGCCGACCCTTACCGCTTCCTGTTGCCATCGAACGCGCAGGAGCAGTCCATCGTTGCCACCACACCAGGCTTGCGGACGCTTAGTTCCCGACTGGCTTTCAGTGGACTTCTCAGCCTGGATGAAGGAACCGTCCCATTTATTGGAGAAGGAATTGATCCCGAACTTGAACGGCCAATCAGCAGCCGAATAAACATCATAGCCGGCCAGGATTTGAGAGACAGGAAAGAGCGTGCAATTCTCCTTGGTGAAGGGCTAGCCAAAAGCATCGGGGCAAAAACTGGGGATACAGTCGTTTTACTCGCCACGACAGCCAACGGCAGCGCCAATGCGGTTGAGGTCGTTGTCGCTGGCGTATTCTCGACATCGTCCAAAGAGTTTGATGACAACGCATTGCGTCTCCCATTGGATATCGCTCATAAGTTGATGCGAGTGGATGGTGCAACCTCGTGGGTCGTTTTACTTGACGATACCAGCAAGACCAAATCGGCTGTCGATTACCTTTCCGCATCCTTGCCACCGGGAAAATTCGAGATCGTACCCTGGGACAATCTGGCTGATTTCTATAACAAGACTGCTGTCCTGTTTTCTCGGCAGGTGGAGGTTGTCAAGCTGATCATCGGTCTTATTGTCATATTGACAATTTCAAACACACAAACAATGAGCGTCCTGGAGCGCACCACAGAGATTGGCACCAGCCTGGCAATAGGCTTACGCAATAGAGTGATATTGCAAATATTTCTACTGGAAGGAGTGCTGATTGGTCTCGCTGGCGGAATTCTTGGCATCGGTCTGGGATATCTTTTAGCAACATTGATATCGGCAGTCGGCATACCGATGCCAGCCCCCCCCGGGATGGCACACGGCTACACCGGTGAGATCCTGATAAGCATACCAATCGCACTTGATGCCATCGCTCTGGCACTGACGACCACCCTGCTCGCCAGTATCATGCCCGCCTGGCGAGCAAGCCGCATGAATATCGTTGATGCGCTGCGCTGCAACCAATAAATGTCCAACAGTCTTTTTTCACTCGCACTGAGAAACGTCATTCGCCAGCGAGCCCGCTCGATAGCGACGCTGATCGCAATCGCTATTGGCGTTGCCGGTCTGATACTTGCAGGAGGATTTGTACAGGACATTTTCATCCAGTTGGGTGAAGCGATCATCCATTCTCAAACGGGGCATATTCAGCTTACTCGACAAGGGTATAGCGACGGGAAAAATCGGGCGCCGGAAAAATACCTGATTGAAAATCCCGACACCTTGAAATCCGAGATTCGACAATCAGTCCCCCAAACCAAGCTGGCTATGGCCAGACTGGGGTTCAGTGGCGTACTTAACAATGGTAAGAGAGACCTTGGTATCGTTGGTGAAGGCATAGAACCGGATGCCGAAAGCACACTGGGAACCTACCTCCAGTTTATCGAAGGTCGAGCACTGACAAGTAACGACCAGGATGGAATCATCATCGGACAAGGTGTGGCAAGATCGCTTGGACTCAAAGTTGGTGACCGCATAAATCTGGTCATGACTTTGTCGCAAGGTGCTGTCAATACACTTGATTTTGAAGTGATCGGAGTATTTCAGAGTTTCTCTAAGGAGTTTGATGCGCGCGCCGTACGCATTCCACTCGAAGCCGCCAAGAGCCTGATGGATACGCCAGCCGCCCACCTTGTCGTGGTCACACTGGAGCACACAGAGGACACCGCTGCAGCAGTCAACGTCCTGAAACTGCGATTCTCGAAAAATGGCTTCAACGTAACCACATGGAAAGAACTATCTGATTTTTATGAAAAAACTGTCGAGCTATATGACCGACAGTTTGGCGTGCTGCGCCTGATAATCCTGATCATGGTCCTTCTCAGCGTTGTGAACAGCGTAAACATGACGCTTTTCGAACGAACTCGCGAATTCGGAACCATGCTTGCCGTAGGCAACAGATCGAGTACAGTTTTCAAGTTGATTATGCTTGAAAGCCTCTGCCTGGGCGTACTGGGTGCACTGATCGGTATGGCGTTTGGTTGCCTGGCAGCAATCGGAATTTCGGCAGTAGGCATTCCGATGCCACCGCCCCCCAACGCAAATCTGGGTTATACGGCGCTAATCCGCATCGTCCCGTCATCGGTACTGACCGCGGGAGCCATCGGATTTGTGGCCACCATGCTTGCCACCATCATGCCTGCGCAACGTGCGGCAAAACTCGAGATCGTGGAAGCGCTCCGGCACGGCATCTGATTGCCAATGTGAAATACTACGCAGGCAAGATCAAGGTTCCAAGGTATTCTCGGCCTGTTTCCGTTATGATTATGGCCTACGATTGTGCTCGGCGAGGTCGGCCTGCGACCTGTTTGAGGGAAAAACACCCATGATTCGTTCAACTATAAGATCCACCACCCAATGGCTGATGATTGCAGCTGGAGCGATCATTCTTACTGGCTGCGCCAGCAACCATCCGGCCGCGCCTGCCGTGGCTGCATCAGCTGACTACAGCTACAAGATTGGCCCCGGCGACAACCTCAACATCGTGGTCTGGCGCAATCCGGAACTATCAATGAACGTCCCTGTTCGCCCGGACGGTAAGATCTCCGCACCATTGATTGACGACCTCAACGCCATGGGCAAGGACTCGACCAGCCTGGCTCGGGATATCGAGAAGGAACTCAGCAAGTTCATTCGTGATCCCGTGGTTACCGTCATTGTTACCGGCTTTGTCGGCCCTTACAGCGAGCAGATTCGGGTAATTGGCCAAGCTGCCAAACCCCAGATTCTTGCCTACAAGCAAAAAATGACGCTGCTTGACGTCATGATCGCCGTTGGCGGGATCACCGATTTTGCAGATGGCAACGGCGCAACGATTCTTCGTACCGCCGAGAACAATGTTCAATACAGTGTTCGCCTGAAGGATCTGGTCAAGCGTGGTGACGTTTCTGCGAACGTCGAAATGAAACCGGGTGATGTCCTCATCATCCCGCAAAGCTGGTTCTGATCACACATTTCTCAACGCACACCACGCCTGCTCAAGCCGGCGTGGTCGCAAGCTTGGATTCCTAGATGGAAGATATTCTCCGCCAGGCCTTGGTCGTCCTTCGTGCAACCTGGAAGCATCGCCGACTCGGGATGCTGGTTGCTTGGGTGGTTGGGGCCATTGCTGCCGGCGTCATACTACGCATACCTGACAGATATGAAGCGTCGGCAAGAATCTTTGTCGATACCCAGTCGATTCTCAAGCCGCTCATGTCTGGACTTGCGATCCAGCCCAACGTTGAACAGCAAGTCATGATGTTGAGTCGTACATTGATCAGCCGACCCAATGTCGAGAAGCTGATCCGTATGGCGGATGTAGATTTGAACACCAAAGGGAAGACTCAGCAGGAAGCATTAATTGAAGGCCTGATGAAAACCCTGAAAATTCAGAGCATCGGACGTGACAATCTCTATACGCTGTCATATCAAGATACCGATCCAGCCAAAGCGCAACGTGTCGTTCAGGCACTGGTATCGATTTTCGTTGAATCTAGCCTCGGTGATAAACGACTAGATTCCGACTCCGCTCGTAAGTTTATTGACGAGCAGATTCACAACTATGAAAAAAAGCTCCAGGAAGCCGAAAACCGTCTTAAAGACTTCAAACTCCGCAACGTTGAACTACAAGTCGGCGATGGAAAAACCAGTGCGGATCGTCTTTCAGAGATATCAATGGTACTCAATAGCTCTCGTCTGGCCTTGAGAGAAGCTGAAAATTCGCGCGATGCGATGCGTCGCCAGATTGTTGGCGAAGAACCCGTGCTATTGCCGGAATCGCCGGGAGCCGACTCGGGTATCTCGTTACCGGAAATAGACGGACGAATCGACACCCAAAAGCGCAATCTTGACACACTCATGCAACGCTATACTGACCAGCACCCGGATGTTGTCGGTACGCGTCGCCTGATCAAGGATCTTGAAGAACAGAAGCGCCAGGAATTAGTGGCACGCAAAAAATTCGCTGCGGCTAATCCGGGATCGTCGGTCAGTAACAACCCGGTCTATCAACAATTGAAGATTGCTCTGGCCGAATCGGAAGCAAATGTTGCTTCACTGCGAGCCCGTGTCTCCGAATACGAATCACGCTACAAACGAATCACTGATATTTTGCGGACGCAGCCACAGCTTGAGGCGGAATTCACACAACTCAACCGCGACTACGACATCAACAAGAAAAACTACGAGCAACTGGTCAGTCGACGCGAGTCAGCTGAACTGACAGGGGACCTTGATGCAGCTGGCTCAGTGGCGGATTTCCGTCTGATCGACCCACCGCGTGCCTCATCCACCCCAGCCGCCCCCAATCGTCTTATCCTGCTCCCGGCAGGCCTCCTGCTGGCCCTTGCCGCCGGTCTCTTTACCGCCTTTGCAGCCAGTCAGATTCGCCCAGTATTTTTTGAAGGAAAATCATTGCGCGACGTAACCGGCCTTCCGCTACTTGGTACGGTGTCGCTAATCCCCAACGAATCCCGGCGCCTCAAGGAGCGCGCCAGCCTACGGCGCTTCCTGATCGCCACAGCGGGGCTGGTTGTCGCCTATGGCGCAGGCATTGCCGCCCTGACCTTCTTTACTCAACGTGCTGCCTGAGGTTAATCGATGAGTCTGATTGAACAAGCAGCCAAGCGCCTCGAACAACTTCGCCAGGCCGGCGTCGAACTACCGGAAGATCAAACCGCTCGTTCTCCAGCAGCCAAAGCCACGGTTGCCGTAAATGCGCCTGATCCTTACACCGTAGATATCTCTCAGGCACCACGCGCCGGGTCTGATACATCACCACAGGAAAAACAGGCTGTTAGCAGAGCCCCGTCGCCCCCTAGCAAAAGGGTGGAATTGAATCTCGAATCGATTTCGGCATCCGGTCTATTGGTTCCTCAGGCATCACGCAGCCAGTTGGCTGACGAATATCGCGTCATCAAGCGGCCATTGATCGCCAATGCGATGGGCAAAGGAAGTACGCCTATCGAGAATGGCAACCTGATTATGGTGACCAGCGCGTTACCAGGCGAAGGAAAGAGCTTTACTGCCATCAATCTGGCGATCAGCATCGCCATGGAGCTCGATAACACCGTGATGCTCGTCGACGCCGATGTTTCACGCCCCTCCGTACTCAATATGCTGGGCTTGCCGCCGGCGCCGGGGCTGCTTGATGTCGTAAGCAGGAATTCAGTCGACATTTCCGGGGTGTTGCTGCGGACCAATATCGAAAAGCTGTCAATCCTGCCCAGCGGAACCCAGCATCCGCGCGCCACTGAGCTGCTTGCCAGTGATGCGATGGTGCGATTGCTCGATGACATGTCCAGTCGCTACAGCGACCGCATCATTATTTTTGACTCACCACCGCTCCTGCTGACCACGGAGTCCCGAGCTTTGGCCGCGCACATGGGACAGATAATCATAGTCGTCAATGCCGAAAGCACTGCCCAGGCTGCCGTCAAGCAGGCAATCGCTGCGATTGACGCGTGCCCGGTGAAAATGATGCTCCTCAATCAGGCCAGACAGGCATCCACCGATGGATATGGCTACGGGTATGGCTACGGATACGGACATGAAAACTGAACTTCCGTTCCCCCGCGCACTTTCTGGCGTACTGTTGTTATGTCTTAGTGCGACCACGCTTGCACAGCAAGATATTGCTGGCGTAAGCAATACAAGCCTATCTGCGCCTGGAGTCGATGGCTCTCCTGCGACCGAGGGCCGCGCCTGGACAATCACACCGCGCGTTGCGCTAACCGAAACGCTGACCGACAACGTCAATATCAACCGGACGGGTAACGGCAAACAAAGTGACCTGATCTCCGAATTAGCTCCAGGCATTCGCATTGAGTCCAGGACTGCTCGCCTCAAGGGCTACTTCGACTATTCGCTGCATGGTCAATTCTACGCCCAGACGGATTACAGTCGGACGCAGAATGCCTTGAATACCTTTGGCACATTCGAAGCTGTCGACAACTGGCTGTTTCTCGATTTCAGCGGCATTATCGCCCAGCAATCCATTTCGGCGTTTGGCGCTCAATCCCCCAGCAGTGGCAGCATCAACAACAACAGTACCGAAACCGCAAGCTATCGTCTGTCCCCCTATATTCGCGGGCAACTCGGGGGAACTGTAGACTACTCGCTACGCCATAACCTATCGACTACACAGTCGGATTCGGCCAACGCTAACGACATTGACATATCGCAATGGGTAGGGCAATTACGAGGCAACACATCGTTCCAGAGTTTATCGTGGACCATTGACGGCAGTCAGCAGACCACCGAATACAGCCGAGGTGGAAAAACCGAAGCGGAAACGCTCAGGGGATTCTTCACATACAGCCTTTTACCGCAATTTCGCGTTTCCCTAAGCGCAGGCAGGGAATCCAACAACTACGCCTCGCTCGACCAGGAAAGTACCAACACGCGCGGCTATGGCTTCGACTGGAACCCGACAGAACGGACACAAATTTCTGCTTTCAAGGAAAAACGTTTCTTCGGTGATGGACACAACCTTCGCTTCAATCATCGATTTCCGATGAGTAGTATCAGCTTTACCGATACGCGAGATGTTTCTGTACTGCCAAACCAGTTTTCAACTGTCGGCTTAGGTAATGTATATGACCTGTATTTTGAGCAATTTGCCAGCCTGATTCCCGACCCGGTTACCCGGGCAAAATTTGTCAACACCTTGCTGGCGCAAACCGGAATGAACCCAAACACCCAAGTTACCGGCGGGTTCCTGTCTTCGCGCGCCACCGTACAACGGAGTCAGCAACTAGCCCTCGCTCTGTTTGGTGTTCGCAACTCAATTACCCTATTGGTAAACCGGAACGAAAATCAGTCCATGCTGGCTTCCAATACCCTCAGCGACGATTTCTCCCACAGCAATGTTGTTCGTCAACGCGGACTCAGCCTAAACTTTTCGCATCGTCTCAGCGAAATATCCAATCTGAACATCCTTGCATCACGCCAAGAAAGCACCGGCAGCGGAGCCGCCACGACCAAAGCCACGACAACCACCTACCAAGTAAATGTTTCGACCAAGCTAGGTGCGAAAACCACGGGCTCAATGAGCGCCCGCCGTTCCGAATTTGACAGTACCGCTAACCCCTATACGGAAAACGCCCTCATCGGAACCGTTTCCTTCATTTATTGAGCGCATGTACGAAGCATTCTATGGCTTGACTAGCAAGCCCTTCCAGCTGAACCCAGACCCCTCCTTTTATTTCGGAAGCAAACAGCATCGTCGTGCTGCTGCCTACTTGGAATACGGCATGCATCAAAACGAGGGATTTATTGTCATTACTGGCGAAGTTGGCGCTGGAAAGACAACTATCGTCCGCGGCATGCTCGACAGCCTTGATCAGGAAAAGGTGGTCGCAGCCCATCTGGTCAGCACGCAACTCGATGCCGACGACACTTTGCGACTGGTTGGTGCGGCTTTCGGGCTACGCACCAAGGATGTTTCGAAGGCCGATGTTCTGATGTCGCTGGAAGCCTTCCTGATCAGCGCGACCGGTAAAGGCAAGCGTTGCCTGCTCATTGTCGACGAAGCGCAGAACCTTACCGCACGGGCCGTTGAAGAACTGCGCATGCTGTCAAATTTTCAGTTTGGCAACCACGCCCTGCTGCAAAGCTTCCTGATCGGCCAACCCGAATTCCGGCAGATCTTGCAAAGCCCGCACATGATGCAGTTTCGGCAACGCGTCATCGCCGCCTGCCATATTGGACCGCTTGATGTCGAAGAGACCCGTGCCTATATCGAGCACCGGTTGAAATGTGCCGGCTCGACCGGCGTGCCAATCATCCGTCCGGCGGCATTTGAAGCTATCTTCAAGGCCAGCAGCGGCATTCCGCGGCGAATCAATTCCGTTTGCGATCGTCTGATGCTATTCGGCTATCTGAGTGGCAAAACGGAATTCGACGAACCGGATGTCGAAGAAGTCGCTCGCGAGATACATGAAGAAACAATGGGGAGCACCACGCAGGTCGGTGCCGGACTTTCTCCGGCAGTTCCTTCTCCCTATACCCAGTCGAATACCGCCGGTACCGGAATTGATGGAGGATTCTCCGGTGACCCTGTCGCGCTGCTCGCCAGCCTCAATGTCCAGCAGTTTGGCGAACGACTGGGACGCCTGGAGCGAAGTCTGCTCCAACTTGAGAAAATCAACAGCACAACGCTCTGTCTGCTTCAGCAACTGGTAAGCAATGGTAGCCAAATAGCCCAGCCCGCCATCGAAAGCGAAAAAACAAATGCCTAAACTCTGGCCCAGCAACCTCGGCCCGGTCATCTGCGTGGTCGGTGCCCGCCCGAATTTCATGAAGATGGCCCCCATCCTGCGTGCCTTTGCGGCACATCAGCCAGCCATCCCGACCTTGCTCCTGCATACCGGGCAGCATTACGACCGGGACATGAACGATAAACTGTTCGAGGATTTGCGTCTGCCGCACCCCGACATCAACCTGGAAGTCGGCTCCGGCTCGCATGCCGTGCAGACCGCCGAAGTGATGCGGCGCTTCGAACCAGTGCTCGATGAGAAAAAGCCGTCCTGCGTTCTCGTTGTCGGGGATGTCAACTCGACCCTCGCCTGCACCCTTGTCGCAGTCAAGAAAGGTATCCCCGTCGTACACGTCGAAGCGGGGCTGCGCAGTTACGATCGCGCCATGCCCGAGGAAATCAATCGTGTCCTCACCGACCAGATCGCCGATCTGCTGTACACCACGGAACGCAGTGCCGCCGACAATCTGGCCCGCGAAGGGATCGCTGCCGAGCGCGTGCGTTTTGTCGGCAATGTGATGATCGACTCGCTGCTCTGCAACCGCGAATTTGCCCGATCGCCGGTTGACAGTATCCGCGCGGTAAATGGTGATCCTTCGCTGATTTCCGGTCAGGACGGTTATGGCGTGGTCACCATGCATCGCCCCTCCAACGTCGACCATGCCGATGTTCTCGCCTCCCTTCTCGGCGTATTGCGGGAAATTTCCAATTCGATTCCGCTGGTTTTTGCTCTCCATCCACGCACCAAGGGCAATATCGAGCGCTTTGGGCTGGCGCATTTGATCGATACGCCGCGCATGATCATGCTGCCGCCGCAGGGTTATCTTGAAATGCTCGGCCTGATGGCCGGGGCGCGGATCGTATTGACCGACTCGGGCGGCCTGCAGGAAGAAACCACGGCGCTGGGCGTCCCTTGTCTTACCATGCGCGAGAATACCGAGCGCCCGATCACCGTCGACCAAGGCACTAACACCATGGTTGGCCGGGACATCGATGCCATTCGTCACCATGCGGCGGAAACGCTGGCTGGTCGCGGCAAGAGCGGTCGGGTTCCGGAACTGTGGGACGGCCACACCGCCGAGCGCATCGCCGCTGACTTGGCCAGCTGGCTTCTCGCCCGCCCCCCCGGTCCGGCCAACTGAATCATCTCGCGCCCATGACCGCTCAGCCCACCATCAACGCACTTACCATTGATGTCGAAGACTACTTCCAGGTTTCGGCATTCGCACCACATATCCCGCGTAGCGAATGGCCCATTCGCGAATGCCGCGTCGAACGTAATGTCGACTGCATCCTGGCGATGCTGGATGAGCACAATACCAAGGCCACCTTCTTCACGCTGGGTTGGATAGCCGAGCGCTACCCGGAACTGGTCAGGCGGATCGTTGCCGGTGGCCATGAAATCGCCAGCCACGGCTACGGACACGAACGAGCCAGCGACCAGACGCCCGAAGGATTTTTCTCTGACATTCAGGTTGCCAAGCTGATCCTTGAAGATCTTGCCGGACATGAAGTGAAAGGCTACCGCGCCCCAAGCTTCTCCATCGGTGAAAAGAATCTCTGGGCCTTCGAGTGTTTGGAACGCGCCGGCTATCACTACAGTTCCAGCATCTATCCGATCAAGCATGACCATTATGGAATGCCCAATGCCCCGCGCCATGCGCACAAGGTAGGCGAGCTGCTTGAGATTCCTGCCACCACCTTGCGTTTTTTCAACCGCAACTGGCCGGCCAGCGGCGGCGGATATTTCCGACTGATGCCTTATGGCCTGTCACGCTGGATGATTCAGCGCGTCAACACGGTAGACAAACTCTCGGCGGTCTTTTATTTCCACCCTTGGGAAATCGACGCCGGACAACCGCGTATTCCGGGCATTGGTGCCAAAACCCGCTTTCGTCACTACGTCAATATCCATCGCATGGAGCATCGCCTCAATCGTCTGCTGGCCGACTTCTCCTGGGGCCGAATGGACGAACTCTTTCTAGCCGAGGCCTGAAACACCATGATCATCAAGCAGTTGGCCCCTTCTGACGAAGGGAATGCAAGACGCTGGGACGAATTTGTCTTTGCCTGCCCGGAAGCCAGCTTCTTTCACCGATCTGCCTGGCAAGGCATCTTGCGCGACGTATTTCGCCACCCGACCTATTTCCTTTATGCCGAGCAAGCCGGCGAGATCCAGGGCGTGCTGCCCATGGCCCACGTCAAAAGCCTGCTCTTCGGCAATGCGCTGATTGCCATGCCCTTTGCCGTATACGGCGGGATTGCCGCGAACAATCAGGATGCCGCTCAGGCACTGGAGGATGAAGCGCAACGGTTGGCAAAAACACTGGATGTCGAACACCTCGAATTTCGCAATGTCGCGCCACGCCATTCCGACTGGCCAACGCAGGATCTATACGTCACTTTCCGCAAGGAAATCCTGCCTGACGTCGAAGCCAACATGCTGGCCATTCCGCGCAAGCAGCGCGCCATGGTCCGCAAAGGCATCAAGAATGATCTGGTCAGTACGGTAGATCGCAACGCAGACCGATTTTTCAAGCTCTTTGCCGACAACGTACATCGCCACGGTACGCCGGCCATGCCCAAGCGTTATTTCGACACCCTCCTCAAGGTTTTCGGCAACGATTGCGAAGTACTGACCGTCACCGCGCCCGACGGCCAATTGCTGAGCAGCGTGCTCTCCTTCTATTTCCGCGACGAAGTGCTGCCCTACTACGCCGGCGATGATGAAAGCGCCCGCCATTTGGCCGCCAACGACTTCAAGTATTGGGAACTGATGCGCCGCTCCTGTGAGCGCGGTATCAAGCTCTTCGATTACGGCCGCAGCAAGACCGGCACCGGGCCTTATGCTTTCAAGAAAAACTGGGGCTTCGAGCCGCAGCCGCTGCATTACGAATACTGCCTCTACAAGCGTGACGGCATCCCCCAGAACAACCCCAACAACGCCAAATACAAGCTGTTCATCGAAGCCTGGCGGCGTATGCCGATCGGACTCGCCAACTGGCTTGGGCCGCACATCGTTCGCAACCTGGGCTGAGTCGCTTTGGCCAACATTCTCTATCTCGTCCATCGCCTGCCCTACCCTCCTAACAAAGGCGACAAGGTACGTTCGTACAATCTGCTCAAGCACCTGCTCAAGCAACACCGCGTCTTTCTCGGCACCTTCATCGACGACCCCGACGACGAACAACACATCGCCACGCTACGCGGCATGTGCGCCGATCTCCATGTTGCCAGGCTTGACCCGCGCTTTGCCAAGATCCGCAGTCTCAATGGCCTGCTCGCCGGCGAACCCCTGACGCTGCGTTATTACCGCGATGCCGCGCTGCAGAATTGGGTTGATGCCACCTGCCATGCCGAGAAAATCGACGCAGCGGTGATTTTCTCTTCAGCCATGGCGCAATACGTTGAGGACAAGCGACGGATGCCGGTGCTCATCGATTTCGTCGACGTCGACTCCGCCAAATGGACTCAATACGCCCCCAAGCATCGCTGGCCGATGTCCTGGCTTTACCGCCGCGAGGGCAAAATCCTGCTCGCCTACGAACGCGAGATGGCGCACCTGTCCACTCGTTCGTTTTTCGTCACCGAGGCCGAGGCCGAGCTCTTCACCAAACAGGCCCCAGAATGCGGCGTACGCGTCGAGGCCATGTGCAACGGAGTCGATGCCGACTACTTCTGCCCGGATCCGGAACGTCCATCGCCCTACGCCAGCGACGAAAGCCCCGTCGTTTTCACTGGCGCCATGGATTACTGGCCAAATGTCGATGCGGTAACCTGGTTTGCCAGCAAAGTATTGCCCGGACTGCGCCGGTACCGACCGAAAATTCGCTTTTACATCGTCGGTCGTAGCCCGACGCCCGAGGTTCAGGCACTAGCCGGCGACGATGTCATCGTTACCGGAACGGTGCCCGATGTCCGTCCCTACCTGCAGCACGCTGGCGTCGTGGTCGCCCCGCTGCGCATTGCCCGCGGCATTCAGAACAAGATTCTCGAAGCCATGGCTATGGAACGCCCGGTCATTGCCACCGCCGACTGCGCTGCTGCGGTGGATGCCAACAAAACAACCGAATTGCTCACCGCAACCAGCGCGTCTGAATTCATCGAGACCATCACCGGACAATTGGACGACCCTGAAAGC
Source organism: Dechloromonas denitrificans (assembly GCF_020510685.1). Taxonomy (NCBI): domain Bacteria; kingdom Pseudomonadati; phylum Pseudomonadota; class Betaproteobacteria; order Rhodocyclales; family Azonexaceae; genus Dechloromonas; species Dechloromonas denitrificans. The sequence goes on from NZ_CP075185.1 coordinate 2,618,402, forward strand.
GCAGCGCTCATCGGCCGGGCTGCGCGGGCTCGAGTAATCGCCCGTTACAGTTGGGAGGCGCACATGAGCGGTATCGATCCTTATATCTCGTCTCCTGTCATGGGAGGAGGAACATGAGCATCTCAGCCCGCGGACTCACTCCCTCGTGGCGACATGCCATTCCATTACTGTTTGCGCTGATCGCCTGGCTGGTTTTCTGGTACTGGGACACCGTCGTCGCCATGGTCAATGTTTGGGCGCGCTCCGACACCTATGCTCATGCCTTCATCGTCCCCCCGATTACGCTCTGGCTGATCTGGCGTCAGCGCACCGAACTTCTCGCCGAACAACCAAGAGCCTCGCTGTTGCTAGCGCTGCCGGTCGCTTTAACCACCTTTCTCTGGCTCCTTGGCGAGTTAACCGCAGTCAACGCACTTACCCAGTTTGCTCTGGTCGCAACGTTGGTGATCGCCACCATGGCTCTGCTTGGCATACGCGTCAGCAAGCGTATCGCCTTCCCCCTCGCCTTCCTGTTTTTTTCCGTACCATTCGGCGATTTCCTGATGCCGAAGCTGATGGAATGGACAGCTACCTTTACCATCCTGGCTCTGCGCGCCAGTGGCATACCTGTCTATCAGGAAGGTCTGCAGTTCATTATCCCGTCCGGGCGCTGGTCGGTCGTCGAAGCCTGTAGTGGAATCCGTTACATCATTGCCTCGGTTACCGTTGGAACCCTGTTCGCCTACCTCAATTACGTTTCTCTACGCCGGCGCCTGATCTTCATCATCGCTTCCGTTCTTGTTCCAATCGTCGCCAACTGGCTGCGCGCCTATATGATCGTCATGCTTGGGCACCTGTCTGGGAACAAACTTGCAGCCGGCGTCGATCACCTGATCTACGGCTGGGTTTTCTTCGGTCTAGTCATCATGGTCATGTTCATGATTGGCATGCGCTGGAGCGAAGCCCCCAAGGAACACCACGAATCTGCCGTACTCACCGGAACCGTTCAGGCTGCGCCGACAAAAACTTGGCTGGCGATGCTGGGTATTGCCTTGCTTACTGCAGCCGGACCGCTGGCGTTTATTGCAATCACCAAGGCCGATCAGGCCAATGCCCCGAATCTCGCACAGTTACTGCCACCAGAAGGCTGGCGTGAAACCACCCCGATCACGACTTGGCAGCCAGCCTATACCGGCCAGTCAGCCGAGAACCAGGCGAGTTACGTAATGGATGGAAAAGCAGTTGGCCTGTACATCGGTTACTACCGGAACCAGGATTACCAGCACAAGCTGGTAACTTCGACCAACACATTGGCTGTCAGTACCGATAAAACCTGGGCAGTCACGACCAGAGGCGCATTGCCCCTCAAGCTTGACGGCCTGCCTCCGACTATCCGCACAGCAGAGCTTCTCGGCAAGGTCGGCACGCCGGAAACCCGCCTCGTCGTCTGGCAGTGGTACTGGATCAACGGCACACTGACCGCCTCCGATGCCGAGGCCAAATTACTCACAGCCATCTCCCGCCTGCGCGGCCAAGGCGATGACTCGGCGGTCATCATGCTTTACGCCCCCCGCGAAATCGCTGCGGAAAGTCTCCCCATCTTTGCAGAAAAGGCCCGGGGCCAGATCAACCAGATGCTCACGTCTACCCGTAACCAACGATGAGTTACGACCAACGCCCCCTCGTCGCCCATGTCATGTACCGTTTCGATACGGGCGGTCTGGAAAATGGTGTGGTCAACCTGATCAACCATATGCCGGCAGATCGCTATCGCCACGCGGTAATTGCCCTCACCGAAGTGACCGACTTCAAAAACCGCATCCAACGCGACGACGTCCAGTTCATTTCGCTGAACAAGGCTCCCGGTCACGGTATCTGGCTGTTCCCGAAACTGTTCAGAATTTTTCGCCAACTACGCCCGGCCATCGTCCATAGCCGCAATCTGGCAGCCCTGGAAGCCCAACTTCCCGCTTGGGCGGCAGGCGTTCCGGTGCGCATTCACGGCGAGCACGGCCGCGACGTCGGTGATCTTGATGGCAGCAATATCACCTATCAACGGGTGAGACGGTTTTACCGTCCATTCGTGAGTTATTACCTCGCACTCTCACGCGACCTCGCCGAGTATCTCATCGGTATAATTCGCGTCCCCCAAACCAAAGTGCTTCAGGTCTATAACGGTGTCGACTCCATCCGCTTTCACTCCGGCCCGGCCGATCAGACGGCCGTCGGCTGCCCGTTCTCCCGCCCAGCCCATTGGCTGGTCGGCACCGTAGGTCGCATGCAGACCGTCAAGGATCAACCGACTCTGGCTCATGCCTTCATTCGTGCACTGGAGATCGCCCCCGAATTGAGGCAACGTCTGCGCCTGGTCATGGTAGGCGATGGCCCGTTGCGTAACGAATGCCAACAGCTTCTCGAAATGGCTGGAGTTGGTGATCTGGCCTGGTTACCCGGCGAGCGTAACGATGTCCCGGAAATCATGCGTGGTCTGGATTGTTTTGTGTTGCCCTCACTGGCCGAAGGCATCTCGAACACCATACTGGAAGCCATGGCCTCCGGCCTGCCGGTGATCGCCACCGATGTCGGTGGCAACGCCGATCTGGTGATCGCCGGCAAGACAGGGCAAGTCATCCCGGCAGCCGATCCCGAAGCAATGGCCCAGGAAATCGTCCGCCTCGCCACGCAAACCGATGTAGCTCGCGACATGGGCCTGGCCGGACGTCAGACGGTCGAAGAAAAATTCAGCATGAAGGCCATGGTGGCAGCTTACCAAGGCACCTATGACAAACTCCTGCACCGTACCGGTGCAAACGCAAAGCACTGACAGGAAACCCCATGTGCGGCATTACCGGCATTTTTGACATCCGAGGCAAACGCGACATCGACCGTGCGGTCCTCAACCGCATGAACGAATCACAATTCCATCGCGGCCCGGACGAAGGTGGCCTGCATATCGAACCCGGTGTCGGAATCGGCCACCGGCGGCTCTCCATCATCGACCTGTCGACTGGCCAGCAACCGCTCTACAACGAAGACAACAGCGTCTGCGTCGTCTTCAACGGCGAAATCTACAACTACCAGGAACTCATCCCCGAACTCCAGGCACTGGGCCATACCTTCCACACCCGAAGCGACACCGAAGTCATCGTGCATGCCTGGGAAGCCTGGGGTGAGAGCTGCGTCCAGCGTTTTCGCGGCATGTTTGCCTTCGCCCTCTGGGACCGCAACCGTGAAACCCTGTTCCTGGCTCGCGACCGGCTCGGCGTCAAGCCGCTGTTCTACGCCCTGCTCGATGACGGAACCTTCCTGTTCGGCTCGGAACTCAAATCCCTGCTCGCCCATGGCGGCCTGAAGCGCGACATCGATCCCTGCGCGGTTGAGGAATACTTCGCCCTCGGCTACGTCGCCGAACCGCGCGCCATCTTCAAGCAAGCCAGGAAGCTGCCGCCGGCCCAAACCCTGCTGCTCCGCCGTGGCCAGCCGGTCGGCGAGCCTCGCGAATACTGGGATGTCCGCTTTACGCTCGACAACCCGATCAATGACGCCGATGCCTGTGCCGAACTCACTCACCGCCTCGAAGAATCGATCCGCCTCCGGATGATTTCCGAAGTACCGCTCGGCGCCTTCCTTTCCGGTGGCGTCGACTCCAGCGCGGTGGTGGCGATGATGGCCGGCCTGTCGAACACGCCGGTCAACACCTGCGCCATCGGCTTTTCCGACCCGGCTTTCAACGAATCGGAATTCGCCAAGATGGTAGCCGACCGCTACCAGACCAATCATCACCTCGACGTCGTCGAGAGCGACGACTTCGATCTCATCGACACGCTGGCCAAGCTCTACGACGAGCCCTATGCCGACAGCTCGGCCATCCCCACCTACCGCGTCTGCGAACTGGCCCGCAAGCACGTCAAGGTTGCGCTTTCCGGCGACGGTGGCGACGAAAGCTTCGGTGGCTATCGTCGTTACAAGATGCACCTGATGGAAGAAAAAATGCGGTCGGCCCTGCCTTTGAGCCTGCGCCGGCCCATCTTCGGGGCGCTCGGCAAGCTCTACCCGAAAGCCGACTGGGCGCCGCGCGTTTTCCGTGCCAAGACCACTTTTGAAGGCATGGCCAGAACCTCGGTCGAAGCCTATTTCCACTCGGTTTCGATCTTGCGTGCCCCGATGCGCAATCAACTGTTCAGCCCGAAATTCAAAGCCGCGCTGGGCGGCTATGATGCCAGTGAAGTTTTCACGGGACATGCAGTAAAAGCCAATACCGATGACCCGCTGGCCTTGATCCAGTACCTCGACCTGAAAACCTACCTGATCGGTGACATCAACACCAAGGTAGACCGGGCGAGCATGGCCCATTCGCTTGAGGTTCGCGAACCGCTGATGGACCACGAATTAATCGAATGGCTGGCGACCTTGAATTCCTCACAGAAAATCCGCGGCCAGGAAACCAAATACCTGCTTAAAAAGACGATGGAGCCCTACCTCCCGAACGACGTGCTCTATCGTCCGAAAATGGGTTTCTCGGTACCGCTTGCCCGCTGGTTCCGCGGCCCGCTCAAGCAGCGCGTCCAGGAATCGCTGCTCGGCCCCCGTCTGGCCGATACCGGCTGGTTCAATCGCGACTACCTTCAGCATCTGGTCGACGCCCACAACAACGGTAGTCGTGACTACAGCGCCCCGATCTGGACCATGCTGATGTTTGAAGCCTTCCTGCGTAACGTCATGGAACAAGGCGAACCGGCATGATTCGCACACTGCACGTTCTTGACCACTCCATCCCGCTACACAGTGGCTACACCTTCCGCACGGCGGCCCTGCTGCGCGAACAGCGTGCCCTCGGCTGGGAAACGTTCCACCTCACTTCACCCAAGCAGGGTGAAGTCTCGGCCCCCTTTGAAGACGTCGACGGCCTACGCTTCTACCGCACCCCTGCGCCGCGCGGCATACTGACCAAGTTGCCACTCGGCATAGAGTTGGCGCTGATGAAGCAACTGGAAACGAGGCTTGAAGAAGTCGCCCGCGAGATTCGCCCCGACATAATTCACGCCCACTCCCCTGTTCTCAATGCACTCCCGGCCATCAAGGTTGCCCGTAAGCTGGGCATACCCGTCGTCTACGAAATTCGCGCCTTTTGGGAAGATGCAGCGGTCGACCACGGCAGTACGACGGAAGGTAGCCTGCGCTACCGTGCCACGCGAAAACTTGAAACCCGCGCCATCAAACAGGTCGACCATGTCTTTACCATCTGTGAAGGGCTACGGGCTGACATCGTGGGGCGCGGCATTCCGGCCGATAAAGTCACCGTCATCCCGAACGCCGTCGATATCGCCTCATTCAATCTGGCCAGCCCACCGGATACTGAACTGTTGAGAAAATGGGGGCTCACCGGCAAAACCGTGATCGGCTTCATCGGTTCCTTTTATGCCTACGAAGGTCTCGATCTGTTGCTGGATGCACTCCCTGCCCTTCTCGAGCAAAGGCCTGACATTCGGGTTTTACTGGTCGGTGGCGGGCCACAAGAAGCGAATCTGCGCCAGCAAGCGGAAAGGCTTGGCCTGAAGGATGCTGTTGTTTTCACTGGTCGCGTACCGCACAGTGACGTTAACTGTTATTACGACCTGATCAACGTCCTCGCCTATCCGCGTCATCCGATGCGCTTGACTGAACTGGTTACCCCGCTGAAACCACTGGAAGCGATGGCCCAAGGCCAGCTTTTTGTTGCTTCGGATGTCGGTGGGCACAAGGAACTCGTCGAGCACAACAAGAACGGCATCCTCTTCAAGGCAGGAGATCGCAATTCGTTGACCCATGCCCTGCTATCGTTGCTCGATGAACAAGATCGCTGGCCTGAACTCAAAGCCAACGGCCGAACCTTTGTCGAAAATGTGCGTAATTGGCGAAACAGCGTCGCCAATTACACAGCCCCTTACCAGCGCCTGATCGGTAAGAGTATTTAGGATGCCAGAAGCACGACAACCCCATATTGTCGTTCTTTCCAGCCTTTTCCCGAGTCGGATTCAGCCTGGGGCCGGGTTATTCATTCGTGAACGCATGTTTCGGGTTGGCCAGAAGCTCCCTGTCTCGGTAATTGCGCCAACGCCATGGTTTCCCCTTCAAGGCTTGCTTCGCCGAATCAAGCCCCATTTTCGCCCCGGCGCTCCGGCCTATGAAAAGCAATCAGGTATTGATGTCTGGTACCCCCGCTTTTTCTCGATACCCAGCCTTCTAAAGACACTGGATGGATTGATGATGGCGCTAAGTGTGCTTCCGCGCATGCGCCAGCTCAAAAGCGAAGGACGTCTGGATATCATTGATGCCCATTTTGCTTATCCAGATGGCTATGCGGCAAGCCTGTTGGCGAAATGGCTCAAGGTTCCATTCACCATAACCCTGCGAGGAACTGAGACTCGACACATCCAGGATGACAGATTTTCCCGGAAGCTTTTGAAAGCAATCGAGCAAGCCGCACAGGTATTTTCGGTATCAGAGTCTTTACGCAAGCTGGCCATCGCCCACGGAGCCAATCCCGCCAAGATTGAAGTGGTCGGCAATGGTGTTGATGCCCAGCGCTTCTCGCCACGCGATCGAGCCATTTGCCGGAATTCACTGGGTATCCCGCCAAGCGCCCAAGTACTGATTTCAGTTGGTGGTCTGGTGCCGAGAAAAGGTTTCCATAGAGTCATTGAATTACTCCCCCAACTAGTCTTGGAATTTCCTGAGCTGATTTTCCTGATCGTTGGCGGCGGAAGCGCTGAGGGCAATAACCGCCCAGAACTCGAACAACAAGTCAAACAACTCAAACTCGAAAAATGCGTCAAACTCCTCGGGCCTATACAACCTGACGAGCTTCCATCGGCACTCTCGGCAGCCGACGTTTTTGTTCTGGCAACGAGTAACGAAGGCTGGGCAAATGTATTCCTCGAAGCCATGGCCTGTGGCTTACCCGTTGTCACAACAGATGTTGGTGGCAACCAGGAAGTCGTCAGTAACGACCAATTGGGTTTTGTTGTACCTTTTGGCGACGGTGCGGCATTGGCCAAGGCAATCCGTGAATCACTCGAACGGCACTGGGAGAAACAGCTTATCCGCACTTATGCAGAGAGCAACTCCTGGGACGATCGCGTAACGCGACTGTGCAAAAAATTCATGCATATTTCGCGAAAACCAAGGCAGACAATATGAGCGGGCTTTACACAAAACTTGTTTCCGGAATCATATTTCCCATACACGAACGCCTCAAGCACCACAGCACGGTAAATGTACACAAGCGACTGGAAGAGACCCAATGGTGGTCACGCGAGCGTCTTGAGTCCCTGCAACTGGAAAGGTTACGGGGTCTGCTGACGCAAGCGCAAAGCGATGTCCCTTACTATCGAGACCTTTTTGCCAGCCTGGGTTTTCGCGCGGAAGAGATCAGTTCGCTAAATGAACTGAAACGGCTTCCCTTCCTGACCAAGCCGATCATCCGGAAAAATCAGGAACGCCTCAAAGCCGAGCATGCTGGAAAACTGGCTCGGTTCAATACCGGAGGATCCTCCGGAGAGCCGCTTATTTTCTTTATCGGTAACGAACGAGTCAGCCATGACGTAGCCGCCAAATGGCGCGCTACCCGGTGGTGGAATGTAGACATTGGTGACCCGGAAATTGTAGTTTGGGGGAGCCCCATCGAGTTAACCTCGCAGGACCGCGTGCGCCAGATCCGCGACTACCTGTTGCGTACCCGACTGCTCCCCGCCTTTGAAATGAACGAGGCCAACCTTGATGGTTTTGTCGACACCATCAGGACAACCGCCCCCGCCATGCTGTTCGGTTATCCGTCATCCCTTTCGCTGATCGCCCGCCATGCCGAAAAGCATGGCATAGCGATGAACAACCTCGGCATCAAGGTAGCCTTCGTGACCTCGGAACGACTTTACGACCATCAACGTAACGATATCGCCCGAGTATTTGGCTGCCCGGTCGCCAACGGATATGGAGGACGCGACGCCGGTTTCATCGCCCACCAGTGCCCCCAAGGTGGAATGCACATCACCGCTGAAGACATCATTGTCGAAATCGTCGACAAGGACGGCAACGCACTCCCCAATGGCAGCGCAGGTGAAGTTGTCGTTACCCACCTAGCAACCAGCGAATTCCCCTTCATCCGCTACCGAACCGGCGACGTGGCAATCTTGTCCGAGGCAAATTGTGCATGCGGTCGCGGCCTGCCAATGCTCGAAGAGATACAGGGACGTACTACAGATTTTGTCATGGCCACCGATGGCACCATTATGCATGGCTTAGCGTTGGTCTACCCGATTCGGGACATTCCCGGTATTACAGCCTTCAAAGTCGTCCAGGAAACACTTGAACGCGTTGTGGTTCACATTGTTCTCGGAGATAGCTGCACTCAACAGGTGGAAACTCTGATTTCCGATGGAATCAAAGCACGACTCGGGCAGACGGTAAATGTTCATGTACTCCGCGTAGACGATATACCTAGAGAAAAATCTGGCAAATACCGATATGTTCAGAGCTTGGTTATGGGGAACTAGAAGGTGCTGGACCTGATAACCGATTATTTTTGTTCTATTTCATCGGCGTTCCAAACAATGACTTCGATACTCAGCCTGAGTCACAAATCATTGTTGGAGAAAGTGATCCAGTGCGTGACCTACTAGTTGTCTCAATCGTATTGGGAGGTAGCTTATATGCATTGCGTCAGCCATGGGTTGGCGCAATGTTATGGACTTGGGTCAGCCTGATGAATCCTCACAGCCTGACTTATGGATTCGCCTTAAGCTTTCCAGTCGCTGCCATCGTAGCCGTTGCAACGCTAATCGGTTTGATGGTCAACAAAGACCGGCTAAATCCTTTCGTAGAGACTCCCTCTAAATGGCTAGCACTTTTTATGTGCTGGATATGCTTTACCTATTTCTTTTCGTACGACATCGAAGGCAGTACGTCGATGCTGATAAAAGTCATGAAGATTTATTTCATGACTTTCGTAATTCTCATGTTATTGAGAACTCGCAAGCACATCGAAATATTTGTTTGGGTTGTTGTCCTTTCATTAGGTTTCTATGGAATAAAAGGTGGAATTTTTACTATCCTAACCGGCGGAAATTACCGTGTGTGGGGCCCTGGCGGATTTATCGGGGGCAACAATGAGCTCGCATTGGCATTGATTATAACGATCCCCTTGATGCGATTTCTGCAGTTAAATACTACTCGAAAATGGGTGCGCCACGGGCTAACTGCTGCGATGTTGCTCACTGCGGCAGCATCGTTGGGAAGTCATTCACGCGGCGCGCTGCTGGCTATTGCAGCAATGGCATTTTATTTGTGGGTAAAGAGTCCAAAGAAAATGGCTTTAGGAGCAGCTATCGTGGTGATGGGCGCTGCCATGATTGCTTTCATGCCCGAGCATTGGTCCTCTCGAATGGACACAATTCAGAATTATCAAGAGGATGCCTCGGCGATGGGACGCATAAATGCGTGGTGGGCCGCATTTAACGTTGCCAAGACACATATTACTGGGGCGGGATTCGATATGTACACACCGCAAATATTCGCAATATTTGCACCAGACCCACTAGACGTTCACGCAGCCCACAGCATCTATTTCCAAGTTCTCGGCGAACATGGCTTTATCGGCCTATTTCTTTATTTTGGAATCTGGTGGTCGGTATGGCGCACTGCCAGCTGGCTAATCAAGAATGGCGGCATGGCAGAACAAACTCTCTGGTGCAAAGATCTTGGCGCAATGTGCCAAGTTGCACTTATAGGTTATGCAGTCGGCGGTGCATTTTTAAGCTTGGCCTATTACGACTTACCATACAACATCTTGATTATTGTGATCCTGGCAAAACGTTGGATATTGGATCAACTCTCCGGTGAACAGGCCATATCAAATTTTCCGGCGAATACAAACGCTCGCTTGGGGCAACAACCATTGAACCTGCAACTTTAGGAGGTGTTTCCGTTGGCATTTTCCGACTTGATACACGTGTTCTTTCCCCTGGCAGCAAGGCTTTCCATGAATACTATCTCCTTGTTTAAATTTCCACATGCTTCGATCTTTCTAGTCTGCATATCACTTGCCAATGGCGTTTCAGCCGCCCTGAACCAAGGACATTATCCGGACTGGGCGCAACGCTGGCCCGCCGAGGACATTTACGAACCTGACTGCCGCCCACTCTGGATTCCGAACAAATATGGTCCATTTGATTACCGCGCAGCGGGACCGGCCGACCGCGAGCTTGTTGAAGGAGCGCATTTCTCTCTTGAATATCAAGCGTATCTTCAGGGTAAGCAAAAGTCGTCACGCCATGCGAATGAACTCCCTCCGGCGGCGGGTTTCGGCTATACATTGTGGGCCTTCCCAAATCATCCGCAGGCTCTGGCCGCAATGGAAGATTTGAGTATTCGGTACAAAGCTGAAACCTTGCCGGGAGCCCTCATTCGCGTCCATTGTTTTTTCCAGCGAGCGGTTAGATTTACGCCTGACGATGCCTTGATTCGTGCGATATATGGTTACTACTACGCCCGCCGAGGAAAAACTGCAGAAGCCAAAAAACAGCTAGAAAAAGCGGAAGCTTTAGATGCAGTGAATATTGACACGTACGTATATATTTCTTTCGCCTACCTTGAGATGAAAGATTATGAAAAATCAGTGGGAGCCGCCAAACGGGCCTACGAATTGGGTTTCGCTCTGCCTGGCCTACGCAATCGTCTTCAACGCCTAGGAAAATGGCAAGATTAATCTGTTCTGAGTAGTATTAATCTATTAAATTGGCCTCATATGCTCAACTTAAATAATATTCTGAAAAAAGTTCTGACGAGAATTAATCGCTATCGGTTTGATCGAGAATTGCGCCAAATAATCACAACCCCCCCCATCACCATGGGTAACGACCCATTTATTGCTCTTTCCATGGTTCATCACCGTGATGTCGATGCCTATCTTTTGGCAATAAAATCATTCTGCCGTTTTCTCCATCCTCGGCGAATTATTGTTGTGTGCGACCCAAGTATTTTAGATTCGGATCGTTCGCAAATTTCACGACATGTCTTTGGCGTAGAATTCGTGCATGCTGCTGATTATCGTGAGCCAGGAATGCCACAAGGCGGATGCTGGGAACGGCTAATTGCAATTTCCGATTTCGTACAAAGCGACTATGTAATTCAACTCGATGCTGACACGGTTTCACTTTCAGAAATGACTGAGGTAAGAAATGCCGTTGTCGATGGAAGCTCATTTGTCCTTGCAACGGAAGACAATCAGAATTTTTTATCATGCAGCGAAGCATCCCAATGGGCTAAGCCACGAGCAGAATCTGGCGAACACATCCAGATCCTTGCAGAGTCTAATTTGAATCAATTGCCAGAAGCCGTTTCTGCTAAATATGTGCGTGGCTGTGCCGGTTTTTCTGGGTTTGCACCAGGTAGCCTTAGCCGAGAAAAACTGAGAGCTTTCAGCCAAGTTATGGGGAATATTCTGGGTGAAAAATGGAGCGCTTGGGGAACGGAACAGTTCACTTCAAATTTCATGGTTTCCAATTCGCCCAAAGCTCGCGTACTACCCCACCCGAAATATTGCCATCCAGGACGAGAGCGGCCGAAAACTGTCTTCCTTCACTTTATCGGATACGTCCGCTTCAATACTGGTCGTTACGCACAAGTGGCACGGGAAACCTGTTTCGCCTTGCGGGACAAATAAATTTTAACGGAGCCGATCAATTGCTTCCACTCATATTTCGTGCTCTTTCGCCAGCAGGAGTCTCAGCAAAACTCAATATTTTCATTTTTCATCGGGTTTTACCACAGCCCGATCCGATGCTGCCCTTTGAGCCTTCGGCGGAGCAATTCAACTGGATGGCACGTTTTATTGCTCGTAATTTTAATGTACTGACGCTCAGCGAAGCAGCAAGGCGAATCCAGAATGGAACACTCCCGGCAGCGGCAGCGGTAATCACGTTTGACGACGGCTATGCAGACAATCTCGAAGTTGCATGGCCAATCCTTAACCGATATGGCATTCCAGCAACCTTCTTTATAGCAACTTCATTCCTTGATGGCGGCAGGATGTGGAATGATGAAATAATTGAAGCCGTGCGAAATGCAGAGGCTGGGCAATTTGATCTCAGCAAATTTTCCTTGGGAGCCTATACACTTACCGATACGGTTTCCCGCGTCCGGACCTACGAGACAATACTTGGCAAACTCAAGTATTTCGAACACGTTAAACGTACGCAAATTGCACGCGAAATTGCTTTCCTTAATCATGTCCCCGGGCAAAGTGAACTAATGATGACTAGTACCGAGCTAAAACAATTACATGCTGCAGGTGCTGAAATTGGTGCGCACACACAGACCCACCCGATTCTTGAACTTCTTGATGACGACAAAGCCTTTGCCGAAATAGAGGCAGGTAAAATTGAGCTGGAATCAATTCTCGGCGAAGCCATCAATGTCTTCGCCTATCCCAATGGGGTACCGGGTAAAGATTGCTCAGTACGGCACGGAGAGATGGTTAAAAAGCTTGGTTTTCAAGCGGCAGTCACTACCGAGCAGGCTTGTGCAAGTGCTAGTTCAAAGATATTTCATCTGCCACGCTTTACGCCGTGGGATCGAACGCCTCTCCGATTTGCAGCACGTAGCATCCTCCATATTCGCAGCAGCCGCCATTGAGGCGCCCCGGATGCCACGGTAATTCCCTCGGAAATTAGCAGCGATATTGGTTTTATCTTTTAATTGCCTTGCGCAGTTCGATCCAGACCTGATGTTTCGTCGCATAGGCCGCGACGAAGAACCCAAGGGCCCCACCGCTAACGGAGATAAGCGTGGTTATATATATGTCCGGAGAGCGCCACCCAAACTGCATTACTGTCACCAAGGGAATGGCTATAGTACCAATCGCCAGACACAGACTCTTGAGCCAGCAGCGACAAAGAGCGGCAACAGAAAAACCGAGCTGTTCCCTAGCCAGTCGAAGCCACAGAAGCGAAGTGATGGATGCGGCAACCATCAGTAGTTGACTCAGGCTAACAAGATCGGCCTGAGCGCCAAGCACGGTAGCGCCCAAGGTCAGCAAGGTCGCTAGCATGGTTATTTTCATGGTTTCGGTTGCCGCGCCTGCGGCAATCAGAGGTGCATAACAAGTTGCTGAAGGAATTGTTATGGCACAGGCTATGGCTAGCCAACGGGCAGGGTCTACCGCCGCCCCCCATTGATCACCATAGAGGATATGTATTGCCGGATAAGCAAGAATACCGATCCCAGCAAAAAATGCCCACCCTAATCCCGTTACCAGTTCCATCGCAACGATGAAGGCGCTGCCAAGGCTCTTGGCTTCGCGAGATTGCTTGGCAAAGTAAGGTAATGCCACCGCATTCACTGCATCCATGACCAGCCGCTGAAACATACTTACCAATCCTTGAGCGCGACTAAATTGACCGGCCTCGACCATCGACTGAACCTTGCCGAGAACGAGCTCTGGAGCACCTCCAACCAGAGTGTTCATTAGGGATGTCAGTGTTAGTTTTCCGCCGAATGAGACAACTTCTGATATTCCGCGAAATGTTGGCTTCCAAGGCATATCGGGACGCGCCAACAACCAGATAGCCAAGACTCCTGAGAGCGTAGTCAAGGCATTCGCCCAGGCCAAACTCACTGGGCCATATCCAGCCCAGGCCAACCCTATTGCAGCACTAGCATGAACAAGCGAGCCCGAAAAGCGGATGACTGCAATCGTACCGAAACGCATGTCCCGTGCGAGCCAAGCGTAGGGAAAGGCGAGAAATGGAGTAATCGCGAAATTGAGCGCAAGCACCAACATAACCTCAAACATCCGAGGTTCGTTGTAGAACATGGATGCTGGACTGGCCGCGGAAAGAATGATTAAGGCGAGGAACAAACCCAGGCCAAGCTGTACGCTCCAAGTCGCTCGAATACGTTCCGGAGTCAGTTCCTTCTGTTGGACCAGATACTGACCTGCGCCAAGATCACGGAAAGTTGCTACAAACCCTAATAACACCATGGTAACCGAGTAAACGCCAATCTCTCCTGGCGTCAATAGCCTGGCTACTACCATTGCCGAAAGGGTATGCAAGACGAGTCCGGAATATCGATCCAAGAAGGATAAGGCGAGAGCTTTTCTTGTTGTCATGCGTTTTGCGGGTTTGCCCGCATCTTCTGATTTCTTAAACTCGGGCACTATCAAACTACTCCACGGAAAACTAGTCCTACATTAAATGGGAATCCGGCAAGAAATATTCCAAACGCAATCAACAGGTCAATGCAGAACCAAGAGAAATGGTTGTTTGGAGCAAGGTCATCAGATCAGAAAAACTGGCATTGGGTAGGGGAACAGAGCTTATTGCGTTGCGCGATGCTGCGTCATTTTTCGGTTCTCCTGATTTTGCTAAAAATCTCTTTAAGTAGTGCCAAAGAGTTTTTTAAAAATAACTATTGGAAATCTGGCGATAATTTTCGGTTCCTGCCTCAAAGCCATTACTACCAACTTCCAGTCAATTTTTTTCCGATGAATACAGCGATGCAGGCAATCAACAATGAACGCATCGCGCAGGCTCTTAATAGCAGAAACGACTATATGAAATTGGCGCTGATTCAGAGTGTAGAGCGTCACCAAAGCCTGCCTGTAGGCTAGCTCGTGTAAAACACGGCGAGCATGGCCCTCGGTACCCCATCCGGCACCGGCATAGACATTTACGCCTTTTCCGCATGTAACTTCTGGAAATACACCAAAAGAAAAACTAGCGCCTTTAGATGTGAGCTCGAGCCAGAAAAGGTAGTCCTCACCGGCAGAGGTTAGGTCCGTACGAAAACGCAGTTTGGAAAATTTATGAAAATTGTAGGCAACTGTTGGAGTACCAATTACGTTTCCTGTAATGATCTGGTCGAACATGTCACCTTCGTAAGCGCGTAAGTCGTCGCGCCCTCCAATTCGGGGATGCTGCTCTATGACAATTCGCCCGGCACGATGAAAAGCGCTGGTTTCAGCGCCTAACTGGACATGATCTGAGAAGTAGACGTCATATCCAGCAGCCATCGCAATCATGGCATTTTTAAGATGACTGCTATTCCAGACGTCATCGGAGTCGAGGAATGCGACATAGTCTGTGCCCGCAGGCAAATTATCTAGTGCCGTGTTGCGCGCCCCCCCTGGCCCCGTATTGGCTTGTTCAAGAACGGTAACCGGAAATCGCGTGGGACCAAGGTTTGCAAGTTCACTTTTTGCTGATACAGGAGAGTCGTCGTCAACCACGATAATGCGTACATCACTGACGCCTTCCGACGAGAAAACCGAGTTCAGTGCTTTGATCAGAATTCCTGATTCACGCTGAAAATAAGGAATTACAACAGCAATCGTCCTATGTTCTAGGAACAAATTGTCAAACATCTGCAGCCTCCTCGACAGGGCCGGGGGGCTTCCTTAGGAGACTAATATTGTCCCTAAAGCAGAAAATGCTCTCACCACCCAGCAAATAGTCGAACGGGTAACTAGAAAGACAGGAGAAAAAATTCCTGCTGGTGCCCTGCCATGGAAGTAACCAGTCATCGAGTTCCAGTGTGATCAGATCGGTTCTGCCGACCCACTCGGTATCACTTGAAAACAGTTGCGCTTGCGATCCTTCGATATCCAGTTTCACGATAAGCGGATTGTCGGATCCGGCGAGTAGGCAGAGATCATCAATGGTATAAGCACTGATCGCCCCCTGAGTATGCGACTCCTCAGAATAGACAACGCGAAATGCGGCCGCCCCTGATTCGGGATTGATGATTTTCAGCGAACCACGCTTGTTCCATATGCCGCCCTTGATGATCGTAATTCGCTCCTTGAAGGCCCGAATATTGAACTGAAATATCTCAAGATTGGCGTCGTCGGGTTCGATCGAAATGATGTTGGCCTTCGGAAACTCCCGCGCAAACCAGATCGCAGCTAGACCAATATTGCCGCCACAATCGATAATTAGCGGAACCTTCCCCTGCCTTAATATTTCGTTATAGTGCGCGACAAGATGGGCACACTGGGGGAACCTCTTAATGTCATATTGACGCTGGACCAGACATTGCCAGAAGGTACTCCGATCAGCCACAGAGTCCCTGATGAATATCTTTTCAGCATAGCCAGGAACCGAAAGCGGAATTATCCGACCGGAGCATTGGCGGATGGCGATCTCGACAGCCGCAAAAATCATCACCCCTGCACCAAGGCCAAATTCACGGATATATATGGGGAGTTTCTTTAACGCGATCATCTGCACAGCAAGCCTTATTGTTTTCGACCTTAACCTTGAAACAGCTAAGTCGCGGAATAGCCGATCTGGGACAAGGCAAAGATGGCGATGACGAATTTTAACGAAGCCATCTCCCCTGCCCCAGCCATTGCGCCAACATCATCAATACCCATACCAGTTCCCCGTAATAGCCAGGATGCTGTGGCAGATACTCCTTAATCAAGCGGTCAATGAAATCCCCTCTGACAATGTTTCGACTGCGCAGAGAATTGACAGATTCCAGAGCTAGTTCTCGCAACCCTGCATGCTTGACGGCCCATACTCCAAACGGCAGGCCGAAGCCGTGTTTCTTCTTGGTGATGATTTCCGGCGGGAGGAAGTCCTTCAGAGCCTCCTTGAAGAACCAGCGCAGGGTCAGCCCCTTGAGCTTTAATTCTGGGTCGAGCCGCATCGAAAAATCAACCAACCGGTCGTCGAGAAGCGGAAATCCCACCTCCAGGCCAGCTAGGCTAGTGGCCCCCAAGACCTTCGGCAAGTCGTTGTCGGCCAATGTGTATTTCCAGTCGTACCAGAGCATGCGATTGACCAGCGCCTGACCGTCCCCCGAGCGGTAGGCATCGCGCTGCTGACGCAGCGTATCTTGCGGATTGACCAGGGCGAGGAATTCCGGGGTCAGCACCTCACTGAGGCCAAGCCGAGTCAGCAGGTTATACATTTGCATCCGGTCCGGCATCGGAACACTGGCCTGCTCGACGTAGCTGACGGCCTTCCTGATGCCAGGGATCCGTCCCGGCAGCGCGGTGCCAGTCAGCAAAGGCTCGAGCAGGCCGTGCCTCAGGACACCGGGAATCTGCTCGTAGGTGCCAAAAACTCGCTGCTTGGCGTAACGTGTGTTGCCGCCGAACAACTCGTCGCCACCATCGCCGGCCAGTATCCGGGTGACGCCGGCTTCGCGCGCCGCCTTGGCGCAATAGAAGGATGGAACGACGGAGGAGTTGCCGAAGGGCTGATCGTACGAGGCGGCGACTTCGGGAATACTGCGGACCAGATCATCCGGTGTCACATAGTATTCGTGGTGCTCGGCACCAAAGTGCCGGGCGGCGATGCGCGCATACTCCATTTCATCATAGCCGGCCGCCTCGAAACCAATGGAAAAGGCTCTGGCAGGCTGCCCGGTAACCTCCCGGAGCAGCCCGGCCACCGTCGAGCTGTCGGTACCGCCGCTGAGGAAGCATCCTGTCGTTTCGCCATCAAGTCGGTCGGTCACGGCATCGCGCAAAATCTGCCGGAACTCGGATTTCAATTCGCCGACCGGTACCCGCTGGTCTTCGACAAAGTGCGGTTTCCACCAAGGAGCGACCGTGAGTTGTCCGTTTTCAAACAGGGCATAGTGTCCCGCCGGCAATCGGTAGACTCCTTTGAACACGGTGCGTGGAGCCGGGATCATATGGAAGTAGAGATAATCGTAAAGCGCCTGCGGATCAAGTTCTCCATCGTTGCCGGCGAGGTCATCTGCCCGTTCCGCCACATGAAGCTGACCATTCTTTATCTGATAGCAAAGAGTGCAAACGGAAAAGCGATCCACAGCAATGAAAGCACGACCATTCGAGCCTAAAATTGCGACAGCAAAATCGCCTTGGACGGCCAATGGTGCTCGCTCCCCCGAGCGCTTGAACGCTTCCGTCCATGCCGCAACCCCACCCCTCTCCTGGGCAATCTGTTGAAGCTGTTTATCCTTGAACTGGTGTCGACCAGAACTGAATGCCGCACTGGGAAATTCCGATGTGAAATGAGCGTTGTTAGGTTTCATGGGGCTACGATTCATGCGTTTAATTTGGCCGAGTGTTTTGAAAACAGAACATGGATCCAGTTAGCTTGGGGCTTGAGAAAACTTGCCTGTAACCGATTCAATATGAATGCTGTGCGAGTAGCGAGACGCTGTTCAAGGCTGCGTGCC
Source organism: Dechloromonas denitrificans (assembly GCF_020510685.1). Taxonomy (NCBI): domain Bacteria; kingdom Pseudomonadati; phylum Pseudomonadota; class Betaproteobacteria; order Rhodocyclales; family Azonexaceae; genus Dechloromonas; species Dechloromonas denitrificans. The sequence goes on from NZ_CP075185.1 coordinate 2,636,576, forward strand.
TTGGCCGAGCCAATTGATTGGCCGCAATGGACACAGGGTTCATCCTGCTGCCAAGTGCCGAACGGATTCCCGGCAAAATCCAGAAGTGCGGCGGAAACAAAATTGGTACGTTCAAGGTTGCTCCCGACAAAAGTTGAGCGCTCCCAAGTCAAGCTTGGAAAGAGGGCTCTGAGTCTCGCTTCATCAAAGCAATTGACATGGCCCCAAGGCGGGTTTACTGCGCCACAACACTGACAAGTAGTTCGCCCACATCGGAGATCCTGACGGTAGGGAACTCCGATTACAACGTAATTTCCAGCGACCCGAGCAATTTCGCTACAGGCTTTGGCAAGGATATTGTCGGGGAGGTGCTCTAAAACCTCTGCGCACAAGACAACATCGAAGTGATTAGCGGAAAACTGCAAACAAGTCGCATCACCTTGGACTGGTTCAATCTTGGGGTGATCAATGTCTGGCTTGGCAAGATCAAGTGCTACGACTTTGTCAAATCTTTCGGCGAGCAAATTGGCAAGGTATCCGTCTCGGGCACCGATGTCTAGCGCCAGCCTCCCGCTAAGCGGCAGCAGCGCAAAGAGGTCAGCGATACGCTCTTGTTCCGAATGAGTGGCACGGTATGCTGCAAGATCGGTACGCATAATGGATGAGCTCTATAGACCTGAAATTGAATGAGTCATCAAGATGGAAGTCAAAACCCCCTCCTCAAATCCCCTACCCTAAACCGGAGAACCGCCGATATTGATTCCGGATAAGCCGTAATCATAAAGCCCTGCACGGGAAAACTGGTGGTTAAATCGACGTACCTTAAACTTTGGCGATTTATCACCGGACCGCTGGCGACTCTGACGCAGCGTGCTTGAATTGAGGTGACGTTCGCCTCCGGGAGCGCAAGCCAATAGATAATGCATATAAGATCAGCAGATAATAGAGAAAAGCCAAGCGTGGCACGTCTGTCAGGCTATCGAACATGCCAACAGCCAAAAATCCAATGATCGCGGCAGTCAGGTAGGGCGCTAGCTCATGCTGTCGGGCTCGGCCCAAATTCAAGCGCCATAGCGCGCTAGCGGTAAGCAGCAGGAAGACCATCAAACCCAAAGTACCTTGATCAAACATTACATTCACTAGCAGATTCTTGGCATGCCATGGCATGTGGTCGTGATCACTGCTGAAGAACCAGCGCTGCATTTGATTATTGAACCCACTGTTTTCCAGAAGATTTTCGCTTCCGACGGTGGTCAGCACCACATCGTCGATATCAGCAGTTCCACTCTGGTTGCCAATCCCCAATGAAAACATCTTTAATCTTGGTGCATACCAAGGGCCACCGTTTAATGCGGGGCCTTCCAGTCGAATATGTGCAGACTGCCACTCACCGTGGGTCGCCTTGATTGACGCTTGGCCAATTGCGCAGTTACCTACATAAAGCAGGTGCTTCTCGCAAACCTCCGCATGAATCGCCACATCCGCCTTGGCTCTGACTTTTAACTCAACCGAAAACGGACCATCCGAAGCGATGTCTATCCGCTGAGAAACCCGCAAGATATCTCCAAAGCTCATTGGGTGGCGTGGAGCGGAGAGAGAGAGCATTGAATTGCCCTCTTGCTCCTTGATTTGATACGTCCCTGGAAAGTCACCAGTCGGGATTGCAAAATAATAGTTTGCCGGAAACCTTCCCAAACCTTTGCCAAAGGTCATATCCCACGGCGTTTGGAGCATGCCTATTGTTTGCGCCCAATGCGTTTTCCGCCCATCAAGATCTTTTCCGGAGGTGGAGAAGCGTTCTTCCATATAGCCCCCACCAACAAATACAGCTATCACCGCACTAGTTGCAACGGCAGTCGTTAGCAAACCACCTTGCCAACGTAGATCATTCGGCCAAAGTGGCTGCCTGGAAAAAGTATTCCAAACAAATAAAACGAAAAGCATTGATAGCGCGCAGCCCATTCCCCGCAACGCCTCTACCCCCCCCCAAAAATCTGCAACATTTGCGGCAGAAAGCATCAACGCAACAAAGCTGGTCGTACAGATGTATGCCCTGCCTTGAGGTTTCTTTGTTGGTTGCCAATATATTGTCAAAAACGTTACAAAGAACAGAAGCCCATAAAGCACATATGGGCCTTTGGGCAAAAAATTGGCTAAAACAACCAGCAGCGTACCTGACAACAAACCGGCCAAACCACCGGCAAAAAACTGCGTGAAGGACATGCCCCTCAGCACGAAGGGAATTGATATCGAAATGGCCACAAGCCCCAATAGCGCCGAGAGTGCGCGGTACCCTCCTGTGGGAAAAACGAGAGCAGCCATTGCGCCGAGAAACACCAGCGCGATCATCCACCGCCCTATCCCCCAAGTTGACGGTTCGAGTCCTTTCACTGCTGGTTTCAAATACCCGCGTGTTTGCCATGCCAGCAATGGCAAGGAAATAATCAGCGCCAGATAAACGCCCCGGGAAAACGTTGTCAACGCTGCATACAGGCCAAGCCCGATCAAGCACATTGATAGCGCAAACTGCACGGTACTCCGAGAATTCCGCAGAGCCCAGATGGCAAATGGAAATGTCAGAAGCAACCATCCATCGAGTGCGGCACCACCAACATGCATTTCCCAAAATAGGGCGGTCGACCGGTAATCGCTTGAGAAATTCAGCAGATCGGTAAAGGCCAGACGTTCCCATAGCGCTGCCAGCGAAGCAGCACCGAGGCCAATCGCGATGCCCAAGGCCAATTTACCGCCAGTTTTGTTTTCCGGGGAATCTTGAAATCTTGTGATTAATGGAATCAACAGCAGCGCAAAAAAGAAACTCTTGCCAATTCGCAGGCTGTTCATCGGGCCATCGTAGCCTTGAAACCAACTAAAGTGGAAACCACCTGCATCAGCAAACCCACGGGTCATGGATATCAGAATCGATATTGACATCAGGGTAGCCAACACAAGACACAGCGACGATGTACGCTGCTGGCTAGAACGCTCCCTTCCATCAATGCCGCATCTGGCATACCCACCTGCTGCACTAGCGAGAATTAGTAAATCAAGTTCCTCAAAACTTATCCAGCCGGTCCACGGAGCAAACCCAATCACCGGCAAAATCGCAGGAATAATGACAAGCAAATGACTTGGTCTATAAAAAACAAGCAATGCGCAGAGAAGAAAGCAAACAAATGCCGTGAACTGACCAATCGGGTAGTTCAAAGCCAAAACACTTCCAGCCACCAATGCAGCAAGGGCCACCAGCAGATTTATGGCGCTGCTTAACATTTTTTTGCCTTGGCAAAATCAGGTGAAAGAGAAGCCGAATTTGAAGCCACAAGCATCATCGTGCCGTGATTGAATCAAGTAGTTTCGCCAATTGAGCGGTACGCCCTACTCGTGAGGCCTGTTCAATAGCCGGTGTAAGCGGCAAGGACGAGGCCCCTTTTGCGCGCCTGATCGCATCAATGAATGCTGGTAGGACGTCACAGATTTCCGAGCTTGAGTCGAGCCGTGCCATATCACTAGCCCCCGCATTCCGAAGCGTTGCAGCAGTATCCCCAAGCGGGTCGGTCAAAGCGAAAATTGGGCGCCTCGCCCTCAGATACTCGTAAATCTTCGCTGGTATTTGCTCATTGCAATTTGATGCCTGCATGACCAATAACCCATCTGCATTAAGCATCTCGGCGAGCGCCTCCCGATATGGGATGGGTGGCTGACAATCGATAAATTCAGCAACGTCGTATTTTTTGGCCAGTGAGTTGAGCAAATCATCATGTACAGATGCTCGGAAGCGAATTTTTAAAGTGCCGGCCTGAATCTTCCCCGATGTTTTTAGCTGGCCAAGCGCTGCAAAAAACTGCGTCGGGTCTCTTTCTTCCGGGTAAACAATGCCGCTATGTAGCAATGTGACTGCTTTCGGATGAATTTTTTGATTCAGAGGGCCAATACTCTCCACTTCGGCAAACGTTTCTTCATCGTAACCATTTTCGAGCACCACGATGCGCTCTGCTGAATTTGGATATCTCGAGCGGTAAGTCTGCGCTGCGCCGGGGGTGGTAAAGGTACTGTAACTTGCCGTCGACAAAGTCCGCTCTTCAATCGATTTGTAACTTTGCCAAACGAGCGGGTCGGCTGGATATCCGTCCTGCGCCATCGGATCACGGAAGTCGGCAATCCATGGCAAGCCACTTCGCCTTTGAAGCTCGGCGCCAATCAAGTGCGCCGTCGCAATTGGATAGGTTGACCAAATGGCCTGCGGCTTGAACTCTCTGATCATTCGCATTCCTTCACGAACAGCTCCGATTTTCCAGCTTACCCAACGATCAGGGCGGGCCATCGCACCAATATAGCGACCGGCAATGGAGAGATGGCGTGCAGTATCAAGGGCAAAGGCCCGTCGAACCACCACCCCCTCAGGAATATCCTTCATAAGATCTTCACTGGTACGCTCGTAGGCGCGGGGGTCCGCCGAGAGAACGATGGGCTCCCAATCGAACTTTGGTAAATGCTGCACAAAACGCAATGTGCGCTGAATCCCGCTGCTGCCAGCCAAAGGGGGGAAATGGTAGGCAATAATTAATAAGCGTTTCATGTTTTTCTATTGAGAAGCTAGTGGCGATATTTTGTATTGATCAGTGGTCAGGTTTCAGAAGGCAATGGCAGCTGCTGAGATAGCTGATCAACCGGTGGAGAAAGATACGCATGTATTTTTTTTAGCCACCCCCAGCGATAATCAGTAGCGTGGTAGAGGGTGCGATTTTGCGTTGTCCAGCGGGTGTGCCATTCCATGACCTTGCCATAGAATTCGATCCGGGAAAACTTGTGCTCTTCAAATAATTGCCGAAACTCATCCTGGCGCATTAACGTTGATGGTGAAACGGTCTTATAGGATTCGTCGTAAGCCGTTTTCAGGATCACGATAACTTTGTCATCGTTTATACACAGATCCATTGCAACAACCTTTTCGCCAAACCAATAGCGGTATATGCGCCCACGCCCTAGGCTGCAAAAATTTTTCAGCATTTCGCGATAGAAATGACCTTGAGCGTTGTCCGGACGGATCGCAGTGCCATCGGCTGCCTTCCAGCCTGCACTCTCAAGCAGGCCATAATCTTCAATCGCCTTTGCAACATCCGCAGGGGTGCTTATGCATTCAATCCGGGTATTGATGCCTTCGGCCTGCAGCTTGTTACGCTGCTTACGGGTATTTTGCTTGAGGTTTTTACCGCGTGCTTCCCAGTACGCTTCAAAACCACCTTCAATGTCGACCCATGCAGTCTTGATGTAGTCCTGGGTACGTACTTTAGGGCTATCCTCTGCTCGAACCTGAATTTGCGGATCAAGTTGGCTGACTCCGATAGCCAGAGTCAGGCCAGGAAGTCGGCGCATCAACTCATTGCAGGCGGAGATCAGATCAATGTTCCCATTTGTCACCCAAGCCCCCAGAGGAAGTTGTGAGGGTTGAAAAGTCTGCCAAATATTTTTTCGCCCCCTTTGCATAATGGCTGCAGCACAAAGTTGACCGTCAGCATGATGCAGGCACAGCAGCTCTTCCCCTGTACCGAAGATATCCAGTATGGGCAGCAGGAATGCCGACTCGAGAAACGGAGTCCCCGGGCGGGAGCTTACCAGGGTATCCCACTCAATTTTAAAATCGGCAAATTGCGCAATAGGATGAATGGTCCAGATCATTTTTAGTCTCTTGGGGCAAGTATGGAGGGAATACTCAATTGAGATATCGGTCAGATACTCAACTAGCACGACTACCCAGGTATTTTTTTTTAAGAATAATTTCTTTGAGCTTTTTTCCAGCTAGTTTGGTAACTCGTCCGGCAATTTCTTTAATCAGCAATAGGCAACCAATCGCGGTACGTGGGTTGTAAGCCACTATTCCCCAGCGTTCTCGACGATCGCTCATCCAGATTTTCTTATACTCGTCATCACCGATCAGGAAGTCGACCTCCTTGACGTTATCCTGCTCAATCACGTGTTTCAGCAAATAACTGGTCAGCACGGTTCCCGGTGAAAGAGCGGCAAACGCCTTGTGGTATGCAACTTTATAAATACTGGCCTTATCTTGGCCGACAATCCACAATTGCGCAGCGATTGGTCTTCCCTGTAGCCGTGCAATACCAAGGCGCAACATACCGATGGCAGATAGCCTGCGGATCAGCGAGGGTACGAAGTCGGGATAGGGCTCAGGAATTTTCCAGCTGGCGGTATAGACCTCCTGAAAGTCCAAGATTGCCTGTTCAACCCCATCGGCATTTGTCACTACTTCAAGCGTTCCACCTTGTGCAGCAAAATCCTTGTTCCGGCGCTTGATACTGCTCCGCAGGTTGGCACTTCGCTTTTTGAGATACCCCTCCCAATTAAAGTCGACTGTGAGAAACCAGTTGCCAAAACAAAAAAATCTGAAAGGTATCCAGCCGATTGCCCGTAATTCGTTCACCAGACCGTTGAAGGCCGGTGATTCGGGATCCATCGGAGCAAAACGCATGACATGTGCCCCACCATGGTCACGAGAGGCGGAAGCGAGCACGTGCCTGACGGTGAGTAGATCGCTATCGTTGATTAGCAACGGGGTGTAAAGCGATGTGTAGTAGTTGCCCAGCGCCTCAACAGTGCGAATGCGGCCTTCTGTAGTCAGCCGTAGCGGGATGATCGTCGATGAAATACTTCTTCCGGCTACGAAGTAGTAGCGCACACCGGAATCGTTCGGGTAAACGTTATTCTGAAGAAGCTCGAACCAGTCAACTGAGACCTCGATGTTGTCACGAGCGGAAAACTGTTGAAGATCGCCAAGCTCGGCAGCAAGGCCGTCAATCCTGGAGCAGTTCTTGACTGCAACTGGCTCCCCGATGCTAGCTGGATTTGCACCTTTGCGATCGACTCCGCTCAACACTTGCCACAATACTTTGAGAATCGAGAAGGCAGCGACGTAAGAATCGCTCTTGAATATTTGAATATTTTGAATGGTGCAACCAAAGTTGGCCCATTCGGCTTGGTCACTGGTGGCGTTGGTGTAGAACTCGATAGTCCTGCCCGATTGACTCGCCAGCTCTTCTTCAATAATGCGATAGAGCAATAATCGACCAGGAGCGAAACGAGCCAGCGATTCGTCATAAGTCGTTTTGAGAATGACAACCATTTTATCGTTGGCAATCACCAAGCGGGAAGCCGCCAGTTGCGCCCCAATCGACAGTTCGTAGACTGTAGCCTGCTCTGACAGGGCAAAGCGACTGAGAATTTCCGAATAAAACAGTCCTTGTTCATTGTCGATGGAAACCGCAGTTCCAGCAGCCCCTTTCCATCCAGCAGTTTCCAGTTCACCAAAGCGCGCAACGCCAATACTCATGTCAGCCGTAGTCACGGATTTAGAGAGAAGTGGAGTAGTCGACTCTTTTTCCGAGCGATTGAAATAGCGACGAACGTTGGCTCTTAAATTTTTTGAGCGCGTGTTCCAGTAGTCCGCGAATCGGATATCGGGATGAATTCCGATCGTATAGGCATGTGGAGAAACGATCTGTGCTGGTTTGAATCGCGAGAAATCAGGTGAATAGCGTGGATCTACGGCGTAAAACTCGATTGTCCAAGCAAAACCAGGAAGTGATTTTAGTAAGCTATCCAGAAGCCGGGCGTCACCAAAAAGCAGCGCGGTGACTTGAACTTGCGATGGACGATAGGTTGACCAACGCCCCATGCCATCTGGCTGTAAAATCAAGGCGCCTGAAATGACGCCATTCGACCGGTGGATACAGAGTTTCTCTTTTCCGCTGGCAAAGAAATTGAGCAGCGGACCGACAAAGCGACTGTCGAAGTAAGGGTGGCTGTCATAGAGTTCAGCATTCAGACGATCCCAGTCATCGGCATATGTCGGAAATATTGTCTTCGCGGGGTAAATTTCCCAAGACATCACTGAACGCCAACGACCGGGAGAGCGAGCGTTTTTCTCACCACCGCAACCATCCACCCCATTTCGTCTTCGCTCAATGACTGATGACATGGCAAATGGAGCAAATGAAGACGGTAGTCTTCGGCAACCGCGCAATCGGAAACCACCATTTCATCCCAACGCCATACCGGAAGCCCCAACAGCTTCAACCAGTAAAAATGAGGCGTTGGATAATTCAGATAGAGCGGAAACATATAGGGGGCGGCATGGGCAGGAATTTCCGGATATAGCACATGGCAATTAGGCACATCCGAAAGAGCGGTAACCCAGCGACGATAATTTTCCTGCCTGCGGGAAAGGTTGTTTGTCGCTGATGAATGACTGGTCAGCCACCGGGAACTAAGAAGGGATGCCGTTGTGGCAGAAGCCGGTGAATACTGGATCGATTGCGCTGAGCGTTCAATGCGTTGATCAACCCCTGGCTTTAGAGAGTCAAAGACAAGAGAATCAAGCCGCCGATCAATCTGTTCGAGATCATTTTTTGAAAGTTTTGGCAATCTGGACTTTTCGATGGTGCTTTTGATTCCGCGAAGTTCACAAAGCAGACCAGCAGACTCGGTTTTCACGCCGTCCAGAAAATGGGCATCTTGCGCTGCAAGCAAGCCGCCGTCGGTGCAGGGGAAAAACTTGTACGGGCTTGAGGCAATGAATTTCCCGTAAAGGCCGGCACCGCATGCCCGATATCGCTCGGTAAACAGGACGTGCGAGCAATCCTCAACCAGGACAATCCCTTTATCATCCGCCCATTGTTTCAACCGCGAAAAATCCCGGACCAATCCAAAAAAATGGGTCGCCAGCAATGCCTTTACCGGCACGGTCGATTCGGCGTAAATCTGGTCCAGACTATGCAGATCGGGCATCAGATCGGGCTTCAGCGAATAAAGCAGGACTGGTGCCCCTAACGCCAAGGCCGGATCAAGCATCGTTACGCAATGGTAGGCCGGCGCTAGTAACGCACCGTGCTGACCAACGCCAGCAAGGCGAAAAGCTTCGCCGAGCGCATAGCGGCCGCGACTGAAGTGTCGGAAGCCGATATCCGGGAAGGCACTCTTTTCGTTTGACGACACCGAGTAATCGAATGTCGAGGGCAAGATCGGCACGCGCGGTTTCGGAAATTGGCAGGTCGAAGGATCAAAGATCCAATAGTCGAGGGGCACGATTTATCTGAATGGAATTGAATGCTGACTCTTATAAATGATCAGAAGCTTGGCGACAAGGATGGCAAGCTCCAAATTCTTATTTAGCATAATCCACTACCCTGACGGAGGTTTCAATCCACGAAATCGTCATCGCTTCAACCGATTGGCGCCACTCGGCAGAAGAAAAGGTATGGTCTGCCCCAGCAATATCGACGCGCCTAAGACGGCTATTTTCAAGCGCAGCCGCCCCCTCCGAATCGGCCTGAATGGCTTCGATGAACTCCTTGGCCGTGTAGTCATCACCACTCAATATCAGCAGAACCTGCCCCTGAAATTCCTTTAAGGCCCTCATCATTTTTGTCTGGAAAGGCAGAACCGCGGCACCTGTCGTTAAATCAGAGGCTCGTCGTGCCTGCACAAAGCTCGCGACAAACCCGCCAAGCGCCCGGCCGATGCCGAGATTTCCGGTGAGCAGCTTGCGCCAGAACTCGACCTGCAACAGACGTTGACCGTAGTAATGTTTAATGTGTGTCTTGGCCAGGGTCGCCTCAGAGCGCACCCACGGATTGAGCAAGACAAGCCCTGCTATTCGTGAATCGTGCGTGGCATCCCAGTAAAGGAGACTCGCCGATGCCGCATCACACAAGCCCCAAAGAACCACATTGCTTATCGTCGGGCATTGCTTTTGAAAGGCAGTAATGGCAGCTGATATGTCACCATTCAACCCTTGGAAATCCGCCAACTCCCCGCTGCTGTCACCCATGCCACAACAGTCAAAGCGCATCACCGGGTAACCGGCACTCGCTAGCGCGCGGGATAGCAAAAGAAATTGCCGATGGCTGCCGACCCGATATTGCGGCCCACCGACGACAACGAGAACGCCGGTGCCCCCCGACTGCTCCGGTAAGGTAACAATGCCAAGCAATTCATTTCCGGCACAAGGAAAGACGATGGCCTGTTCGGTCAAGCTCATGGCCATCTCGCCAGCGCCGCCTGCGTCGCGACAAGGAGTTCGGGCGCATCCTCGATTTCCGTCGTCTGCCAGAAGGCAGGCCCCCGAACGACTTGGGCATGAACCACATAACCCGCAGCTTGCCAGCGCTCAATCCGCTTCTGCGAGACTGGGGCAAGGATCGCTTCGTCGCGCAAAGAGGTCTCAAGCCATGCAATCTGCCCTCCCCCACCGGCCGGCGGCTCAAGCTCATCTGCCTCCAAACCTTCAGCCAAGGCCGGAGAGACCGTATAACCGGCAATTTCGACAGATTCGCCGGCAGCAAGTTGGCGGCGCAGTTGTTCGGTGACGCCCTTGGCCTGCCCGGAAGCCAGTTCGCCAGCCATTTTCAAGCGCATGAACTGCTGCCAGTGTTGCTTGCCGGAAACGACCGGTTGCCAGAAGACGAAATTCGTTGCTTCCGGCAGGTTAAGTGCAGCACTGGCCGCCACCAAGCAACCTGCGCGCAAACCCCAAAGGGTCAACGGCGCCTGGGTTTGCCTACGCAACCAACGGTAAGCCAACATGACATCATCTTGCCAGGCCCGCCAGGTTGCTTCAGAAAAATCGCCGGCGCTATCACCACAGCCGAGCAAGTCTATCTGCAACACCGCAAAACCGGCCTCGGCCAAGGCACGCGACTGCATTGCCGCCATCCGGCGCGCTTTGTTCATCTCTTCGGCAAAAGGGTGCAGATAGATGATCGCGCCACGCGCCACGTCTCTGGGGGCGTGATAGAGGCAAAAACGTTGCCCCCTTTCGCCGGGAAGAAAGAAGGGCTGCACGACTGACTCGCCGCTTAACCGGCCAGCTTGCCTTCGACGAACTCGACCAACGAGCCGACCGTCGCAAACGTACTACCCTCGATTTCATCGTCATCGACGGTGAAGCCGAAACGCTCTTCGAAGCCAGTAATCAAGGCAACAACAGCCATCGAATCAAGCTCTGGAATTGCACCGAGAAGCGGCGTACTTGCAGAAAATTCCGCGGAACGGCCGTTCAAACTGAGAATTTCGTCCAGAAGGGACAATACTTCTTTTTCGGTATTCAAGCCTTGCTCCTACGACAACAGAATGGGGAGGCCGCATTATAGGGGGAGAATGCCGGCATGATCGTGAGATACTGCACGGCAGCATCGATTACAACGAGTGTAGCCTTTCGTACCGACTCAAAGAACCTTAAAAAATTCATGAATCAGGTCAATTCTCTAAAGGCGCGACTCGAAACTTATAGAAACTGGCAGCGCCTCGCCACCCAGCAAACCGGCAAAAGCCCGCTCCAGCAGTTCCGCGAAATCCTGGCTCTCAAGAAAACAGGGGGGCAATGCGGAATCAGTGATTATTACTGGAACAAACTTTACGACTCCACTTTTCTTCTGGGCCGGGGAATAGAGGATTTTCTCGGCTGGCGGTTGCATTCGGAACTGAGTCTTGCCCTGAACCCGCGCAACGTCGTACTACCAGCCTGGGACAAAACGGTCTTCATGACCATGGCCGACTCCGTGGGACTACCCGTTGTTCCGACGGTAGCAACCCTCAAAACCTCTTCCCGCCTGCCTGCCGTGCTCGGCAAGCATTTACGAAACATAGCCGAAGCAGCCACATTCCTTCGTGATCCAAGCGTTTTTCCGCTGTTCGGAAAACCAGCCTATTCCCAACAGGGATATGGCAGCGCCTATCTTGCAGGCTACGAGCAAGCGAGTGACTGTCTTGTGCTGCTTAATGGCGAGCGCATAGCCGTCGAGAAATTCCTGATTCGGCTCGAACGAACGGTCGATCATCGCTACCATCGCCCCGAGTGCGGTTATCTGTTTCAGAAACCGTTGAGGCTTGCCGAGTCAATCGAGCAGCTTACCGGCTGGCCGGCAATTTGCGGTGCCCGTATCGTCTGTCTGAATGGTCCCGATGGATCCAGTCCACTTCAAGCAATCTGGAAAATCGCCGTTCCGCCGAACCATGTCGACAATTTCGGCATGGGAAAACACGGCAATCTCCTTGCCGATGTCGATCCGGCAACCGGAACGATCGGCCGGGTCATCAGCGGGCTCTGGCCAGAAACAAAACTGCTTAACGAGCATCCGATCTCAGGCAATTCCTTCGAGGGCTTTCAGTTACCAGATTGGCCACAAGTGCTTGAGTCATGCCACGCACTGGGGGATTTGATCCCGATGATGCAAATTCAACATATCGATTTCGCATTCACCAACGAAGGGCCAAAAATCCTTGAACTCAATGACATTGGCGGGATCGCCCAACTCCATGGGCGCGGACTCCTTACCGAGCGGACACGCAGTTTTTTGAAGCAGTTCGGCAACAGAACCTGCCACCCATGGATCAACTCAGTTTAAACAGAAAGCGCCCTCTTGAAGTTCAAGCTCTTTGGAAAACCGCTTTATCGCCACTGGAAGGCAATTTCCGGAGCGCTCGAATGGCGTATACGCTCAAGAATTGGCGATCAGCTTATCGATTCAAGCATCATTCGGATTGCCCTGAAATACAGACAACTAGTTAATGCCACCCAGTTTATTGGAATCGCCGGCAGCGTCGGCAAAACCACGGCCAAGGATATCCTGGTCGGCATCCTGAGCGTTTGCGGAAAGACGAGCGGTACCCCGCTGTCGCTCAATGCAGCGCCTGAGGTCGCAAAAGTGGTGCTGAGGACACGACCATGGTATAGATTCTGTGCCGCTGAACTGGGCGAGAGTTCGCCCGGCTCGCTGGACACTCAACTGGCGGTATTGCAGCCGTCTATCGGCATCATCACCGTGGTCGGCGACGATCATCTGACAGCCTTCGGCTCCCGCTCAGCTATCGCCCGCGAATTCGCCAAGTTGGTCGAGGCAATTCCCGCACATGGAACAATCGTTCTCAACATCGATGACGAACTGGTCTCCGGTCTGCACACGTATGCAAAATGTCCCGTCCTTACCTATGGCACCAGTGCAAATGCCAATCTGCAAGCGACCGATATCACTTCCATCTGGCCGTATCCACTTCAATTCACGGCAAATTTCAAGGGCGAATCTGTTGCCATCCACACGCAACTCTATAGCAGGCAACTATTGACATCAGCACTTGCCGCCATTGGTGGCGGACTCGCTGCTGGCCTCACACTGGCCGATTGTGCCCAAGGAATCAGCCGGACGCCTCCCGCCGAAGGTCGCATGCAGCCCGTCATCGCCCCCCGAGGAATCACGTTTATCCGCGATGACTTCAAGTCGCCGGCCTGGACAGTCCGACCACTCCTCGAACAGCTAGGCGCCGCCCGTGCCAAGCGGAAAATTTTCGTTCTCGGCACCATCTCAAATTGCCAACACAAAGAGCATGAAATTTTCAAGCTCGCCCAGGAAGCGTTGCAGGTCGCTGACATTGCAATTTTCACCGGTCGCCTTGCCTCGGCAGCACTCAAGGCACATCGGTCAGGAACCGAATCACGATTGCAGGCCTTTACCCAAATTCACGATGTAGCAACCTACCTCGAGTCGATCCAGCAGGACGGTGACCTCATCCTGCTCAAGGGAACCAATAAAAAAGATCACCTGATCAGGATATCAATGTCATTGATGGGTACGGTAAATTGCTGGGTTGATGACTGCGGACGCGACATGTTCTGTTCGGAATGCAGCCACCTGCAAGCTCATCGCGGCACACCAGGGACCATCGCACAGCTGTCGGCCAATCCTGCGAGCGCAGCCCCAGAAACTCTCCTGCCCGTCGCAACTCCAAGCGACCAGGTCATCATCGGGCTGGGTAATCCGGGTACCGAGTTTGCCCGAACGCCTCACAACGTTGGCTATGAAACACTGGACACACTGTGTTCATCGGCCGCTGGCGAATGGCGTGAATATCCTGAAGCCTGGATTGCTAAAGCATCAATTGATAATTGCAACCTCTGGCTCATCAAGATCAAGACAGCAATGAATCTGACCGGCCCAGCTTTGAAAAATCTGTCTGAAGGCATGCACTTTGGCGCAGATCAATGCATCTTGGTGTTCGACGACATTGACATGCCAATTGGCAAGGTGCGAATTCGTATGAGCGGAAGTTCCGGCGGGCATCGCGGCGTCGCTTCCATTCTGGACGCATTACAAACCGACCAGCTCCGGCGCGTCAAGATCGGCATCAAAAGCGCGTCACCTACCCACTTCGACACTTCGGCCGTCCTCAAGCAATTCGACGAAGCAGCCTACGCGACCATCAAACAATCGTTCGAAACGGCCAAAGAGCAGCTTCTCGAACTAGCCTCGCGGCCGCGCTGACAGCAAGGCATCGATCCGCTCAGTGACGAAAGCCCGGCGTCCGAGAAATTGCGGAACCCCCAGATCTGCCTCGGTGTTGAGTTCCATGAGGACCGGCCCTCGATCGGAGAAAGCAACATCCCAATGCTGCAATCTCAAGCCGGGAAAATGTTCAGCTGCGTTGCAGCACAATGAACACGCCTCGGACCAAGCGGGTAGGCGCACCCCGACAAGGCGTTCATTGGTGTCTGGATGATCGACACGTTCGGTACCGGTTGGCCACAGACCGGTTATGACCCGCTCGACTTCTCCCGTATCGGTGCTAACCCAGCCGAGAAGATTCCCGCTCTCCCCCATGCAAAAGTTGTCCGTGACGTTTTTTTGCCGACCGATTTTCCAGAACGCCAGGACGACTTCCGGGGCACCATCAATACCAAGCGCAACAATGAGGCGAACGCAACTCACCGTCGGGCCGACCAGTGCAACAACTTCCGGATGCTGAACTAGAGGTTTCTGAAAGAGCATTCCGGCATACTTTTCGTTCGTGCATGCACTCAGCAACGCTTCCCGACTGACGGTGTGTCCCCTAATGTCGAGGTATCCGCTATCGCCTAGAGCACTCTGCAAATGAAACGTGCCTCGCCCGTAGGTACCATGAACCGGTTTGATAAATACCGGAAAAATCAAGTCTGCCGACAAATATGCCCTGAGTTCATTCTCGGTGCGAAGAAGGCGTTCATTGGCAACCCTTCTTCCGGATGGCGAGTAGGTAAGTAATGTTTCGGGAACCGGAAACCCGTAATGCACCAGCAACGCATAATTAAGAATTTTGTCATTGGCCGTTGCCCGCCAGTAGTCATCATTGAGAATACGATCGATCCTTACGCTGCTCCGCCACCCGAGACACTGTGCCTTGGCTTCCGGCGAGAAAAAAACATCATCGAACACGCCAAGTTCGTAATATTCTTCAATGCCAAGCTTGTGTCGCCCCCGGAATAACTCGAGGATTTCCAGGATTTGCTGACGTCTGGACTTTCCCGTCTGTGCTCGGACCAAACCAGAATATGCAAACAGTTTTCTAAGCTTGCTCATGATCGAGCCCTCATTTCCGAGAAAAATCGCCGCAAAGCGTCACAGGACAACGGTGCACGAAAGACGATACACTATCCTTTGGTCATCACGATTAAAGGCTTGCAACTAAGCGCAATCCGTACGCTCTTTTCGGAGAGCACTCCCACCCCAGCCTGACGATTTACATCCATGTCCGATACCACCTTGCTTCATGAATTAATTGCCCGCTCCGCCGCACGCTCGCCAGGCACAACTGCCTTGATAGCTGGCAAGAGTTCCCTGTCTTATGGAGAATTGCATGATCTGGTTGGGCGATTTTCATCGGGACTGATACACCTTGGAATTCAGCGCGGCGAGCGCGTCGCCATCTATCTCGAGAAGCGTTTCGAGACGGTGATCGCCAGTTTCGGTGCTCCGGCTGCTGGCGGGGTTTTCGTACCACTGAATCCACTGCTGAAAGCCGAACAGGTTGGCTACATCCTGCGCGACTGTAATGTCCGCGTGCTCGTCACCTCCCCGGAACGCCTGGCTCTGCTGCAGGAAACACTGCCCGCCTGTCACGATCTGCGTCATGTCGTAGTTCTTGATTCGCCGGAGAGCGTACCGGCATTGGGCGCGTTAAACATCTGTCGCTGGGGCGAGTTACTCGCTCAGACACCCGCCACCGGCCACCGCGTCATCGACACGGACATGCTTGGCATCCTTTACACCTCAGGCAGCACCGGCAAGCCGAAGGGGGTTGTGCTCTCCCATCGCAACATGGTGGCCGGTGCCAAGAGCGTGGCTAGCTATCTGGGCAATCACGCCGACGATACGCTGCTGGCCGCTCTGCCGCTGTCGTTCGATGCCGGGTTCAGCCAATTGACCACGGCTTTTCATGTCGGCGCCCGAGTCGTGCTGCTGAATTACCTACTGCCACGCGACGTCATCAAGGCTATCGAACGGGAAAAAGTAACCGGACTGACTGCCGTGCCACCCCTTTATATTCAGCTCACGCAACTACCCTGGCCGGAATCGATCACCGAGCATCTGCGCTACTTCGCCAATACCGGCGGCCGCATGCCGCGCGAAACGCTGGATGCCTTGCGCCGCCATCTGCCGAAATCGAAGCCTTTCCTAATGTACGGATTGACCGAAGCTTTCCGTTCCACCTACCTGCCGCCGGCCGAAGTCGATCGACGCCCGGATTCGATAGGCAAGGCCATACCCAACGCCGAAATTCTTGTGCTGCGCGAGGATGGCTCGCCGTGCGCGCCCAACGAACCGGGTGAACTGGTGCATCGCGGGGCGCTGGTCGGCATGGGTTACTGGAACGATCCGGAGAAAACTGCGGAGCGTTACAAACCCCTGCCGGTGCATGCTCCGGGGCGCGAGGCGGGGCTCGTTCTCCCTGAAATCGCCGTCTTCTCCGGCGACACGGTACGAATGGATGAGGAAGGTTTCCTTTACTTCATCGGCCGCCGCGATGAAATGATGAAGACCTCCGGCTATCGAGTCAGCCCGACCGAGGTCGAGGAAATCCTCTACGCGACCAAACTGGTCGGCGAATGTGTTGCCTTTGGCGTCGACGACGAGCGGCTCGGCCAGGCCATTCAGGTAATAGCCACGCCGCCCGTCAATTCAGAACTCGATGTCACTGCCCTGCTCGCCGAGTGCCGTGCCCGCATGCCGGCCTACATGGTTCCGGCCGGCATCGAGGTGCGTAGCGGCCCGCTGCCGCGCAATCCGAACGGCAAGATAGACAGGAAGACGCTGTCGACCGAATGGGGCGACAAGAACGCGGTTTAAGTTGAAAGATTCTCCCTCGCGCCAGACGAAAGTCCGCAGGGAAAACTGCGGGATACCGATTCCAAATATCTGACTTGGAATACCAAGCAATGACCAAAGGGGTGCCTAGCATATGAAAATGACAGTCAGCCAAGACACCTCAAGTTCCCAAAACCGGAAAATCGGCGTCATTGCCTTGGTTCCAGATAACTGGCATGGAATCTGGATGCCGAGACACCACGTCGTTGGTCGCCTCGCTCGACAATTCGAGGTTATCTGGGTCGAGCCAGCCAAAGGCTGGCGTGACTACTGGCTTTCGCCCGCCCCCGCCAAACCCAATATCCAGTCAATCTCTCCGGATGAGTTCGGGCTGACACTCTATAGTCCCGGTCGTTGGCTACCCGAACTCTACCGCCCGAAATGGCTAGCGCAATGGATCAAAAAGCAGCGACTCGTTCAGGCCGAACGTACCCTCCGAAACCGGGGCTGTACCGATATCGTGCTGTACCTCTGGCGCCCTGAATTCGATTGGTCTCTGGATGCCATTCATGCCGATTTGACCTGCTATCACATCGATGACGAATATCGTTTCTCGACTGAGGATCTGCCCAATGACCCGCGGGAAATTGCCCTAATCAAGCGGGTCGATCAGGTAATCATTCATTCCCGAAAACTGCTGGAGAAGAAAGGCAGTTTCAATTCGCAGACGATGCATGTTCCCAATGGCGTCGATTATTCGGCATACGCGACCCCTGTAGCCGAGCCAGCAGACATTTCCGCCATCCCCCATCCACGCATGGGTTATGTCGGCGTGATCAAATCGCAGCTTGATCTGGCGCTTCTTCGACAACTGGCAACACAACGCCCTGAATGGTCGTTCGTACTGGTTGGGCCGCAGGGTTACGTCGGAGGGAAGGAGACGATCCTTGAAGAGCTAGGCAATTTGCCCAACGTCCACTTCATGGGAAACCGCCAGCTCGCCGAACTGCCAGCCTACATGCAGGCAATGGATGTCTGTCTGATGTGCTACGAAGTCTGCGATTACACCCATTTCATCTACCCCCTGAAACTGAACGAATATCTGGCAACCGGACGGCCAGTCGTGTGCTCTCCGATCGATTCGGTGACGCCACTGGGAAAGATTGTCGGCATTGCCGAAAACCTTCAGGAATGGGATAGCGCGCTGAACAATGCGCTATCGGCGGATAAAAATACTGCCGAAGCTGTCAGTGCACGTCAGCAGCAGGCATTGCTGCACGACTGGGATTACTTGGTTGATCAAATTGCCGACCAATTCCGCCGTCGCCTCGACATGGAGAAAAATCATCATGGACAACACTAGAGTACTGGTTACCGGTGGTTCAGGTTTTCTCGGCTCGCATCTTTGCGAGCGGCTGTTGAATGATGGCTGTGAAGTGCTATGTGTCGATAATTTCTTTACCGGTCGGCGGAGCAACATCAGCCACCTGCTGACACATCCGCGTTTTGAACTGATGCGCCACGATGTGACTTTTCCGCTCTACGTCGAGGTCGATCAGATCTACAACCTGGCCTGCCCGGCATCGCCTGTGCACTACCAGCATGATCCGGTGCAGACAACAAAGACCAGCGTTCATGGCGCTATCAACATGCTTGGGCTTGCCAAGCGTCTCAGGGCCAAGATTCTGCAGGCCTCGACCAGTGAAGTCTATGGCGATCCGGATATCCATCCGCAACCTGAAGGCTACTGGGGCCACGTAAACCCGATTGGTCCGCGCAGTTGTTACGACGAAGGCAAGCGTTGTGCCGAGACCCTGTTCTTTGACTACTTCCGCCAACACCGGCTGCGCATCAAGGTTGTGCGAATTTTCAATACCTATGGTCCGCGCATGCACCCCAATGATGGTCGGGTGGTCAGCAACTTCATTGTCCAGGCCCTTAGCGGTCAGCCAATCACCATCTACGGAGACGGATCCCAGACACGATCGTTCTGTTATGTCGACGATCTCATTGAAGCCCTCGTTCGCATGATGAATACCGGGGATGATTTCACCGGCCCGGTGAATGTGGGCAATCCGGACGAGTACAGCATGCTTCAACTGGCCCGCGAAATAATTCGCCTGACCGGCAGTCGTTCGGAAATCGTTTTCAAACAACTGCCGACCGACGATCCAAAGCAACGCCAACCGGATATCGCCCTGGCCCGGGAAAAGCTCGGTTGGCAAGCCAGCACGTCCTTACAGGATGGCCTGGAGAAAACCATTGGCTACTTTGCCGAACGTATTGAGTCCTTGAACCAAACACCAAACGCTATCAATTGAGCAAGAACAGGAATTTTTAGATGACCGCTATCCCGCCCCGCCCTCTCCCGATTCACGCGCCCATGCCGCAGTTTGCCGTCGCCGCCGGCCAGTTGCTGGTCGGCGGACTGCCGCTGGAACAGCTTGCCGCCCGGGTCGGCCAGACGCCGTTTTATGCGTACGACCGCGGGTTGCTGAAGACGCGCGTTGGCGAATTGCGTGCCGCCCTGCCCGCTTCGGTCAAACTGCATTACGCCATGAAGGCCAACCCGCTGCCGGCGCTGGTCGGCTTCATGGCCGGGCTGGTTGACGGGATCGATGTAGCTTCGGCTGGCGAATTGAAGGTGGCGCTCGACGCCGGGGCCAATCCGCATGAAGTCAGTTTCGCCGGTCCCGGCAAACGGCGGGGCGAATTGCGCCAGGCCGTGGCGGCCGGCGTGCTGATCAACCTCGAATCGTTCCGCGAGGTTGGCGAACTGGCGGCCATTGCCGACGAGCTGCAGCGCCCGGCGCGCATCGCGGTACGGGTCAATCCGGACTTCGAGCTGAAGGGCTCGGGGATGAAAATGGGCGGCGGCCCGAAGCAGTTTGGCGTCGATGCCGAACAAGTGCCGGAACTGCTGGCGGAGATCGGCAAGGCCGGCTTGCAGTTCGAGGGCTTTCACCTGTTTGCCGGCTCGCAGAATCTGAAAGCCGAAGCAATTTGCGAGGCGCAGCAAAAATCCTACGATCTTGCCCTGCGCCTGGCTGCCGACGCCCCGTCGCCGGTCCGTTTCCTCAATCTCGGCGGCGGCTTCGGGATTCCGTACTTCCCCGGCGAACAGCGCCTTGACCTGCAGGCCGTCGGCGATAATCTGGCCCGTCTGGCGGCCCGTGCCGAAGTCGATATGCCCGAGGCGGAACTGGTTATCGAACTGGGGCGCTACCTGGTTGGCGAGGCCGGGATTTACGTCACGCAGATTGTCGACCGCAAGATTTCGCGCGGCCAGACCTATCTCGTCGTCGATGGCGGCCTGAACCACCATCTTTCGGTTTCCGGCAATTTCGGCCAGGTCATTCGCAAGAATTACCCGGTGGCCATCGGCAACCGGATGAACGGGGTCGCCAAGGAAAGCGTCTCGGTGGTCGGTCCGCTCTGTACGCCGCTCGACTTGCTGGCCGAGCGCATGGAACTTCCCGTTGCGCAGCCAGGCGATCTGGTGGTGATCTATCAATCCGGCGCTTACGGTGCCAGCGCCAGCCCGCAAGGCTTTCTCGGGCACCCCGAGGTCATCGAGGTGCTGGTCTGATCGCAGGCGGCCGCAAGCCGCCCGGCAATCAGTTCAATTTATCGGGGTGGCCGCAGCACTGCTTGTATTTGCGGCCACTGCCGCACGGACACGGGTCGTTGCGGCCGGACTTCGGCTCTTCATGCTTGACCGTCCCGCCCACCCGCTTGTTGCGCCAGAAGTTGTAGAGCGTCTGGACGACGACCGGCAGGTTTTCCTGAATATCGGCGACCAACCGGGCTTCTTCAGTAGGGGCGAACCACCGTTCGCCGCTTTTTTCGACATCTTCCTTGAGCATGCCGTTCAGCATGAACAACGGCTCGAGCAACTCTGAGAGGTCGTCGGAATGCTTGCCGGCGAGTTCATACCAGTCGCCGCCCAGACCGGCGCCAAAAACATAGGAATCCGCCCAGGCGGCGTAGTCATAGGCTTCGCACGTCTCATCGATCGGATAAAGCACCGGGGAGACGGTATCGTCGGCCAGCAGCGCCGCGGCGATGTCGTTGTTGAGGCGCATCAGCAGTTCCAGCGTCTCGGCGACGACCGGGTCGTCGGTGCTGGTCAGCCCCTTGCCCAGGGCTTCCGGCAACCAGACGGCGGGTGTTACCGGTTCCGGGCCGCTGACGATGGCGCAGAGCATCGCCTGGATTTCGTCCAGACGCATGGCTTCGCCGGCAAAAACATCGGCTTCGAGCAACTCTTCCAGATGGTCGAGTTCGCTTTCGGAGAGGGGGGTGGGGTTCATGCTGTTTTATCCTGTTGACCGGAGTGAATCTTTGTCGAGTATAGGGGTCTGAAAGCCGACCGCCAACCCGTAGATGGACCTGTCATGCCAAAAATCGGGAAAACCGATGCCGGATACGGCACCCGAAGCAGGGACAGGATGCCGACTTATAAGCCGCGCGCCCAGGCCGGACGGAGCGGCGCCTGCCCGGGGCTGGCAATGGCTTGGCGGACCTGGTTGAGCAGGCGTTCCTTGTCGGCCCCCAGCGTACCCTTGAGGATCAGCCAGTTCGAGGCGTGGTCGCTGCGAAAAACCGTGCGTTTCAGTTCCAGACGGGACAGGAACTGCTCCATTTCGCCGAACAGTTCGGGCTGAGCGAGCGGCTCCCATTCCGGAAAATCGGCGCGAAAGCGCTGCTCGCCCGTCGGAAAGCTGACCACCAGCGTCGCCAGGTACTCCGGCTGTGTCGCGTTGGCCAGCCGTGCCGAATTCTCGGCATGCTGCGAGCTGTAGATCTTGCCGCCCAGGCCATTGAGGATCATCACCGAGCGTGTAATGCCGGCCGCACCGAGCTTGTCGAGCGCCTCCCGGGTCGTCTCGAAGGTTTCACCCTTCTTGACGGCGGCCAGCACCTGACCGTCGCCCGATTCGGCTCCGACATAGACCATTTTCAGGCCGGCCGCGGCCAGCTCGTCGATTTCGGCCTGCGACTTCTTGCGCAAATTGCGCGGCAGGCAGTAGCTGGAAATGCGCCGGACGGCCGGCATGTGCGTGCGAATCGCCTGCAGTATGCTCAACAGACGGCGGGTCGGCAGGACCAGCGCATCGCCGTCGGCCAGGAAGACGCGCCGCACCTGATCGCCGTAGCGTTGCCCGGTCAACCGGATGCTTTCGAGAACTTCGGCCTCGTCCCGCGCCCGGAATGTCTTTTGCGCGGCGGTGTACATCTCGCAAAAAGTGCAGTGATTCCACGAACAGCCATCGGTCACCGGCAGGATCAGCGATTCCGCTTCGCTCGGCGGACGGAAAACCGGTTCGACGTAACGGATCGGGATCATTATTTAGGCGCTCACCTTGGCGACAAAGGCCGGCGGCACCGATGTCGGCTTGCGGGCCGAGTAGTCGAAGAAGACGATGCCATGCTTGCCACGCGCCACTTCGCGGCCGGTGGCCTTGTCGGAAAGCCGCCAGACCAGGTCGCAGCCAAACTTGTTGAAGTCGTTGGCGGCCATTTCGATGACCAGCGTCTCGCCATGGAAAGCTTCCGAGCCGTATTGCGCCGCCACATCGGCAACGACGATGCCGACGCCCTCGACATCCAGTTCGCTGTAACCGAGCGACTTGAAGAAACGGACCCGTGCCTCGGAAACAAGCGAAAGCAGCGCCGTATTGTCGAGATGATGGCCATAGTTGATGTGGCCGATATAGATGGGGACTTCAGTCGAAAAACTGAAACGCTCGGGCAATTCGATCTTGATACGCGGCATGAGGTCTACCAGAATGGGGGCGATGACCGATTTTAAGTGCTGCGGAGAACCTCGACCAGCCTGACCGTCGGCGATATTGCTTACACTGCCCGCTTTGTCGTTCGCCGCAAGCCGGAACGACCACCAACCGCCACCAGGAGACTGCCCGATGAAAGCCATCGACCACAACCGACTCGACAAACTGGTTCTCGATGCTCGCAAGAATGCCGATGCCCGGGCCGAAGGTTACCGCGAACGCGCCCTGAAGATCTATCCGTGGATCTGCGGCCGCTGCACCCGCGAATTCACCGTGACCAACCTGCGCGAACTGACCGTGCACCACCGTGACCACAACCACGACAACAACCCGGCCGACGGTAGCAACTGGGAACTGCTCTGCATCTATTGCCACGACAACGAGCATCAGAAACAGATCGAGGCCGATCGCGGCTATACCGATACCAGTTCGGCCCGCGGCGGTGGCGCGACGCACAACCCGTTCGCCGCGCTGCAAGACTTGCTCAAGGAAAACAAGCAGTGAGCGAACAGCATCATCTCACCTTCAACACGCATGGCCGCGGCGCGGTCGAGATAACCGACGACATTGCCGCCACCGTGCGCAGTTCGGCGCTGGCCGTCGGCGTCGCCCACGTTTTCGTTCGCCACACCAGCTGCGGCCTGGCGATTACCGAAAACGCCGACGGCAGCGTCCGGCGCGACCTGGAAACCCTGATGCAACGCTGGGCGCCCGATGGCGACCCGGATTATCACCACGACCTGGAAGGCGACGACGACATGGCGGCGCATGCCCGTTCGTTGCTCACCGGCACCTCGGTAAGCGTTCCCTTCGCCGATGGCCGGTTGCAGATCGGCACCTGGCAGGGCATCTATCTGTTCGAGCACCGCACCCGCGGCCATCGCCGCGAAATCGTCGTCACCCTGCTCGGCTGAAAGTCAGCCGCGGCGCAGACGACGCCA
The DNA here is from genome assembly GCF_020510685.1 of Dechloromonas denitrificans. Taxonomy (NCBI): domain Bacteria; kingdom Pseudomonadati; phylum Pseudomonadota; class Betaproteobacteria; order Rhodocyclales; family Azonexaceae; genus Dechloromonas; species Dechloromonas denitrificans. The sequence goes on from NZ_CP075185.1 coordinate 2,660,417, forward strand.
GCCGAGCACGACGCCGCTCAAACTGATCGCCAGGCCACCCAGGCTGGTGATGATCAGCATGCTGTCCCACAGCGGGCGGCGGTCGAGCAGGGGCAACCAGTCCCAGCTGTGAAAAAGGGAGAACAGCCAGCGCTTAGCCCGCAGATGACTGTCCAGGCGGAGCACTGTCCGGCCGCTGCGCGGATCGAGATAGAGCCAGGTTCCATGCGGATCGTCGAAGCGCAGCACGACCACCGGCAAGGGCTTGTCCACGTGTCCGGCCATGGTATGCGGCGCCCGACCGTAGTAGTGCCAGTCGTAGTCGTTCTGGACGCGCGTTTCGATCAGCTGCGCCGTCGGCATCGCGGCGGCGCCCTGCCGCTCCAGTTCATCGACGCTTAGCGTCGCGAATGGCCGGCATTCACCGTCGCTACGGGCCAGACGACTGCCGTCGGCAGTGCGGGCCTGAATCAGCAGCTCCTTGCCGAACAGCCACCACTCGATCTCGGCCGGTTCAAAGCCAGCCCGCCGGAAACACGCGAGCAAGTCGCCCACCGCCGATTCCGGCATGTTCAGGCCGGCCGACCACTGCTGCTCGACAGGCCGGGCCGCACCAGAGGTGAAAATTTTCCACGGATTCATTGAAAACAGGCCGCTGGCGATCCAGGTCAGGGCCAGCAGGCCGAAGCCGAGCCCCAACCAGTGATGCCAGCGCATCAGCTTGTTGCGATAGGGGCTGCGACTGCCGTGCCGATACGGCGTTTTCCGCCAGCGCAGCAGGCCGATCAGCATGCCGCTCAAGGTCAGCACGGTCGCGGCGAGCGAGGTGTAGATGACGATTTCCGTCCACCACCGATCGAGCCCCCCGCCGCGCAGCGGATACAGCCAGTGCAACCAGGCGCCCAGCCAGTTCCAGCGACTTTCGGTCAGGCTGACGTCGCGCACCACCTCGCCGGTGGTGCCCGAAACGTAGAGGTATTTCAGCCCGTCGCCGACCATTTCGACCCGGAACAGCGGCCGGTGCCCATCCATTGCCCGCGAATGGGTCCATGCATCCTCGTCCAGCCGTTCGCTGCCGACCACTGTTGCGGCGAGGGCAAAAGCACGCGCCGCGGCAAGCGCCATCGGCTCATCGACCGCCGAGACAAGCCGGCCATCTTCGGCGTCGACCGCAGCAAAGCGCTGTTTGCCGGCACCCGCGATGTAAAACGGCTTGCCGGCAATCGACGTCAAGCGCAATGAACGCAGGCCGAAATCCTTCGGCAAGGCCGCCTGGGCCTCGGCCGGCGAGCGACAGCAGGAGTCGCCGGCCAGGGCGGACAGGCTGTGCAAGCGCTCGCTGCTGCTCAGTTTGGGGTAGCCGACATAAAGCATCACGATGCCGGAGACGAACCACAAGGCCATGAACAGGCACAAGGCGATGCCCAGCCAGCGGTGACCAAGGAAGAGAATGCGCCGAATGCTCATGTAACGACGCTCAGAAGCCGGTCTGGATGGAAATGTCGAAAGTGCGCGGCGCGCCGAGATAAGCCATGTTCGTTCCCGACAGGTTCTCGGCATAGATTTCGTCGCCCAGGTTCTTGCCGCGGGCCGTGATTTTGGTCGTCCGGTTCAGGCGATAACTGACGAAAGCGCCGAACAGGTTGTAGGCCCCGTCACTGACCGTATTGCCGGTATCGGCATAGCGCGACGAGACGTGACGGAGATCGGCCCCGATTTCCCAGTTGGCCATCGGCGCATAGGTCAGCCACAAATTGCCGACCCGCTTCGGGATATTGCTCGGCCGATTGCCGGCCCGCGAAACGGCGACCCCACTCACCGTCTCGGTGAAGTCGTCATACTCGGCAGCGACCAGCGAAACATTGCCGGCCACCTGCAAACCGGAAGCAATGCGGTAAGCCCCGGTCAGCTCGATGCCGCGCGACGACTGCTGACCAACCGGGATCGTCGTTCCGGGATTGTTTGGATCGCTGACCGCGATGTTCTTGCGGGTGATTTCGTAATAGGCCACGGTACCCGCCCCCCGCCCGTCAGCGAAACTGAACTTGCTGCCCAGTTCCCATTGCTTGCCGGTCGTCAGATCGAAATCGCGAACCTGGGTAAAGATCGCCGTGGTCAGGATGCCGGCCGGCGGATCGGCCGCGGTGCTGTACTGGACATAAACATTGGCATTCGGCGTCAGATCGTAGGTCAGGGCCAGGCGCCCGGTCAGCGGACTGTAGGTGCGCTTGAAATAGGCCGGGTTGCTCGCACTGACAGCACGATGATTGGTCACTTCAAGATCGATTTCGTCGCGTCGGAGACCACTGAGCAGCGCCAGGCGCTCGGTAAAACGGGTGCGGTTTTCGAGGAACAGCGCCAAGGTCGTGACCTTGTTGCTGCGGTCCGGCGTATAGGTTGCACTCACCCCGGGCAGACTGAAGAAACCGGCGGTCGAAAAGCTGTAAGGATCGACGGTGCCGAACGGCCCCGCCACCGACAACGGAAACCGCGTCTGCTTGTTCACGCTGTAATCGAAGCCACCGGCCCAGGCGCTCGGCAAACTGCCCAGCGAACTGTCCCAGCTGAACTCGACGCGATTGCCGTTCAGATCCTGATCATGCCGTTGCAGCAAGGCATTCGACCGGGTGACGGCGGTATTGCTGGCATTGAAGGCATAGGTTTCGACGTTCTGGTAGTCGCGCAGCGCATCGTAGTGATAGAAGGTATTGCGCAGGCGCAGACTGTCGGCCGCCTTGTATTCGACGATCGAACGAGCCCAGCGCACCGTCTGTTCATAACGGCCGTCATGGGCGTTGTAATTCTTGAAGCGCGTATCGTCGTCAATGGCGATCCGGCCGGAAACCGGACGCAGCAATGGCGTTCCCCAGTACGGCCGGTCGACGCGCTCGTTCTGGTATTCGACAGCCAGCGTATGGCTGAGCGTCGGCGTCAGATCCCACAGCCAGGAACCAGCCAGTTGCCAAGCCTCGCGTTTGCTGTCGTCGCTCCAGCCATCCATGCTGTTGCGATTGACGTCAAGGCGCAGGTAATGGCTGTCGCCCAGCCGGCGATTGGCACCGGCGGCGAGCTGGGTGGATTGATAGCTGCCATAGCCGGCCTTGAATTCAGTCAGGTCACCATCACGATTGGCCTGTTTGGTGAGGTAGTTGATCGAGCCGCCGACCGCACCGGCGCCGAACATGAAGGTGGACGGTCCGCCGATGGCTTCGACCTGATCGTAGATCCAGCTATCGACCGGGCGGGCCGCAATCACGTCGTACTGCACCGTGATGCCGTTGAACAACTGGGTGATGCTGCCGCCGGAAAAACCGCGATAGAGCACCGATCCCGGCGCCCCCGGGGCCGACGAGGTGGTGATGCCGGGAACGCTTTTCAAGGCTTCCTGCGTCGTCTCGATGCCGCGCTGCTCAAGCAGTTCGCGGTCGATGACGGTGACCGTGGCCGGCGTCTCGCGAACCGAAAGCCCAAGGCGGCTGGCCGTCGTGCTTTTTTTCTCCAGACCGACCGGACTGCTGTCGGCCTGAGCGGAAACGACAACCTCCGACAGTTCCTTGGGCGTTTCCGCGACAGACCAGGCCTCGACCGGAAACAGGCCAAGAATGGACAGGGCCAGCGGCGTGAAGGGAAAGGATTTGGCGGTAACTGCTGATGACATGTGGGCTCCCCGATAGATGCTGCCTGGCGCCTAAAGCAGGACGCGCAGGCGGCGCATGCTATTGATCGGGGAACCGAATTGGAATGTGACATGTTGTCACGTGCGGCACAGTGCCGCAGCCGCCAGCCCTCGGCCGTTCAGGCCTCGCCCTTGTCGCGCGCCGGCGCGCCACAGGCATGGCAGAAGCGGGCGAAGGCACTCTTGCGCTCCTGGCACTGGGCGCAATGGTCGAACAGGCAGATGCCGCAATGCGGGCAATAGTCGATCGCGGTGTTGGCCAGATCGACCGACCGCTCGCAGCCCGGGCAAACCTTCTTGGCCAGCCGGGCGAGCGCCGTGTCGTAGCTCAGTTCCTTGCGTCGTTCGACATCGGGCATGGCCTCGGCCAGCTTCTGCTTTTCCAGGTAGCGGTTCAGCGAAACGATGGCCTGCCGGCCGACCAGCACGGTGATCACGATGCCGACGACGTAGCGGACATAGCCGCCGTAACTCGGCAGATAAGGCACCAGTTCGACAAAGAAGGCGAACAGCGCAAAGTAGATGAAGCCCCAGACAAACGGCCAGTAGGTGCTCTTCCGCTTCCTCGCGAACAACCAGCCGGCGATGCCGAGCAGCGGCAGGGTCAGCGTCAGGCGGTAAAGAAAGACCCGCAGTTCCTGGCTGCGCAGTTCGCTCGTCAGCTTTTCGCCAGCCGCCCGCTCTAGTTCGCGCAGCCGGGTCTGGGCGTGGGCCTCGGCCTGCTGCGCATCGAGCAGGATTTGCTGTTCGGCCTCGACCCTGGCCAGCGACTTGCGCTCGGCCGCTTTCAGGCCGTCGAGTTCCTGAGTGCGGGCGATCAGTTCCGGGTCCTGATCGGCCTGCTTGGTGGCATGCCGGGTGGCCAACCAGTTGCTGAAGGTGTCACGCGCCGTCGCCGAATTGGCCCGCGCGGCATTGAGCTTCAGGCGGCTCTGATCGAGGTTTTCCTGGGCATCCTGGCGGGTTTTCTGCGTTTGCCGGATGACCGCCCGCGTCTGCTCGGCAAGCGGCTTGTCGATGAAATCTTCCAGCGTGTAGCGGTGTTCGACCTGCGGCAGGTTCTGCACGATCGTCCCGCCCAGCCCGATCAGGAAGCTGGCGAAGACGATGGCGACAAGCCACAGACCGAAGCGGAACCATTTTTCCGAAAGACGCAACGCCTTGCTCATGACTTACCCCCTTTGAAGACCGCGACGGCCCGGGCAACGCCCTTGACCAACAGCAGCGCCAGAGCGCCGCCAACCATGCCGACCGCGACGTCGAGCGCCAGCCCGATGACGCCACCCAGCAGGCCAGCCGCTGCGGCGATCTGCTCGATGCCGTGATGGACCGGCGGAATGCCGTGCGCCAGGATGCCGCCGCCGACCATGAACATCGCCACCGTGCCGATCACCGTCAGCGCCTTCATCAGCTGCGGCGCGGCAAGCAGCAGGCCCTTGCCGACGGTTCGCGCCAGCCCGTTGCCCTTTTCCAGCAAATACAGCCCGAGGTCGTCCATCTTGACGATGCCGGCGACGATGCCATAAACCCCGACGGTCATGATCAGGCCGATGCCGGCCAGCACCGTCACCTGCGATGCGAATGGTTGGCCGGCCACGGTGCCCAGCGCAATGACGATGATTTCCGCCGAGAGCACGAAGTCAGTGCGGATGGCGCCCTTGATCTTGTCGGCCTCGAAGGCCGCCATATCGACATTTTCATCGGCCAGTGCGGCGACTTCGGCGGCATGCGCCGCAGCATCCTCAGCGGCGCCGTGCAGCCATTTGTGCGCCAGTTTCTCGACGCCTTCCAAGCACAGGTAGAAGCCACCGAGCATCAGCAGCGGCGTCACCGCCCACGGAATGAAGGCGCTGATCGCCAGCGCCGACGGCACCAGGATTAGCTTGTTCTTCAGCGAACCGACGGCGACCGCCCAGACCACCGGCAATTCGCGCTCGGCCCGGACGCCGGAGACCTGCTGGGCATTCAGGGCCAGGTCGTCGCCCAGCACGCCGGCGGTCTTCTTGGCGGCAACCTTGGTCATCAGGGCCACGTCGTCGAGGATGGTCGCGATATCATCGATCAGGGCGAGCAGGCTGGCTCCGGCCATTGGCGGTTTCCATTTCGAATAAAAACGCCATTCTAATTTGTCCGCGGGCGATCCGGCAGGACTTGCCGCCGGGCCAGGCGACGCATCTGCTATCCTGTTTGAATACGCCCGCCCGCGCAACGCGCCCGCCCCTCCGGAGTTTGCCCCTTGATGAACAGCTTTTCCCCGCTCGGCCACGAATGGACGACATTGCAGAACAACCACGAGCAGTACGAAAAAAGCAGCCTGTTGATCAAGCTGACCGCCACCGTGCTCTGCGCGCTGGCCCTGGCCGAAGGCATCACCGTCGTCCTGATCGGCCCGACGCTGTTCGTCTTCTGGCTGATGGAGGGCATCCTGCGGACCAGCCAGTCGCGCCTCGGCGACCGCCTGCTGCACATCGAAGCGCTGCTCCGGCAAGACCCGCCAGCGCCGGGCGCGGCCTATCAACTGCATAGCGAATGGCAAGCCGGTCGGCCGGGAAGTCTCGGCCTGATCGGCGAATATCTGAGCAATGCGGCCAGACCGACCGTCGCGTTCCCGTATGCCCTGTTGCTGATTGGAGGACTGCTTCTATGACTATCCATTCCCATCCGGCGCCCGCCTTCGCCCTTGCGCTGCTGCTTCTGGCCAGCAGCGTTGCCGCCGCCCCGCCACTTCCCGGGCTGGCCGCCAACACCTCGGAGGTGACCGTTTCCGGGATTTCTTCCGGCGCCTACATGGCGGTGCAGTTTCAGGTCGCCTATTCGAGCCTGGTGCGCGGCGCCGGCATTCTTGCCGGCGGTCCCTATTACTGCGCCAAAGACTCGGTCAACCGGGCGCTCGGCAACTGCATGGAACCGGTCGGCAAGGAAGCGCCGCCAAGCGCCGATGAAACACTGAAGACCATCCGGCAACTGGCCGAGTCGGGCAAGATCGATCCGCTCAAGGATCTGCGCGACGACCGGGTCTGGCTGCTCGCCGGCGGCCAGGACAAGACGGTGGACGCGGTGGTGATGGATTCCCTCGCCGCCTTCTACCGCACCACGCTGCCCGAGTCGGCAATCCGCTACGTCAAGCTGCCGGATGCCGGCCACGCGATGATTTCGGTCGCCGACCCCAAGGCCAATGCCTGCGATACTTCCAAGCCGCCGTTCATCAACCGTTGCCAGGATTTCGATGCCGCCGGCCAGTTGCTGACCCATCTGCTCGGCCCGCTGCAACCGGCCGCCGCGCCGCCGGCCGGCGAAATCATTGCCTTCGATCAGGCGCCCTTCATCAAGGGCCTGCCGATCGATGCCAGCCTCGCCAAGGAAGGTTACGCCTTCGTCCCGACCAGCTGTCGCGGCGGCGGCTGCCGCGTCCATGTGGCGTTCCACGGCTGCCGCCAGAGTGCCGGCGAAATCGGCCGACGCTTCGTCGAAGGCGCCGGTTACAACGGCTGGGCCGCCAGCAATCGCCTGATCGTGCTCTATCCGCAAACCACGACGCGCAACGGCTTCGCCTTCTGGTCCTTTAAGTGGCTGCTCAACCCGAAAGGCTGCTGGGACTGGTGGGGTTATTCCGGCAGCGATTACCACACCCGCGACGGCCTCCAGATGCACGCCGTACGCGCCATGATCGATGGCCTGGGCGCACCGGCCAAACCCTAAACCGGCCCGCCCCACACCGCCCGCCCGCGCACCCTGGCCTCGGGTTAGAATTCGGCCCGCTCCGCGTGTCGCGGCCCCCTGCCCTTTTGTCCAGATTTGAAGCACATGTCCGACTACTCAGCCTCCTCCATCCGCGTCCTGAAAGACCTTGAACCCGTCAAGGAACGTCCTGGCATGTACACCAGGACAACCTGTCCGACCCACATCATTCAGGAAGTCATCGACAATGCGGCCGACGAGGCGCTGGCCGGCTTCGCCAAGAAAATCGGCGTCATCGTCCGGGCCGACGGGGTGATCGAAGTCAGCGATAACGGCCGCGGCATCCCGGTTGAAATCCACCCGGAAGAAGGCAAGCCGGCGGTCGAGCTGGTTTTCTGCAAGCTGCACGCCGGCGGCAAGTTCAACAAGAAGGACGCCGGCAACGCCTACCGTTTTTCCGGCGGCCTGCACGGCGTCGGCGTGTCGGTGACCAATGCCCTGTCGACCCGGCTGGAAGTTGAAATCAAGCGCGGCGGTGGGGTCTACCGCATCGCCTTCGGGGCCGGCTTCGTCGTCGAAGAACTGGCCCGGATCGGCGACTGCGGCCAGCGCAATACCGGGACCACGGTGCGCATCTCGCCCGACCCGAAGTATTTCGACTCGCCGAAGATCAACCTTGGCCAGCTTGAGCATCTGCTGCGCTCGAAGGCCGTGCTGATGCCGAATGTCACGGTCGAACTGGACATCGAAGGCCAGGAAAAGAAGGTCTGGTGCTACCAGAACGGCATGGCCGATTATCTGGCAGAAATGATGGTCGGCCAGCCGGTGGCGCCGATTTTCGTCAGCGAAAAATACGTCGAGACGGCCAATGGCTTCGCCATCGGCGAAGGCGCCACCTGGGCCCTGGCCTGGTTCGAGGAAGGCGGCGGCAAGCCGGAATCCTACGTCAACCTGATCCCGACGCTGGACGGCGGCACCCATGAAGCCGGCCTGAAAGCCGGCGTCTTCGAGGCGATCAAGACTTTCGCCGAACACCACGCCATCCTGCCGGCGAAAGTCAAGCTGGCGCAGGAAGACGTCTGCGGCCGGATGACCTATTTGCTGTCGGCCAAGGTGCTCGACCCGCAGTTCCAGGGCCAGACCAAGGAAAAGCTGACCAGCCGCGACGCCTACAAGCTGGTTTCGCAGATGGTGCGCGACCCGTTCGAGCTGTGGCTGAACAGCCACGCCGAGTACGGCAAGAAGATCGCCGAACTGGCGGTCAAGGCGGCACAGAACCGGATGAAATCGACGCAGAAGGTCGAGAAGAAAAAATCCTCCGGCATCGCCACCCTGCCCGGCAAGCTGACCGACTGCGAATCCGACGACATTTCCCGCAACGAAGTCTTCCTGGTCGAGGGCGATTCGGCCGGCGGCTCGGCTAAACAAGGCCGCGACAAGGAAACCCAGGCGGTGTTGCCGCTGAGGGGCAAGGTGCTGAACACCTGGGAAGTGGATCGCGACCAGTTGTTCAAGAACAACGAAGTGCATGACATTTCCGTGGCGGTCGGCGTAGACCCGCACGGCATCGAACAGATCGGGACGGTCGATGTGTCCGGCCTGCGCTACGGCCGGATCATCGTGATGTCCGATGCCGACGTCGACGGCAGTCACATCCAGGTGCTGCTGTTCACGCTCTTCCTCAAGCACTTCCCGGCCCTGGTCGAGCGCGGCCACATCCACGTCGCCCAGCCGCCGCTGTTCCGCGTCGATGTCGAGGCGCGCGGCCATACCCGCAAGGTCTATTGCCTCGACGAAGCCGAAAAGGAACAGACGCTGACCAAGCTGCGCGACGAAGGCGTTTCGGAAAACAAGATCACCGTCTCGCGCTTCAAGGGCCTCGGCGAAATGAACCCGGACCAGCTGTGGGAAACCACGCTCTGCCCGGATACCCGCCGGCTGGTGCCGTTCCAGGCCAGCCGCGAAACGATCAAGGAAATGACCGCGACTTTCACGCTGCTGATGGGCAAAGGCGAAGCTGCCGGCCGCCGGGCGTGGATGGAGAAGGACGGCGGGCTGGTCGAGGCCGACGTCTAAGGCCGGTCTGCCGCGCCAGCCGGGGAAGCCGCCCGGCGCCAACGAGGAGCACCACATGTCGAAATCTTTTACCGGCCCGATCGTTGCGGCCGTAGTCATTGCCCTGGCCTTCGTGCTCAATCCTTCGCCGGAGAAACACCGGGCGAAGATCAAGGAAGTGATCGCCGAGCGCAGCCAGCTCGAGCGCGTTTTCGGCATCGGCCAGCTGACCTCCTTCGCCTCGCGCTACCACTCCTTTGGCGTCGGCTCGTACACCACGGTGAACGACAAAGTCACCTCGCTTGGCGCGTTCGGCTTGGTTTTCGTCACCGACTGAAAACCAGCCAGGCGGGCCGGTTACTCGCCGAGATAGACCGGCTTGCGCTTTTCGGTGAACGCCCGGATGCCCTCGCTGTAGTCGCGACTGCTGTAAACCACCCGGCGCAGGCCCTGGATGCGCTCGAAGTCGTTCGGCGAGAGCGGCTGGGCGGCCGACAGGATGCGTAGCTGCTCCTTCATCACGCTGATCGCCAGCGGCGAGTTGAGCGCGATGCCGCGAGCCATGTCGCGCGAGAAAGCCTCGATCTGCTCGGCCTCGACCAGATGGTTGATGATGCCCTGGCGCTCGAGGCGCGCCGCGCTCATCGGCTGGCCGGTAAACAGCAATTCCTTGGCGATATGCGGGGTCGTCGCATTGAGGAAGGTAAGCAGGCCGGAGGCGTTGTAGGGGACGCCCAGCTTGGCCGGCGTGGCGGCGAAGGTCGAGTCCGGCGTGGCGATGATCATGTCGCAGGCGAACACCAGCTCGCAGGCGCCGCCCCAGACGCCGCCCTCGACCAGCGCGATGACCGGCGCGGGAAAAGCCTCGATGTCGCGAATCAGCATGCGCAACGGGTCCTGCCAGCCCAAGGGGTCGTGCCCGCCTTTCGGCAGCTCGTCGACGCTGTGCCCGGCCGACCAGACCTTGGCCCCCGGCTCGGCCCGCAGGATGGCGGCGCGTACCGATTGCGCCTGAAACTCGCGCAGCGCCTCGGAAACCTCGGTAATCAGAGCTTCCGACAGGGCGTTGCGCTTGCTCTGGTAAGCCAAGGTAATGGTGCCGATGTGCTCGGCAATGCTGGTTTGAATGAATGCCATGAAAAGATCCGAATCAGAAGAAAAGCCCGTGATGCTGACGGGCTGGCCGAAAAATATCGCGCTAGTGTGCCTCAAACTTGTTGCTTCGATGACATTCGCACGATGCCAGCCGGATTCCCGGGGTAATTTCGCGCCATTTCCTCGGGCAAGCGCTGGGGCAAGCCCCGCTTTTTCCCCTATCATTCGCTTCCCGATGCCCAGCTTCCGCCACCGTCTGAACGTGAACCGGGAAATGGCATCGATCCCGGAAAAGACAATGAACGAACAACCCGCCAGGACGCCCCGTCCGACGCGCAATAGCAGCAGTTTCAGCCAACTCGCCGGCGCCGCCCGGCCATCCACCCTACGTCGCTGCCTGCTGACGGCCAGCCTTTTGCTGCTGGCCGGCTGCGCCAGCCTGTCATCCGACAAGCCGGTGCCACCGCCCGCCAAGCCGAAAGTCGCCCTGGTTCTCGGCGGCGGTGCGGCACGCGGCTTTGCCCATATCGGCGTGATCAAGATGCTCGAGTCGCAGGGCATCGTCCCCGACATTGTCGTCGGCACCAGTGCCGGCGCCGTGGTCGGCGCGCTCTATGCCGGCGGCCACGATGCCTACGCGATGCAGAAGATCGCCCAGCAGCTCGACGAAACCATTTTTGCCGACTGGACCCTGAGCGGCCAGGGCTTTCTCAAAGGCGAAGCGCTGCAGGGCTTCGTCAATCAACACCTGCGCAATCGGCCGCTGGAAGGCCTGAACAAGCCTTTCGCGGCAGTCGCCACCGATCTCAATAGCGGCGAGCGGGTGGTTTTCCGGACCGGCGATACCGGCATGGCAGTTCGTGCTTCGGCGGCGGTTCCCGGCGTTTTTCAGCCGACCCGCTTCCGCGGCAAAACCTATGTCGATGGCGGCCTGAGCAGCCCCGTTCCGGTCCTCGCGGCGCGCGAAATGGGCGCCGATTTCGTCATTGCCGTGGATATTTCGGCCCGTCCGGAAGGTCAGCCGATCGATAGTCTGAGCAGCGTGTTGTGGCAGACGACGACCATCATGGGCGGCATCATGGGCAAAGCCGAACTGCGCCAGGCCGACATCGTCATTCGCCCGAACCTGCCCTACGTCAAATCCTGGGACTTTACCGCCCGCCACGATGCCATTCTCGAAGGCGAACGCGCCGCCCAGGCGGCCCTGCCGCAGATTCGCCAGAGACTGGGCAGGTAGTCCCGGGAGCGCGGACGCCCAGCCAGCAACAAAAAAGCCATCTCGCGGGATGGCTTTTTGCTTGGCCGGCCTGTCGTCAGACGCCCAGCCACTCCAGGAGTTTACGCAGGCGGCCTTCCTCGGTGGTCACGAAACCGGTGATGCCGACCCGCTTGAGGATCTGGCCACCGGCAGCCGAGCCGGCCAGTTCGTTCAACGCCTGCTGCATTTTGCCGACCTGTTCGGCAGTGACGCGCGGCGAGGCGACCAGCGGCATGTAGGGCTGCGCCTTCGACTGATGCAGGACCCGATGCTCGCCCTTGATCCACTGCGCGTAGGCACCGGAGTAAGAGGCAATGCCGCCGACGTCGGAAATCCGGTTCTCGATGGAGAACGGAATCGCTCCCTGTTCGCGCACGTAGCTGACTGCCTCGTTGTCGATCAGGATGCCCTGGTCACGCAGTTCGGCGCGGCAGAAACGGGTCATGTAAGCCTTCTTCTCGGGGAAGATGAAGGTCTTGCCCTTCAGGTCGGCCACTTTCTTGATCGGCGAATCCTTGTGCACGATCAGTATGCACTGACCGTCCGGTTTCGCCGTGGCGACGAAGTTGTAGCGATAGTCGCGGAGGCCGCGCGCCGGATAATCGGAGGGACGGGCGATGACCAGATCGTACTGGTCGTCTTTCATGCCCTTTTCCAGAGCCGAAAATTCGCGGACGAAAGCCACCTTGATCTCGGCATTGATCGCCCGGCCGAGCACATCGGCCAGCGGCTGATATTTGGCACGCGCCGTTTCGGCGTCGATGCCGCCGGATGTGCCTTCGCTGACCGCGAAGACCAGTTGTGGTTTTTTCGCTCCGCTCTGCGCGTGCGCGGCGGGAACGAGCAGGACGAAGGCTGCCAGGCTGAGGGGTAAAACAAGTCGCATCGGAACGTTCTCCAGGGGAAGTGACTTTTAGTCGATAACCAGATTATTAATCTCTGATTTACCCGGGAAGAATAAACGAAAACTGCATTTTAACGATTTCACTTTTGACATTTCGAGCAAATATTTTGTTGCCAACCTGTATATTTGATAAATTCATCAGCCGGTGCCCGCATGCCAACTTGCCGATGATCATTTAGCCCGGTCTAATACCGGCCCGGGCCGGCATTCGCCGCCCAAACAGCCCAGCCCTTTCCGATGACGCTCCCCAGCACCATGCGCACCCTGTGTCTCATCCCGCCGATGACGCAGCTCAATGTTCCCTACCCGTCGTCGGCCTATCTGACCGGCTTTCTGCGTTCGCGCGGAATCGCCGCCGAGCAGGAGGACATTGCCCTCAAGCTGGTGCTCGAGCTGTTCTCGCCGGCCGGCCTGCGCGCCATTCTCGATAAGGTGAAAACGGTGCCGGCGAAAAAACGTTCGGCCACGCTGCATTGCTTTGCCGACCAGTTCGACCGCTATCTGGCGACCATCACGCCGGCTGTCGCCTTCCTGCAGGGCCGCGACCCATCGATCGGCCATCGCATCTGCGGCCGCAACTTCCTGCCGGAAGGCCCGCGCTTCGCTTCGCTCGACGCGTTCCTTGACGACGGCAGCGGCGACCCGCTGGCCTGGGCCTTTGGCGCGCTGGGCGTGCAGGACCGGGCGCGCCATCTGGCGACGCTGTACCTGAACGACCTGGCCGACGTGCTGCGCGAGGCGGTCGATGAGCGTTTCGAATTCGTCCGCTATGCCGAGTCGCTGGCCCAGAGCCAGCCGACTTTCGAGCCGCTGGCCCGCGCCCTGGCTGCGGCGCCGACGCTGGTCGATCAAACCCTGGAAAAACTGACCCTGGCCGCCGTCGACCGGAGCAATCCGGGCCTGGTGCTGATTTCGGTCCCCTTCCCCGGCTCGGTCTATGCCGCCTTCCGCATGGCCCGGGCGATCAAGGCGCATGCTCCGGCCATCGTCATCGTGCTGGGTGGCGGCTACGTCAATACCGAGTTGCGCGAACTGAAGGAAGCGCGGGTTTTCGACTATTTCGACTACGTCACGCTCGACGACGGCGAACGGCCGCTGCTCGCCCTGCTCGAACACCTCGACGGCCGGCGGCCACGCCTCAACCTGGTGCGCACTTTCGCCCGTGTCGATGGCCAGGTCCGTTACTTCAACAGCAGCGAGCCGGACATCCCGTTCGCCGAAGTCGGCACGCCGACCTGGGACGGCCTGCCGCTCGACCGCTACCTGTCGCTGCTCGACATGCTCAACCCGATGCACCGGCTGTGGTCAGACGGGCGCTGGAACAAGCTGACCGTGGCGCACGGCTGCTACTGGAAGAAATGCAGCTTCTGCGACGTCAGTCTCGACTATATCGGCCGCTACGACGGCGCCCCGGCCGCGCTGCTGGTCGACCGCATCGAAGAGATCATCGGCGAAACCGGCCAGACCGGCTTTCACTTCGTCGACGAAGCCGCCCCGCCCAAGGCGCTCAAGGCGCTGGCCGACGAACTGGAAAAGCGCAACCGGGCGATTTCCTGGTGGGGCAATATCCGCTTCGAGAAGTCATTCACCCCTGACCTCTGCAACCAGCTCGCCGACAGCGGCTGCATCGCCGTCTCCGGCGGTCTCGAAGTTGCCTCCGACCGGCTGCTGACGCTGATGAAAAAAGGCGTCTCGGTCGACCAGGTGGCCCGTGTCACCAAGGCTTTCTCCAATGCCGGTATTCTCGTCCACGCCTACCTGATGTACGGCTTCCCGACTCAGACGGTGCAGGACACCGTCGACGCGCTGGAATACGTCCGCCAGTTGTTCGCCGAAGGCTGCATCCAGTCCGGCTTCTTCCACCGCTTCGCCTGCACCGTGCATTCGCCGGTCGGCCAGAACCCGGCCGAGTACGGCATCAAGCTCAAACCGCTGCCGCCGATCAGTTTCGCTACCAACGACGTCGAATTCATCGACCCGACCGGCGTCGACCACCGCAGCCTGGGCGTCGCGCTAAACAAGGCGCTCTACAACTACATGTACGGCATCGGGCTGGACGAGGACGTGCGCAGCTGGTTTTCGACCCGGGTGCAGAAAACCCGCGTCCCCCGAAACTTCATCGCCAAGGCACTCCGGACCTCCGCTTAGGCGGTTCAGCCGACGGTCGCGCTCAGCAGATTGGCGTTGTAGGCCTGTTGGGCGAGCAGCGATTGAAGAAACTGGTTGCTCGCCGAGCCATTCGCTGTGCTCGAGGCGCTTGAACCGAGCATTTCATTGAGGAAAAGCGAGGACAGACCCGACGACGTGTTGGCGGTGTCGAGAACGCCAAGCTGACCGAGGTAGGAGTATTCCCAGCTTTGCCCGCTCGTACCGAGCAAGCTCGATGAATTGAAGCTTGGCACGGCAACCTGGAGCAGACGCGACGCCGACAACGCCCCGTCGGTCAGCGCGGCGACGCGCCCGGCCAACCCCGTGCTGGAGCTGCTGAGCACGCCCGCCACGCTGGCCGGCGAGGCACTCACGGCGGCGTTGAAGGCCGGGGCATTGAGGGACAGCGTGCCGTTGGCATTGCCGGTGATGCCGATCCGGGCGAGGCTCGTGCTGTCCCCGAGCGCGTTCGACAACTGGGACCGCAGATAGGAGACGCTCAGGCCCAGGCTGGTGTTTTCCGAGCCAAGCCCGGTCAGCGTCGTCTGGACCGCGTTATATGCGTCGACAAAGGAACTCACGGTCTTCGTCATGGCGCTATCGGGAGCCACGCTCAGCGCGGTTTTCCCGGTCGCCACGAGATTCAGCGTCAGGCCCGGGGTGGCCGTTCCGACCGTATTGGTACTGGCGGTGAAGGCCGTCCCGTTGAGCAATCCCTCAGCATTTTGTGCCTGGCTGGTCAGCGTCACCCCGCTACTGCCCTGCGCCGGATAGGTCAGCAGGTCGGCCATGCCGGCGTTGCCGCTAACGCCGACGGTGAAGGCATTGGCCGCCCCGGACTGGCCGGTGACACTCAACTGGTAGCCGGCCGACGATGAGACGACTTGCGCCCGCAGCCCGATATCGGCGGAATTGATCGCCGAAGCAATCCCGGCCAGCGTGTTACTGGCGCTGCCGAGCGCGACCTGACGGGTCTCGCCGCTGGCGAACTGGAAGGTCAAGCTTGCCGCCCCGCTGCCGATAGGCGTCAGGGAACTCGTCTGCGGCGCGCTGCTCAAGGTCTGCGCCTGGGCCAACTGTCTGACCTCGACGGCGTAGGTGCCACTCGCCGTTCCAGCACCGACCGAAGCGGTGGCGATCTTGGCGTTCGCCGAAGTCACCGTCCGGGCATCGAATTTGCCCAAGCCAGCCAAGGATTGCGCCGCCGACTCTAGCGTTTCGACGCCGTTCAGCAAATTCCCCACGCTGGAAATGCTGGTCTGCACGCCGCCCATGGAAAGCAGGCTGCTCACCCCGGAGGTGCCGGAAACCCCGAACAACGAACTGACCGACGATGTCGGATAGAGGGCGTTGATCAAACTCAGCGTGGGGTTGTACCCATAAATCGAGGAGACGTTCATTTTGTCCTCCTGGACATGACTTCGAACCGCCTCGCGAATGCTGGTGGTCAGCGATTCCTATATTCTTTATAGCACATCGCCGCACCGGGGCCGGCCGGCCCGGACGCCAATCGCCACGGCTATTTCAGCGGCGCCGCAGGGCCGCCAACGTCGCGACGATCTCGGCAAACAGCGGACGGGCGGCGATCGTTTCCTCGGCGCAGGCAGCCTGCAGTTCGGCCAGCGCTTGATGCCCAGCCAGCGACGGATCGCAGCGCGCCAGCAACTCCTCGAGCAGGCAAGCAAAGGCGCGTACTTCGATGCGCTGCAAGGCCTCGGCGACCGGGCGATCATCCGGCGCGAAGAACGAAGCGGCGCCAAAATCGCCGAGCAGCGCGGTTCCGTCAGCGCCATGCAGAATATTGTGGGCGTACAGGTCGCCATGCATGATGCCCCTGGCGTGCAGATGCTCGGCGGCCGAGGCGATACCGTGGGCGAGACGAAGAGCGGTGGCGAAGGCAAAGCGCCGATCGGCCGGATAGACGTCGCGCGTGCAGGATTCGAGGCTGGGCGGCCCGGCCAGATTGGCGAAGCTGGCGTCGATCAGTGCCATCACCAGCCCATGCGCCGCCGCTGGATGGCGATCGACCTTGCCGAGTACCGGAATCAGATTGGCATGCCGGCCGGCGCCAAGGCAGGCGGTCATTTCCTTGAGCGGCAAGCCATCGCTGGTCAGTTCACCTTTGAAAATTTTTACCGCGACCGCCTGTGGACTTTCTTCGCCTAACCAGTCCGCTTGATGAATCACCCCGGAAGCGCCCTCGCCCAGTTGCTGCCCGAGTTGCAGGTCGTCCCACGCAATCGGCACAATCGGCGCGCGCGCCAGCGAACGCTGTTCGGCGTCGGCGCAAAATGGATTGCCGGCATAGGCCAGCCAGCACAGGCGCGGCAGCGAAAGCAGCCAGGCCGGCAATGCCGTCAGCCGGTTGGCCGCGATGCGCAGCAATTCCAGGCGGCTGCAGGCGGCCATCTCGGGCGGCAGAGCGGTCAACCGGTTGCCGGCCAGCATCAGCTTCTGCAACTGCCGGCAGCGCCCGATTGCGGCCGGCAGTTCGGCGATTTGATTGTCAGTCAGTATCAGCCAGCGCAGGCCGGAGGGCAGCGCGGCGGCCGGCACCGTGCGAATCCGGTTGGCCTTGAAACCGATCATGGTCAGCCGGGGGCACAGGCCAAGCACTGCGGGCAGTTCGGTGAACTGGTTGTCGGAACAGAACAGGATGCGCAACCGGTGCAGGCGCGGCAGATCATCCGGCAACGACGACAGCGCATTGCCCGACAGATCGAGGATTTCCAGCGTCTCGGCAAGCGCAAAGATCTCGCGCGGGAATTCGCTCAGGCCGCAGGCCAATTTAACCCGCCGGCTCCCGGTCAGTTCGCCGGTGCGCAGTTGTTCAAGAGTATTCAAGGGCGTTCACATCAAGTAAGAAGGCCCGCACTGGGCGGGCCTTCCTTATAAAAAAACCGACTGGCGTGGCGTTAAAGCAGTTCGGCCGGGATATTACCGCCGTTCTCAGCCAATTTCTGCAGCACGGTCTTGTGCAGCCACATATTCATCTGCGCCGAATCGCCCATCTTCTCGGCCGGGCAAGCCAGTTCGGATGCCAGCTCCTTGCGCGCGGCAAGGCTGCTGTCCAGACCGAGCAGTTTCAACAGATCGACGATCTACACCTTCCAGTTGAGTTTTTCGCCATGGGCGCTCGCCAATGCCTCCAGCTTGGCCACGACGTCCACGCTGCTGATCGCCACCGGGGCCGCAGCCGGTACCGCCGGGCTTTCTACCGCGCCAGGGGCCGCTGCGACGGGCTCTTCCTTCTTGTCGCCAAAGCCGAGTTTGGCCAGGATATTGCTAAAAATTCCCATATAAGTTCCTTTTATTTCAGAGATTTATTGAAAACCCAGCGCTGTCCAAAACCATGCTGAACGCTTGTCCATGGTAGCCCCCTCGAAAGCGGGCGTCACCAATTTTATCCTGCAGGATTTCTCATCGCCGGCCATTGGTTTTCCAGGTGTCGCTTTCCGACAGAGGACAAAAACCGACGGAGTTCGCCTTCGCCGACCGCCTTGAAGCCCGTCTCGCCGCGCCCTAAACCACCCGCAGCGCCTGCAGGGTTGCCAGATCGACGATCTCGGCGATGCGGTCGCCCAGGCCGGCGAGCACGCCGGCGTGTAGCTGCGCCGCCGCGATCGTCGCGCCGCCCGGCCCCGGCAGGTCGCGCGTTGCGCTGGCATCGGCGACGACGGCGACCTTGTAGCCACGATGGAAAGCCTCGCGCGCCGTCGAATCGACGCAGTTGTGGGTCATGTAGCCGGCGACGAGCAGGTTTTCGCTGCCCTTTGCCTGCAAGACCTCAGCCAGTTCGGTGCCGGTGAAGGCCGAGGGCAGCTGCTTGTAGATCACCGTCTCGCCGGCCGCCGGCACCAGCCCGGCGAGCGGCTCGGCGCCGGGCGAGCCTGCACCGAACAACAGGGCTCCGGCCGGGGCGCGGTGCAGGACGTGGATCACCGCAATGCCCGATGCCTCGGCCCAGGCGCGCAGGCGGCAGGCGATGGGCGTGACGCTTGCCTCGTCGGGCAAGGCGAGCGGGCCGCTGCGGTATTCGTGCTGGTAGTCGATGAGCACGAGGGCGGTTTTCGCGGCCGGCAGCGTGGCGCCGGCCGTCAAGCTGGGCACGAGGCCGACGATCTGGCGCAAGGTCCGGGCGCTCATGCCGCACCGCCGGCTGGCCGGGCTGCTTCGCGCTCGACCTTGCGTGCCGCCTGCGTCCGGCCGTCGTAACCCCAGCTCGTCGCCGGCAGTTCGTGCAAGGCGACATAGAGCGGTGCCGGCGATGCGGCGAAGGCCGCAGCCCACGGGCAGGCGGCGCGCCCGGCGGTCAACATCGCTTGCGCGGCAAAAATGAAATCCGCCTTTTCCGCCTCGCTGTTGCTGCCGGCGGTAATCAGCGCCTGCAGGCTGGCCGATGCGGCGAGCGCGGCGCCGCCGACGGCATGGCTGCCGGCCGGGACCTGCGTCACGCTGACCACGGTCAGCGCCGCTTCCTTGCGCAGGATGCGCTGCATCAGTTCGGTGGTTTCCTGTTGCAGGGCCTGGATGGTGGCCGGCGCGGCGGCCGGGCCACTGAGGACGATCTGGATCAAGGGCATGGGTTTCTCCTGTTGAATGCACGCCGTCATCATTGCAGGCAAGCTTTTTGGCTACAATCCATCAACCAAATAACAGTTTGTTGCCCTATGGAAACAATCAACCCGCTAGACCATCTCTCCGACCTCGCCGTTTTCGTGCGCGTCGTCGATACGCAGGGCTTTTCGGCGGCAGCGCGGGCCATGGGGCTGACCAAGTCGGCGGTCAGCAAGCGCATCAATCGCCTGGAAAAACAGCTCGGCCTGCGCCTCTTGCAGCGCACGACGCGCGCCATGTCGCTGACCGAGGCCGGCCGCGTGCTTTACGAGCGCGCCGCGCAGGGCGTTGCGCTGCTCGACGAGAGCGCCCGCCTGGCCGCCGGCCTGGTCGAGGCACCGCGCGGCATCCTGCGCGTCACCGCTTCGGTGACTTTCGGCAAGCTCTGCCTGGCGCCGCTGATTCCCGAATTCCTCGCCCGCTACCCGGAGATCGAACTGCAACTGACCCTGCTCGACCGCTTCGTCGATCTCGTCGAAGAAGGCTACGACGTCGCCCTGCGCCTGACCCGCACGCCGCCCGAGCAGGTCGTCGCCAAGGCGCTGATGCCGGTGCGCTACCGGTTGTGCGCGGCGGTCGACTACCTGAAGGGCCGCATAATCGACACACCGGCCGACCTCGCCGGCCACAACTGCCTGCATTACGGCCTGCGCGAACTGGGCAGCGAATGGCGCTTCCAGCGGGCCGGCGAAGAGGCGCGGGTACGGGTCAAGAGCAATGTCGTGGTCAATAACAGCGAGGTCGTGCGCGACCTGCTGCTCGCCGGCCTGGGCATCGGCCTGGTCTGGAACTACGCGGTGGACCGCGAAATCGCCGACGGCCGCCTGCTACCGCTATTGCCAGACTGGTCGCCGGTCGGCCCGTTCGGCCAGACGGCTTACGCGCTATGGCTACCGCAACCCCATCTGCCGCCGAAGACCCGCGTTTTCATCGACTTCCTGGCCGAACGCCTGCGCGAGACGCCGGCTGCTTCGGTCTGACCATGAGCAACAACAATTTCGGGCGGGCTTTCATGACATTTTCTTATCGCTCATTTGCGACCGGCGAATTTAGCCAGCCCGACAGCATCAAGAAATCGCCGCGTTCGACCGGCCGCATCGCCGAAATCGCCTGGCCGCATGATAAATTCGCCACCGACTTGATTCAGGATTCAGCAGCACTGCCATGACCGACCAGCTCAACCTCTTCGACCCCAACGCCAAACCGGAAACCAGCGAACCCGAGATGCCGGCTCGGCCGCCCGAAACAGCCAACGAACCGTCGCCCGCCCTGCCCGCCGAACTGCCTCCGGAAGCTGCGGCTGGACAGCCGCCGGAATTGCCGCCCGCGGCGAGCGGCCCGGCCGGCGACATTCCCTCGCCGGCCGATTACGCCGCCCGCCGCTACCTCGAATACGCGATGAGCGTCGTCACCGGCCGCGCCCTGCCCTCGGCCGCCGACGGCCAGAAGCCGGTGCAGCGCCGCATCCTCTACGCCATGCACCGGATGGGCCTGTACAAGAGCCCGCGCCATGTGAAGTCGGCGCGCGTCGTCGGTGACGTGATCGGTAAGTACCACCCGCACGGCGATTCCTCGGTGTATGACGCGATGGTCCGCATGGCGCAGAACTGGAGCCTGCGTTACCCGATCGTCGATGGCCAGGGCAATTTCGGCTCGCGCGACGGCGACAACGCCGCCGCCATGCGCTACACCGAAGCCCGCCTGACGCCAATCGCCGAACTGCTGCTGGCCGAACTGGACGAAGGCACGGTCGACTGGAAGCCGAACTACGACGGCGCCAACGACGAACCGGCCCTTCTCCCGGCCCGCCTGCCCTTCTGCCTGCTGAACGGTGCATCCGGCATTGCGGTCGGCATGGCTACCGAAATTCCGGCCCACAACCTGCGCGAAGTGGCCAGGGCTGCCGTCGAAATTATCCGCAACCCGGATTTCTCCGAAGACGAAGTGCTGGCGCTGATTCCCGGCCCGGACTACCCGGGCGGCGCGCAGATCATCTCGACGCCCGAGGAAATCGCCGCCACCTACAAGAGCGGTCGCGGCAGCCTGCGCGTCCGTGCCAAGTGGAAGATCGAAAACCTGGCGCGCGGCCAGTGGAAGCTGGTGATTACCGAATTGCCGCCGGGCGTGTCGACCGCCACGGTGCTGTCGGAAATCGAAGCCTGCTCCAACCCGGTCGCCAAGGAAAAGGCCGGCAAGAAAGTATTCACGCCGGAACAGCTCAACCTCAAGGCGGCCTTCCTGTCGTCCATTTCGGAAAACGGCGTGCGCGACGAATCGGGCAAGGAGCACGCCGTGCGCCTGGTCATCGAACCGGCCAGCTCGCGTCAGGGGCAGGACGATTTGGTGCGCATGCTGCTCGCCCACACCAGCCTGGAAACCAACGCCTCGATCAACCTGACCGTCCTTGGCGTCAGCGGCTCGCCCCGCCAAGCCTCGCTGTACAGCATGATCGCCGAGTGGTGCCGCTTCCGACTGAGCACCGTGCAGCGCCGCACGCGGCATCGGCTGACCGCCGCCGAAAAGCGCATCCATATCCTCGAAGGCCGGTTGGCCGTGCTGCTCGACATCGACCGGGTGATCAAGGTGATCCGCGAATCGGACGACCCAAAAGTCGATCTGATGGCGCATTTCAAGCTGTCCGAAATCCAGGCCGAAGACATTCTCGAAATCCGCCTGCGCCAGTTGGCACGGCTGGAAGGGATCAAGATCGGCGAGGAACTGGCCAAGCTGCGCACCGAAGCGGCTGGCCTGAACAAGCTGCTCGATTCGGAAAGCGAACTGCGCGCCTGCGTCGCCAGCGAAATCGAAGCCGACGCGAAGAAATACGGCGACGACCGCCGCACCTTCATCGAAGCGGCCGACAAAGTGACGATGTCGGATGCCAAGACGGTGTCCATCGTCGACGAACCGACCACGCTGATCGTCTCCAAACACGGCTGGCTGCGTTCGCGCCAAGGCCATCACATCGATCCGACCCAACTGACGTTCCGCTCCGGCGACAGCCTGCTCGCCTGCCTGCCCTGCCGGACGGTGGACAACCTGATCCTGCTCGACCACCTCGGGCGCGCCTATTCGATTCCCGCCGCCGACATTCCCGGCGGCAAGGGCGATGGCATTCCGGCCACCTCGCTGGCCGATTTCCAGGATGGCGGCAAGCCCTGCCTGGCCCAGGCCATCCGCAGCGAAACGTTCTATCTTGTGGCGGCGAGCGGCGGCTACGGTTTTCGCTGCAAGGGCGAAGACCTGCTGTCGCGCGGCAAGGCCGGCAAAGCCTTCATGAGTCTGCCCGAAGGCGATACGCCGGTCGTTTTCGCCCCCGCGCCGGCCGGCGAAATCGCCTGTTTGACCAAGGATGGCCGAGCGCTGGTGTTCAATGTCGAGGAAGTCCGGCTGCTCGCCAAGGGTCGTGGCCTGAAGCTGATCGATGCCGCACCGGGCAAGGAAGCGCTGGAAGATATCGTGCCGGTAATTGACGGCGCGGCCGGCAAGCTCAAGGGCGAAAAGCTCGCCGTCTGTCGCAGCCCGCGCGGCGGCAAGGGCAAGCGGGTCAGAGCCGGACGCTGATCGGCCAATCCGCCGGAAGTTCGGCACTGTCGCCACAACGCTGGCGACAGGCGTAAAAAAAGCCGGAGGAAACTCCGGCTTTTTTACTGCAGCAGAACAGTCTGCGTTTAGGCAGCCTTCTTGCCGGCAGCCTTCGGGGCAGCCACGTTGGCGGCCTTCAGGGTAGCTTGGGTGGCGGCGCTGACGCTGGCTTCGGCGACGTCGGCAGCTTGCTTGGCGGCCTTGTTCAGACCTTCGTAAGCGGCGTTGGCCGACTTGATGGCGGACTTGACGGCAGCGACAGCGACTTCGGAACCAGCCGGAGCGGCAGCCAGGGCCTTTTCAACCAGACCGGAAACCTTGGCGTTGCCTTCGGCAACCTTGGTTTCAACTTCCTTGGCCAGCTTGTCCTTGGTTTCGGCAGCGATCGAGATCACGTTGCGCGAGTATTCCAGGCCTTGCTCGATGGACGGAGCGGAGATGGCTTTCTGGATGGTGACGAAGGATTGAACGTCCTTGGCGCCGAGCAGCGTGGTGATGTTGGCGATCGAAGCTTCGAACAGCGAACGGGTGGCGGCCAGGTTCAACAGGGCCAGACGCTCGAAACCTTCGAAGGTCGTGTTGGCGAAGAACAGGGCGAAGTCGAAACCGGACTTGGTGAAATCTTGCGGCTTGGTGAACATGATGTGAATCTCCTGAGGGTTGGTAATCTGGGCAGTGATCGCATTGCTGCACTGCAACATGGAGTTCATTCTAGCCAACCCAATCTCAATGTCAAGAGATTTTTGGTGCACCGCACCAATTTCTGGCAACACCCGTCGAAGCCTGTATTCATGCCGTTTTCCGGCCAACGGAAACGATTTAGCTCATTCCGTATCGAGTCCCAGCCGGGCCAGAATCGCCGTCATCGCCTCGGCCGCACCGAGCGGCAAGTAGTAGTCGACGACATCGCTGAGCTGCGTCCGCGACGGGTTGATTTCCACCGTCGGAATACCGCTCCCCGCGGCGAAGACGACCGGCTGGTTGATATAGGGAAAAATGCTGGAGGTGCCGATGCTGAATACGATGTCGAAGCCGTCCTGCAAGGCATCGATGAAGCGGTCCAGCTTGGCCTCGGGCAAGGCCTCGCCGAACAGCACGATTTTCGGCCGCAGGACCGCGCCACATTGCGGGCAGCACGGCGGCACGGCCCGCCCGCTGTAGTCCGGGGCTGCTTCGCTGAAACGGCAGGCGGTACAGACCAATTCATGCAGATTGCCGTGGATCTCGATGATGTCATGGCTGCCGGCCAGCCGGTGCAGACCATCGACGTTCTGGGTAAACACCATCACCCGGTCGAGATAGTCGTCGAGCGTGGCGATCGCGCGGTGCGCAGCATTCGGCTGCGCACCGCGGCAGTTTTCCTCGATCTGGATCAGGTACTTCCAGGTAATGTCGGGGCGGACCGCGAAGACTTCGCCAGACAGGGCCTCTTCGATGCGCAAACCCTCCTCGGTCGCCTCGCTGTCGTACAGGCCGCCGACGCCGCGATAGGTGGGCAGCCCGGAATCGGCGGAAATGCCGGCGCCAGTGATGAACAAGGCGCTGCGCGCCTGACGGAGGTGCTCGGCAACGGCGTCGAGCGCCGCTTCGGTCGATGAGGAATAGGTAGTCACGTCGGGATCAGCAGCATTCTGGCCGGTTGGCCGGGTTTCGGAATCCCCGCTTTATAACCCCCGGAAATCAAAAAAGCCACCCGCCGGCACGGCAAGTTTCATCAGTTTGCACTAATATGCTTTGTACTGCTGCGGCAGACCTCCCAATCAATCAAACCTGAAGCGATGGACCTGGACAGCCTGACCGAACTCCTCGGCGAAAAAACGATCATCACGCTGACTGGCCTGAGCATCGGCGTATTTTTCGGCATTTTTGCCCAACGCTCCCGCTTCTGCCTGCGCTCGGCGGTCGTCGAGTTCTGGAACCGCCAGGGCACCATCCGGCTGTCCGTCTGGCTTTTCGCGTTCTCCAGCGCGGTGATCGCCACCCAGTTGTTCATCAGCGTCGGCTGGCTCGATGTCAGCCAGGCCCGCCAGTTGGCCGCCACCGGCAGTCTGTCCGGCGCGCTGGTCGGCGGCTTGTTGTTCGGAATCGGGATGATCCTCGCCCGTGGCTGTTCCAGTCGCATGCTGGTGCTCGCCGCCAACGGCAATCTGCGCGCCCTGCTCACCGGCCTGATCTTTGCCGTGGTCGCCCAGGCCTCACTGAGCGGTCTGCTCTCGCCGCTGCGCAGCTGGCTATCCAGCTTGTGGACAATCGAAGGCGGCGGCGCCCGCGACCTGCTCGCGACGTTTCATCTCGGCCACCCCGGCGGCGTCATTTTCGGCCTGATCTGGCTGGCCGCCGCCATTCATTTTGCCCGCCGCGCCCAGCTGGGCTGGCGCGAACGCCTGGGCGGCAGCGGCGTCGGCCTGACCATCGCCCTCGCCTGGCTAGCGACCTACCAGATCGGGACGCAGTCCTTCGAGATCGTTCCGGTACAAAGCCTGAGCTTCACCGGCCCGTCGGCCGACGTGCTGATGCTGGTCCTGTCGCCGCCCGGCCAGCCCTGGAATTTCAACATCGGGCTGGTCCCCGGCGTTGTCCTCGGGTCTTTTCTCGCCGCCCTGTGGGGCCGCGAACTGAAGCTCGAAGGCTTCAAGGATGGGCACAGCATGCGCCGCTATATCGCCGGCGCCGTCTGCATGGGCTTCGGCGGCATGCTGGCCGGCGGTTGCGCGGTCGGTGCCGGGGTTTCCGGTGCTTCCGTTTTTGCGCTGACCGCCTGGCTAGCGCTGATCGGCATGTGGGCCGGCGCCGGTCTGGCCAACGCCGCCCTCGACAAGCCGGAGCCGGATCGGCTACCGGCCCTGCAGCCCTGATTGCCGGCTAACGCCCGGTTGGCGCAAGCTTGAGCAGCGCCCTTCCGGTCAGGCCATCCCCGGATTATTGGCGGCGCCCTTCAAAGTCGGCAGGTTGAGATTGACCGGCTTGACCGTCTTGATGTCGCGCAGATAGGTGGCGACGACATCCCAGATTGGCTCGCCGGCGTTCTTCGCTTCTTCCGAAACCGGCGCCCAGCCCGCTACCTTGTAGATTTTGGCCGGGTCGATCGGCTGGCCTTTCAGCATCATGTTCTGAATGCGGCCGCCCATCTTGCCGGTTGGGTCGCAGGTGTATTGCAGACCGCCGACGCGCACCATGTCGCCGCCCTGCTGGTAGTACGGATCCGGGTTGAACAGGTTGTCGCAGACGTCTTCGAGTATCGTCTTGATCATCTCGCCGCTCATGTTGGTGACCGTCGTCCAGGGATAGGTGATCGCCGTCTGGTCGAGCACGTGTTCCATCAGGATCGGCTGCCCGGGCAGCAGCGAGGTGCCCCAGCGGAAGCCCGGCGAGAAGGCGATTTCAGCATCCTTGACCTTGAGCAGCGCGTCGAGGATCACTTGGTCGAAGGTACCGTTGAAGTTGCCGCGACGATAGAGCAGGCCTTCGGTCACCGCCAGTTTTTCGTTGAGCTTGGCCAGGTACGGGGCGCGCGCCTTGTCGATCAGTGCCTGCATGTCACGGTCGGCCGGCAGCAGATTGGCGAAGACGGGTAGCAGCTTGTAGCGGAAATCGGCGATCTTGCCGTTCCTGACGTCGAAATCGAGCACGCCGAGGTACTTGCCGTTCGAGCCGGCGTTGGTCACCAGCGTCTGGCCGCCAGCATTCTTGACCGACACCGGGGCCGGCATGCCGTCGTGGGTGTGGCCGCCGAGGATGGCGTCGATGCCCTTGACCCGCGAAGCCATCTTCAGGTCGACGTCCATGCCATTGTGCGACAGCACGACGACGACCTGCGCACCGGCGGCGCGGGCTTCGTCGACGGTCTTCTGCATGTTCTCTTCCTGGATACCGAAGCTCCAGTTCGGGGTCTGCCAGCGCGGGTTGGCGATCGGCGTGTAGGGGAAGGCCTGGCCGATGATGGCGACCGGCACGCCGTTCATTTTCTTCATCACGAAGGGCTTGAACACGGCGTCGCCGAAATCGGTGGTCTTGACGTTCTGGGCGACGATATCGATCTGCCCGGCAAAGTCTTTTTCCTCGATTTCCTTGACCCGCGCCTCGCCGTAGGTCGACTCCCAGTGCAGGGTCATCACGTTCACGCCGAGCGCCTTACAGGCGTCGACCATGTCCTGGGCGTTGCTCCACAGCGCCGTGCCGGAGCCCTGCCAGGTATCGCCGCCGTCGAGCAGCAGCGCGCCGGGACGATTGGCCTTCATGCGCTTGACCAGCGTTGCCAGGTGAGCGAAGCCGCCGACCTTGCCGTAGGTCTCGGCGGCTTTTTCGAAATTCAGATAGGTGTAGGCGTGCGCCTCGATGCTGTTCGGCTTGAAGCCGAAGTGCTTCAGCAGATTGTCGCCGACCAGATGCGGCACCTTGCCGAACTGGTCGCCGAAGCCGAGATTGACGTTCGGCTCGCGGAAATAGATCGGCAACAGCTGGGCATGGCAGTCGGTGATATGCAGCAGGCTGACATTGCCGAACTTGGGCAGATCATAGAGCTTGGCTGCGCCCTTTTCGGCCAGAGCGAGATCACTGTGCAACGCCATGCCGCCCGCCGCGGCAACCGCCATGACCTGAAGAAACTCCCGACGATTCATGCTCATATGTGTTCCTTGAAAAATATTCCCAGTCGCTAGTCCCTGGTTGCTAGCCACTAGCTAAAAACTAGCGACTAACCGCTAACGACTAGCGACTAATAACTAACAACTAGTCTTTATTGACCGGCGATTCCGGATCGATCAGGAAAGCCACGATGTGGGTGATCTGCTCCGGCGTCAGCCAGTTGTGCAAGCCGAAACGCGGCATGTTGGTACAGGCCGTGAAGGCATTCGAGTTGTAGATCTTGTCGTAGACGTACTTGATGTTCTCTTCCGAACCGCCGCGCACCTTGCCGAACTGCTTCAGGCTGGGGCCGATGGTGCCGTAGGCCAGTTCTTTCTTGGCCAGTTCATGACAGGCATAGCAGTTGCCGCCACGCACCCGGCCGGCCGGATCGGGCTGGATGAAGCCGATATGTCCGCCAGTACCGACGGCGGCCAGCTTCTCGCCTTCCTTCCAATCGCCGATCAGCTTGCCGTCCACCGGGTAGCGGATGGTTGCGGCATTCAGCTTTTCCAGCTTCTCACCGACCTTGCGCGGCGGATTGTCGCGGTACTCGCCGCAGGTCTTCATCGTTTCGTCCTGGTCGAGACGGCTCATCCAGTACTTCGGATTCTCGGCCTTGAAGGAGGCACGGAACATCTGCTCGGCGTCCCTGGCGAACTTGCCGCCCGGCGCTTCGGCCAGGGCCGAACCAGTAACGGCGGCGGCCAACAGGCCAAAAAGGGCAATTTTAAGTTTCATGGTCATCCCCTTTTAGCGCTTGATTCCCGGCGTTTCCATGACGGTGCCGGTTGCAGTTTTTTGCAGGAAGGTTTCCAGCGCGATCACCGAATCGGCCAGATAGTTCGGTTCAGGCCAGCGAGCCTGGCGCATACAGTCGATCAGGCGACGCTGCATGGTCCACACCGCGCCTTGCGAAACGCGATACGACGGCCAGGTTTTCATCGCGAACCCGGCGCCTTCCTTGGTCGTCAGATTGCCGAGATCCTGCAGGCGGATGCGCTTGCCTTCCTGACCATGGCAGATCGAGCAGGAAAAATCCTGCGGCCCGGAACGACGGTAGAAGATGTACTCGCCCATCTTGGCCATCTTGGCCTCTTCCGGATGCGTCGCCGGCACATTGATCGGCTTGCCGTTCGACTTGGCGCCGATGAAGGTGATCAGGGCCTCGATGTCGGACTCCTTGCCCGGCTTCGAATACCACTGTTTGGTGACTTCTTCCGGCTTGAAGCCTTGCAGGGTCACCATGCAATGCACCAGGCGGGATTCGGCATCCATCACCTTATTGGTGTCCTTGAAGTACTTCGGCAACTGGGCATAGGCGCCGTCCAGCTTGCCCGGGCCGAGGCCCATGTCGCACTGTTCCAGTGAGGCGTTCTTCGGGCCGCGTTTCTCGGTCCACAGGCCTTCGCCCTTGACTTCGAAGAGGTCGGCCGGATTGCCGTCAGCCAGTGCCTCACGGTACTTGGCCAGTTCATCGGCGACCTTGCTGTCCTGCGCTGCGGCGCTGCCGATAAGGGCGGTAGCGACCGCGGCACCGAGCAGCGTTCTGACAAATCGTTGGATCATTTTCATATCTCCAGGGGACCACGTTCAGGCGGCGGCGGACTGCGCCGCCTTACCACCGAATATCATGTCTCAGGCTACGACCGCTTCGTCGCTGCGGCTATCGCCCTTGTTGTCCTTCCAGGAGACGACAATCTTGTCGCCCTTGGCACCGCCGGCGAACTTGAATGCCAGGTAGGGGTTCTTCGACACCGAAGGGCCAAACTCGCTGCTCAGCACGACCTTGTCGTTGTGCTTGGCGGTCAATTCGGTAATGAACCAGGCCGGCACGATGGCGCCAGCCGAATCCTTGCGCTGGCCGGTTTCCATTTCGTGACTCATCAGGATTTTTACTTCGGTTACGCCGTCCTTGTTGGCGGCGCGGATTTTCATCGGATTTGCCATGTATATCTCCTAAAAACAGTTGTTAGTTGCTAATGACTAGCGACTGCTTCTCAGCCGCCGCAACCGCCGAGGGTGACCTTGATTTCCTTGGTGGCCATGAAGAACTTGCCATCCGACTTGACCAGCGCATAGACGTTGGACGTCTGGCCCATCTTGACGCGGGTCTGGACGTTGGCCTGAGTGCCTTCGGGCAGCGTGAAGCTGGCGGCCAGCGCATTCGGGTTCTTTTCGATCAGGATGGCGACCATGCTGACGTTGGGCAGCGTCGAGCCGACACCGACCGGCACGACGGCGCCGTTTTCGGCGATATCCGGACCGGTGACCTGGACATCCTTGCTGTCGACCGGGTTCGCGCCCAGAGCCTTCAGCGTATCGGCCATGCTCTTGGCGTCAAAAGCCGCCTTGTTCCAGTCGGCCAGAGCCATGCCCGGCTTGATCAGGCCGGCAGCCGCGAGCACGGTAAGCAGTGCGGCACCGGAGCCGGATTTCAGTACGTTACGACGTTGATTGTTCATGACTTCTCCTCTGTGAAAATGATCTGATTCGATTACTTCGCGCCGGACAGAATCCACTTGACCAGTGTCTTCAAATCCTCATCCGGCAAATGACCGTTCGGCGGCATCGGAATCGAACCCCAGACGCCCTGCCCGCCAGCCTTGACCTTGGCAACCAGCCGCTCTTCGGCATCGGCCTGATCCTTGTAACGGGCCACCACCTCGCTGTAGCCGGGACCGACGATCTTGTTCTTCAGACCGTGGCAGGCCATGCATCCGCTCTTCGTCGCCAGCTCCAGCGTGCCGGCATCGGCCGCCTTCTTGGCGGCTTCCGGGCCAAGCGTCCGGGTGCCGCGCACCGGGCCGAAGTTGCGGTTCTGGTCGGCCAGTTCACCATGCGCGGTACGGGCGTACTCGGGCAGCGTCGAGCCGATCAGCACTTCGCTCTTGCAGTTCTTCATGCAGGCGACGTTCTTGGTATCCGGCTTGCCGCCGTTGCCGATGCCGCCCTTCTTGGCCGCGGCGCCGGGCCACAGGCCGTGGTCGGTGGTCATGCCATTGCGGTTGGGCAACAGCTTCTGGACATCGGCAATATTCTTATCGGACAGCACGAAGTCGGCCGGCACCATCTCGGAGAGATTCAGCAGGTAGGCGAGAATGGCGTAGACCTCGTCCGGCTTCAGCGACTTCGGCGAAGTCCAGGGCATGGCGCGCTGGATGTAGTCGAACACCGTCGAAATGGTCGCCACCTTGGTAAAGGTAGTCCGCTGCGGCAGTTCGCCGGAAGACAGGCCCTTGACCCGGCCGGTCTTCATGTCGTCCTTGCTGGTACCGCCGACCAGCGGCGTGAACACTTCGTTCGATTCGCCGAACGAGCCGTGGCAGGAAGCACATTTCTCCTCGAACAGCTCCTGGCCGCGATCGACCGAACCCGAGCCCTTGGGCAGCCCCTTGAAATCGGGCCGCACGTCGATGTCCCAAGCCTTCACTTCGGCCGGCGTTGCCGGACGGCCGACGCCGCTGTAGTTGTCGAAGGCCAAGCCGGCGGTCGATGCCGCAGCCAGAGCCAGAACAAGGATGGTCTTAGTACCACCAAGGCCAAGGCTGGCACTAGAGAACCTGAACATTGCTGACCTCCCCGCTTTCGATGACTTTCCACGATTGAATCGCGTTGTTGTGATAGATCGACTTGGTGCCTCGGACGGCGCGCAGTTGGCCGTAGCTCGGCTGCACGTAGCCGGTTTCGTCCATCGCCCGCGACTGCAGGATGGCCGGCTTGCCGTCCCACACCCAGTTGGTGTTGAAGCGGGTCAGCGCCTTGTTCTGCACCGGTCCTTCGAGGCGCGCCGTCTGCCAGTTGATGCCGCCGTCGAAGGAAACATCGACCTGCTTGATCCGGCCGCGTCCCGACCAGGCCAGGCCGGAGACGTTATAGAAGCCCCGGTCGAGCAGCGTCTGGCCACCGGACGGGCTGGTAATCACCGACTTGGCTTCCTGAACCGAGCTGTACTGGCGATGCAGGCCGCTCGGCAACAGGTCGATGTAATGCACCGCTTCGTCCTTGGTGGCGTACGGCATGTCGCCGACTTCGATGCGACGCAGCCACTTGACCCAGGAAACCCCTTGTACACCCGGCACGACGAGGCGCAGCGGGTAGCCGTTTTCCGGCCGCAGCATTTCGCCGTTCTGGCCATAGGCAACCAGCACTTCGCCGGACTCGACCATTTCCATCGGAATGGTGCGCGTCATCGACGAACCGTCAGCCCCTTCGGCCAGCACGTAACGGGCTTTCTTGTAATCGACGCCGCAGTCTTCCAGCAGATACTTGAGCGGCACGCCGGTAAATTCGGAACAAGACAGCATGCCGTGCGTGTATTGCACGGTCGGCACGGCGACATTGCCCCATTCCAGGCCGGTGTTGGCACCGCATTCGATGAAGTGAATGCGCGAAGCGGACGGCAGGCGCATCAGTTCGTCGAGCGTATAGACCTTAGGCTTCTTGAGCAGCGAGTCGTCGGAGCCATTGATCATCAGGCGATGCTTCGACGGATCGATGTCGTGCCAGCCCTGGTGATGGCGCTCGAAATGCAGGCCGGACGGCGTGATGATGCCGAACAGGCCCTGCAGCGGACAAAACGATACCGAAGCGCCACCGACCCGGGCCAGACCCGGCGATTCACGGCGCAGCAACTGGCTTTCGTATTGCGAAGGCGTGCCATAGGGCCGCGTTGCCACCGGTTGCCCAAGCGTCGTCGACCAGGTCGGCAACTCGAGGATATTTGCATCGCCTTCGCTGGCCCGTGCCACCATCGGAGCCGCCATGGCTGCACCGGCGACCATGAAGCTCTTGCGCAGAAAATCCCGCCGGCCAGTGGCAACCGCCTTGACCTGCTCTTCCGAGAGAAAATTTTCTGGCGCGGGCCGTAGCCGACCCGGTTTTTTGACGCTATCACTCATAGAGATCAACCCCTCCGTTCATATATCTAGACGATTTCAATTTGTTGCTGCCACGCCCAGCTCATCGCCAAGATCACGGCTTGCCACCGTGACGCTCACGGTCCGGCAGATATCGACAAAATTTGGATCAACCACGCGGTACAAGACCGACGTCCCCTCACGACGGCGCTCGACCACACCCGCCCGATAGAGAATGTTCAGGTGCCGGGAAATGTTGGCCTGCGTCAAACCGATGCGCTCCACGACCTCATGCACCGGACGCTCCTCGGCGCAAAGGCAGGAAAGGATGCGCAGGCGCGTCGGATCGGCCAGCAAGCTGAAATACTGGGCAACCTGCTCGAATACGTGAATGGTCTCGTCCATGCTGTTTCTTGATTTGGATCAGGAAACAATTTATAAGCCAACGTCTATATAGTCAACTACTTATATTGTTGCGGCGCAGCATGCATTTTTCCAAAAAGGCCTATAACCTTCAGCCTGCGCTGTTACGCCACTTGGCTATATGACGTATAAAAAACAAACCAGAGGAGATGTCTCGATGAAACTGATACACACTGTTGCAGCTTTGGGCCTGCTCGCCGCTGTCAGCGCCTCGCAGGCTGCTGACCCCAATCTGGGTCGCAATCTGGCTGCCACCTGCGCCAATTGTCATGGCACCAACGGCCATGCGCTCAAGGGCGCCGGCCTCGACCCGCTGGCCGGCATGGAAAAAGCCAAGACCCTGCAAAAGCTGGCGGAGTTCAAGAGCGGCGACAAACCCGCCTCGATCATGCACCAGATATCCAAGGGCTATACCGACGAACAGCTCGATCTGATCGCCACCTATTTCGCCGCGCAAAAGTAAGGGGACCCCAACATGATGCTGATGAAACGACGTGATTTCCTGAAGGCCGGTGCCACTGCCGGTGCGCTGGCTTCGCTCTACGGCTGCGCCGGCGGCAACAAGGCCAGCGGCCATGTGGTGGTTGTGGGCGGCGGCTACGGTGGCGCGACGGTGGCCAAATACCTGCGGATGTGGAGTGAAGGCGGCGTCCAGGTAACGCTGATCGAACGCAACCCGACGTTCATTTCCTGCCCGATTTCCAATCTGGTCATTGGCGGCACCAAGACCATGGCCGACATTACCGTCAGCTATGACAATTTGAAGAGCAAATGGGGCATCCGCGTCATCCAGGACGATGTGCTTGCAATCGATAGCACAAAACGCACCGTTACCCTGAAGGCTGGCGGCAGCATGAGCTACGACCGATTGGTCCTCTCGCCCGGCGTCGATTTCATGTTCGACCAGATTCCCGGCCTGAACAATGCCGATGCCCAGGGCAAAATCCTGCATGCCTGGAAAGCCGGCGCGCAGACCGTCGCCCTGCGCCAGCAACTGGAGAGCATGAAGGACGGCGGCACCTACGCCATCTCCATACCCAAGGCCCCGTACCGCTGCCCGCCCGGACCTTACGAACGGGCCTGCCTGGTCGCCGACTACTTCAAGCAGAACAAGCCGAAATCGAAGGTCGTCATTCTCGACGCCAACGAAGACGTGACCTCCAAGAAAGGCTTGTTCACCAAGGCCTGGAGCGACCTCTACAAGGGCATCATCGAGTACCGCAACAACAGCGAGGTCAAGGATGTCGAGGTCGGCAGCAATACCGCCGTGCTGGAGTTCGACAAGTTCAAGGCCGACGTGCTGAACATCATTCCGCCGCACCGCGCCGGTGACATCGCCGCCAAGTCTGGCTTGAAATTGATCAACAACCGTTGGGTCGATATCAACTGGCTGAGCATGGAGTCGACCAACACGCCGGGCGTTCACGTTCTCGGCGATGCCGTTTTCCCGGCCCCGACCATGCCGAAATCGGGTCACATGGCGAACCAGCACGGCAAGCTCGCCGCCGCGGCAATCCTCAACCTGCTCGCCGGCCAGGAACCGAACCCGGCACCGGTGGTGATGAACACCTGCTACAGCTTCGTCGATGCCAAGAACGTCATCCACGTTTCGTCCGTCCATCAGTACGATGCGGCGACCAAGCTGGTGCAACCGGTGAAAGGCGCCGGCGGCGTGTCGGCGGCACGGAACGAACTGGAAGGCAAAGTTGCCCTCGGCTGGGCGAAGAACATCTGGGCCGACATGCTGGCCTGAGTTTTCCCTGCCCCAACAACAAAGGCCGCGCAATGCGGCCTTTCTTTATGTCGATCCAGCAATCAATCGAGCGTTGCGATGTACTCGGCCACCGCATGCCGCTCCAGCTCGGAAAGCTTGGAAGCGACGGTGTGCATGACCGCATTGTCGTTGGTCCGCTCGCGGCTGTTGAATTGCTTGAGCTGGTCTTCGGTATACCGCGGATGCTGCCCGGCCAGTCGCGGCAACTGGGGCGTCCCCAGACCTTTCGCCCCGTGACAGCTGGCACAGGCCGGCAAACCGGAGAACTGGTTACCGCGATTGAAGACATATTTGCCGACGGCCAGCAGCTCAGCATCCTTGGCCGGACGCGCACTGGCCTTCTTGGCCTCGAAGAACGCGCCGAGCGCCTTCATTTCGGCCGGCGTCAAATCTTCAGCCTGCGGCTTCATGGTGTCGCTCTTGCGCTTGCCGGACTTGAATTCGCCAAGTTGTTTGGCAATGTATTCGGAGTGCTGGCCAGCCAGCCGCGGGAAAACGGGACTCGCCGATTCGCCTTCCAAGCCGTGACAGAGGAAGCAGCGACCGCCAACGATCTCTTCGGCCCTGGCCAGATCGGCGCGCTGATCGGCCAGCACCGGCCAGGCCAAAAATGCGGCCAGCGCCCCTACGCCCCAAAAAAACCCTTGTTTTGTCCCCACGTGTGCTCCCCTTCCAGCCATAAAATATTGGTACATTATTAAATGTTAATTCGCTTACGCTGAGCTTTCAATCCGGCAAAGAATCGCCGCGGCGGCTAGTGAGCGAGCGAATAAACGTAGACCCAATTCATGCGTGGCGTAAACATTGCCACACAAATTCAGGAGATGCCGATGAACCGACGCCGCTTTCTTCAGAGTTCCGCGGCCTTGTCGCTGCTGACTGCCGCTGACTTCGCGCCCTGGCAAGCAATAAGCGCCTTTGCCAGAGAGCTGGATGATTTTGTGCGCGGGCCGGCAGTCAAGGATCACCCGCTGCGCCAAGTGTCCAAACATGTCTGGATGATCTTTTCGCCGGACGGTTTCCCGACCCCCGAAAACCAAGGAATGATGTGCAACATTACCTTCATCGATACCGCCAAGGGGCTGGTCGTCGTTGACTCCGGCGCTTCGGTGCAAATTGGCGAAATGGCTATCCGGCAGATCAGGAAGGCTTTCAACAAGCCGGTCATCGCCATCATCAACACGCATTACCACGGCGACCACTGGCTGGGTAACCATGCCTATGTCGACGCGTACGGCGACGGCCTGCCGCTTTACGCACACCCCGGCACGATCCAGGCGATTCAGGGCGTCCAGGGCAACATGTGGCGAACGTTGATGGAGCAATGGACCAATCAGGCAACCATCGGCACACGTGTGGTACCGCCCCGGTTACCGCTGAAAAATGGTGACGAACTGAAATTCGGCGACGTCACCTTGCGGATGCACCATTTCGGCGTCGTGCATACGCCCTACGACCTGTGCGTCGAGGTGCTGGAAGACGGCGTAACGCTGATTGGCGATGTCGCCATGGACCACCGCATTGCCAACATGGACGACGGCTCCTATCTCGGCACCTTCAAAGCCTACGATAGCCTGGAAAAAATGGGCAGCCGGATCTGGTTGCCGGGACACGGCGAACCGGGCGCCGGGGTGCTTAAATGGAACCGTCGATTGTTCGAAGGGATCTACCAACCCTGCGAGCAAGCCATCAAGGACGGCCTGGCACTTGAGGAAACCAAGGCACTGGTTCTCAAGGACCCACGCGTGTCCAGCCAGGCACGCGACACCAAAGGTTTCGAGACCAACATCGGCAAGTATGTCAGTCTCGCCTATCTGGAAGCCGAGGCGGCCGGTTTCTAAGAGCCGCCCCCCCACCCATCATTCGATTCAAGGAGACGCCATGCGCCTGCTCACCGCCACTTTCCTCGCCCTGACCCCATTTGTCGCCCAGGCTGAAGAACCCTGGGGCAAGGTTGACCTGCAAGCGGCCAAATCGCTGCACGACAAAGCCTGCACAAGTTGCCACACGCGAATGTATGGCGGCGATGGCAGCAAGATGTACACGCGCGACGGTCGGATGCTCTCCAACAAGCTGGAGCTGCAGCAGCGCGTCGCCTCATGCAACGCGACGGTCAGTGCCGGATGGTTTCCCGA
Source organism: Dechloromonas denitrificans (assembly GCF_020510685.1). Lineage (NCBI taxonomy): Bacteria > Pseudomonadati > Pseudomonadota > Betaproteobacteria > Rhodocyclales > Azonexaceae > Dechloromonas > Dechloromonas denitrificans. The sequence continues at coordinate 2,697,226 of NZ_CP075185.1, forward strand.
AGAGGAAAACAATGTGGCAGCCTGGCTGAACCAGCAGTACTACCACTTCGAAAACTGAGATGGCCGTAAGCCGAAGTACGGTGCGCAACACCCTCGCCCGCCTACTGTTGCTGAGCGGACTGGCACTCTCCCTGACAGCCGGTGCACTGGATACCAGCCTGCCGGCGGCCATCGACCTGCGCGCCGAAAGCGAACAAGCCGGGCGCCAAAATGGCCCGCTGATCATCCTGTTCAGCCGTCGGGACTGCAAATACTGCGAAACGGTCAGGCGCGACTACCTGCAGCCGCTAACCGCCTCCGCAGGCTATCGGAATCGTGTCGTCGTGCGGCAAATCAACCAGGACAGCGACGCCGTGCTCATCGATTTTCGTGGCGAAACGACGACCCACGCACGCTTCGCCAGCAGCGAAAAAATCAAACTGGTGCCCGTCGTCGCCTTTTACGGCCGCAATGGCAAGCAACTGACAGACCCCATCATCGGCACCCGCCTACCGGATTTCTATCAAGGCTATCTCGATGACGCCATCGAGAAATCGGCATCTGCCCTGAGAGGCCGGTGAAAAGCAAGGGGATAGGACCGAGGAGAGCGGCTGGCTGAAAACGCTTCCCAATTCCGCCCCCAGAAAAGCAAAAAGGCCAATCAGAGATTGGCCTAAATGCTTTTCTTTTGGTGCGCCCGGAGCGATTCGAACGCCCGACCCCTTGGTTCGTAGCCAAGTACTCTATCCAGCTGAGCTACGGGCGCACTGCAAGAGCGCCGCATTATACGGATAATCTTGGAAAAGACCAGCGTTTAGTGCTTTATCTAGCAATCGGATCGTCAAAACTTGGAAATTCCAAGCGAAGGAATAATCCTCTAACGTTATGCATTGAAATAGCGCCTAGCCCCTTTAGCATGCGACTTTTGAGGCCGAAGAGGCTGGCGCCGTGGGTATGCGGGGCGGCGTCCTGACCGGCGAAGAAGGCCGGGGCGTCGGCGCTGCCTTGCCCGTTGTAGACGCTGCCGACGATGACCGGGCGGTCGATGTTGCCGTTCTGGAAGGCAACGACGACTTCTTGTCCGGGGCGCGGCGTCAGGTGGCTGCCCCAGTTGCTGCCGGCGACCGGGGCCATGACGCGTAGCCAGACGCCGAGAGTATCGCTGGCCGGGGCGTTGTCGGCACCGGTCGGGCACTGGGCGAGCCAGGCGCTGGCAGCCGGCCGCCAGGCGATCCGGGCGCGGATGGCGGTGAGTTCGCAGCGGTAGAGATCGGGGGGTTGCTGTTTTCCGGACGGCCGACCGCTGGCGAGGCCGGGTTTTGCGGCGCGGCATCGGCCAGTATTTCGGCCAGGTTGTTGCGTGCGCGGTGGACGACCGAAGTGATCAGGAACTTGCGCTCTTCCGGCGCATCGAGTTCGTGCTCGGGATGTTCGGCGAGCGAGAAGGTGGTGCCGGGCGCGGCCGTACGCAGGGTGCCTTCGGCACGGTATTGCTAGAGGCGCGCATCGAGCCAGGGTTCGATGACCAAGCAGTAGCTGGCAAAATCACCTCTATTTTTCCCTCCCGCGAGTATAAACTTCTTCTTCCCCGTCTTCGTTTATAAGGCGCAGCCGCGATTTCCCAATATCCTTAATTGTATATTCAATATTGACAGTGCCATCTGCCCCCGAAATATTCAACGAACACCCTTGAATTTTCCAGTCACCAAAAACCTCTGGCCGATTATGCCGCCATGAACCAAAGCTATTAGATCCATTAATATTTTTTAGCAGAAACTCCTCAAAGAAACTATTTTTCAACCCCATCCAATGCCCAACGATATTATCCGCATACCCGGCACAAGAGCTACGATTTTGCAGTTGATCTATACGCTTTTCGTACACCTCTTGCAAACATTGCACAGTAGGGCATTTGTTTCTAACATTGGTTAGCCATTCGTTTTGCTCAATACGAACATCCGGAATTGAACGACGCAATTCCGCAAACGCTTTACTAAGACTCGAATCAAGCTCCGATAACAAATTATCAGAGCAAATCATCACTTCCGTTTTTGTGCGGGCTTTCGAACAATCAAATCCAGCCGCATATCCGAGCGTGCTAAGACCAAAAATTATCGAAGCCGCAATTGATTTCCATGGCATTTTCTATTCACCATATTCTTTAAAGTATTTTTTTAAGTTGTTAGCATATTCCGGATTTAATTTTCGCCACCCTGTTCCATTATGACCCTCGGCAATCTTTTCGAAATTTTCTTCTTTTAGCCCCGTTAGCAGAACATCATTAGACTTTGCAAATTTCAGAAATGCTTTGATATGCGCAGGGTCCCCAGATGACATGGCTTTAACGAATTGAAAAACGTCAGCATATCCTGCTGCTTTATAATTCACTCCGAGAATCTGAAATTTCCCCCATGAACAAGACTGCAGGGCTGCAGCCTTATCAAGCTGATAGGCCTTGGTGAGACGCTTATAGTTTTCATAAGTAGAGCGCCCATATATATCATCCCAAACAGGAGCCTTTTTCGTCTCTCTATCAAGAACCTCGATAGCAGTAACCACCTTACCTTTCTTGTCTTTAACAGGTTTCCCATCCGAGTCATTAACAATTTTTTTCTCTTTTATAATTCTATGGTAGCCAGGGCCGCATATGTCGTAATATTTTTCCTCATATGGGCTTGGTGATTTTTTGTTAGGCTTTGTAAGACGTCTAAACCAGTGTCGCTCATAGAGAATTGTTGGAACTATCTTCTTTCCAATCTTACCGAACGAAGAATGGGCTGACTCCTGTTTGGCAATTGCATAGATCAGTCCTGGTTTGCAACCCAAATATTTTGCGGCATCCTCAATATCAACTTTTGTTATTTCACCACCAACATATTCCCCCAGAAAACTTAAATCAGGAATATCCCCCTCAACAACGGTGACTGGTTTTCCATCTGGTGTTTTCGTGGTTTTTGTTTTATTTCCGAGATCCTCTTTGCCAGTCGTCGGCGGTTGTTTTTTGGCTGGATCGTGTGCAGGCTCGACCTTCTCCTTTGCATTGGGTCGCTCTCCAGGTTTAACCTCCGGATGTTTTTCAGTTGAAGCCTCAACCATTATCCGCTGGCTAATTAGGGTAACGAGCTTATTTCCGTAACCGGAAACAACCTCTCCAACTTCCTTTACCGTTCCATCTAGACGTTTCACTAACACTTTTACTTCGTCTTGGGCTGTTTCTGTAAATGTTTTAGTGCCCAGCCCATTTACCCCCGTCACGCCACGAATTACTTTGCCTGCATACTCCAACATGTACTCAAGGCCTTCTATCGGGTCGCGATTTCGATCGAGAAACAAGGGCTGAACACCCAGAACAACCTCTTTTTTTAAAGCCAGATGCTGCCCAATAGACAATTTGTTCGGATTTGCAATTTCGTTAAGTTTCATAAGCTCCTGAACGGTTGTTCCGTGGGATTTTGCTATTTTGCTTAGGGTATCCCCATTGGCAACAGTGTAATAACTACTCATGATTCTCCCTCCCTGTTACCAAGTTCGTGCTCTTCGATTCTTTCCTCTATTACCCAATCACCCTGCCCAAGAAACACCACCAAATCCTTAGCACCATCGGTAAATATTCTGGATGTCATACCATTGCTGTTCGTTGTCCCGCTGGTAACAAACGTCCCATTCTTGTCGAACACTTGATAAGCGATTTCTTCTGAAGAAAATCCAGTAATTTCATTGCCAACGAGATGTGACAGATCAATCTGCTGGCTGTAATAACTTGTTTGATTTGGCGTTATCTGAAGCTCACTTTTTGGAAAACTTGGCGTCGTAACGGTACTCGATGCAGGCCCGGTCAAATTCTTCTGACTCCCCTTGAACTCCACCTTGCCCGGCGCATGCACGCTGATATCGCCACCCTCGATCTTCAGGTAAGCGCCCTGCGCCGTGGCGATGATTTTCTGTTTGGCGCTGGCGGTCAGGCTGGCGGTCGTGCTGGCGATGGTCACTTTCTTGTCGGCGGCTGCCGTGGTCTTGCCACTCTGGCTTTGCAGGCTGACCTGGCCGCTGGCGGCGTGCAGGTGGATGCCGGTTTCGCTGTTCGGTTTGCTGCTGTTGGCTTTGCCGACGGTGAATAGCGCGATGCCGTCTTTGGTTGCCAGGCTGTGGTTGCCTTGGGCGATCAGGTTGGTGTCCTGGTTGCTGGCGATGCTGAGGCTCTTGCCGGCGACCAGCAGGTGGTTTTTCGGAGTGAGCTGGGCGATGCCGCCGGGGGCGGCGTATTGGATGCGCGGTTCGCTCCAGGCGGGAACGCTGCCGGTGCCGCCTTGCGTAGCTTTGATGTCGCTGCCGCTGGCCGCTTGGGCGCCGTGGGTGGTGGTGGCGCGCATGACTTCGCCGGCGTGTTTCAGGGCGTCTACCGCCGGCAGTTGGTCGGCGGCCGGGTCGCCTTTGAGGGCGGCGTTCTGCTTGGCGGCGACATCGGCCAGGCTGTGGCTGAGGCTTTGGGCGGTTTCGCTCTGGCTGATCGGTTCGCGGCTGTCGAGCTGCGTGCTGCAGGCGCCGGGTCGGGCGTCGGTGCTGAGCAGCAGGCCGTTGCCGGCACGGATGGCGGTGGCGGCTTGGGTGGCGAGTTCGCCGCCATGGCCGCGGTCGGCTTGCCGGGCGTTGTCACTTTGTTGTTTGAGGTGGCCGAGTTGGAGATGGCTGAGGTGTTCGGTGGTGCCCAGTTCGATGCGCGATTCGCCGGGGGTGTCGTCGAAGACGAGTTGGTTGTAGCCGCCCTGCCCGCTTTGGCTGCTGGTCAGTTGTTGGCTTTTGAGGCCGGAGAGACTGGCGTTGTGGGTGTGTGGTGCGGCGTCCTGACCGGCGAAGAAGGCCGGGGCGTTGGCGCTGGCTTGCATGGTGCCGCTGCCGATCTGATTGCCTTGGGCGTCGGCGCTGCCTTGACCGTTGTAGACGCTGCCGACGATGACCGGGCGGTCGATGTTGCCGTTCTGGAAGGCGACAACGACTTCTTGTCCGGGGCGCGGCGTCAGGTGGCCGCCCCAGTTGCTGCCGGCGACCGGGGCCATGACGCGTAGCCAGACGCCGAGGGTATCGCTGGCCGGGGCGTTGTCGGCGCCGGTCGGGTGTGCCTGGCGGGCGGCGGATTGGCCGCCGCGTTGCCAGGGGAACTGGACGCGGACCCGCCCGTCGCGGTCGGTGTGGGTAGGCTGACCGGCGCCGACGACGATGGCGGTGAGCGTGCCGTTGCCGGTGGGGCGGCCGCTGATGTGTCGTCCTTCAGGCCGCCAGGCGATGCTTGTGCGGATGGCGCTGAGCCGGTTGCGGTAGAAGTCGGTGGGCTGGGCGAAAGGAATTTCGTTGTCGTCGGCTACCGGGCCGAGGCTGTCGATCAGTTCGGGAATGCTTTCACCAAGATTATTTCGGGCCCGGTGGCTGATCGCGGTGATCAGGAATTGGCGCTGCTCCGGGGCGTCGAGATCGTGTTCGGGGTGTTCGGCCAGACTGAAGGTGGTGCCCGGGGCGCCGGTACGGACGGTGCCTTCGCCCTGGTATTGCTTGAGGCGGGCGTCGATGGCTTGACGCTGGTTGCCTTGCATGCGTTCGCCATGGGCGCTGTTCTGCCAGGCATACTGGCCGGGGTCGTGCCAAGCGACGGTGCGTGGGACGGTACCGTTGGCGATCGCGCTGCCGGCACTTTGCGGACGGGGCGACAGGCTGCGGTAGTCCCAGCTGCTGGCGTTGATTTCCGCAGTGTCGATCTGGCGCAGGCCGTGCCAGCGGTCGAGGCTGTCTTCGCTGAGCGTGGCACCGGCCTGGGTGTAGCGGATGCGCGGCTGCGCGTTGTCCTTGAAGGCACCATTGTGATCGGCGATGACCAGGCGATGCTGGCCGAGGCTTTCGCCGCTGCCGCTTTCGTGTTCGAACCAGCAGAACAGGCCTTCTTCGGCGAGCAGGCGTTTCAGGAAGGCAAGGTCGGTTTCCTGGTATTGCACGGTCATGCCGCGCTTCGGGTAGGCCGCGACGTCGGCCAGGTCCCAGCGCCAGTCGGGGGACAGCTTGCCTTGGGATTTCCAGTCGCCGAGCAGTTCGTCGACGATTTCGATGAGGCTTTTGTCCTGGAAAAGATAGTGGTCGCGGTTATGCCCGAGGAAGCTGAGCCAGGGTTCGATGATCAGCCGGTAGCGGGCAAAGCCGCCGTTGGCCCCGAGCCTGGCGACATCGGTGATGTGACCATGGAAGGGGCGAAGCGTCGTGCGCGACTGGCTCGTTTGCAGGTCGAGCCGCGCCGGCTGGCCGAGCAAGGCGGTCAGCGATTGCTCGGCATTGGCGGCAAGGACGGTGAGTTCGATGCGAAAACCGGCGTGTTCGGCAACCGGGCCAAGCGCCTCGTCAATGCGAGCCGTTTCGGCGAGCAAGGCATCCGGCCCGGCCGGCGTCGTCAGGGTCAGCAGACGGGCATTCTGGCCCCAGCCGGCGCCGGAAATCAGGTCAAGGATGTTGTTCATGGTCAGGCAATCAACGAGTAAGTTTGGCGAAAGAGCCGATTCAATCAAGAGGCACGGGTCGGCGGCATTTGGCCGCCTGGCTGCCCAGATTTACGCCGAACGCATAATGATATCGGAATTAGCGAAGGCGATCGTCGCTTTCAGATCAGGAGACTTCCCAGAAATGAGCTTCGAGCGGATGCAGGCCTTCGGCAGCGATACACACGGCAGCGGCATTGCGGCCATCGAGCAGCGCCATCGAACCGCCGGCCGGGCCGCTACCCTGGATGAAGGCGACAATGCCGCGGCGGCCAAAAAGCTGATAGGCAACATCGGCCATGCCCTTGGCGAGCGACAGTATCTCCGGCTTGGTATGGCGTTCGGCTAACCAGGCGGCCAGGCGGTTGGCGCCGTTCTGCACCTTACGGCCGGCAAGCGGCCCGGCCTCGATCTTCAGCGGGCCGCTCAACGGAACACTGGCCGAGAGCAGCGCAAGGCTGGTCAATACGGCGCCGTTACGCGTGTAGCCGGGGATGCCGGCCTTGTCCGACCAGCCGAGCGTGGCGAACAGTTCCGCCGGGTTCAGCGCGGCATAGCGGCGATAGGCGCCGGCCAGAGTGGCGTAGTTCAGATTGAGCATGCGATTACCTCCAGAAAAGGTACAGCCTGTTACTTGATGGCGTACTTGAATTCACCGTTCTTGCCGGCCCCGACCTTGATCCGTTCGACCGCCGCACCTTCCGCCATGCGCCCGAGCACGACTTCGGCGATCTCCGGCAACAGCGTGCCGTTGAGGATGTGATCGACATTGCGGGCGCCGGAATCGACTTCGGTACAGCGGGCGAGCACAGCGTCGACCAGCTTGTCGTCCCAGATGAATTCGGCCTTGTGGTTGGCGGCGATGCGGTCGCGGATGCGGCCGAGTTTGAGCTGGATGATGCTAACCAGCACGTCATCGGAGATCGGGTAATAAGGCACCACCTTCATCCGCCCGAGAAAAGCCGGCTTGAAAGACTTGAAGAGCACCGGGCGGAGGGCGTCGGCCAGGGCATCGGCGGCCGGCAATTCGGCAGCCGGCTTGTTCAGGCAGGACTGCATGATCTGGGTCGAGCCGACATTACTGGTCAGGATGATCAGCGTGTTGCGAAAATCGATCTCGCGACCTTCGGCGTCGTCGAGCACGCCCTTGTCGAAAACCTGGAAGAACAGTTCGAGGACGTCCGGGTGCGCCTTCTCGACCTCGTCGAGGAGCACGACGCTATACGGATTGCGCCGCACCGCTTCGGTCAGTACGCCGCCCTCGCCGTAGCCGACGTAGCCCGGCGGCGAGCCCTTGAGGCCGGAGACGGTGTGCGCTTCCTGGTATTCGCTCATGTTGATGGTCACCAGCTTGCGCTCGCCGCCATACAGGATGTCGGCCAGCGCCAGCGCCGTTTCGGTCTTGCCGACGCCGGAGGGGCCGACGAACATGAAGACGCCTTTCGGCTTGTTCGGATCTTCGAGATTGGCGCGCGCCGTACGAACGCGCTGGGCGACCGCCTCCAGCGCATGGTCCTGGCCGATCACCCGTTCCTGCAGCAGCGGTTTCAGATTGAGGACAGTCTTGATCTCGTCCTTGACCATCTTGCCGAGCGGGATGCCGGTCCACGCGGCGATGATTTCGGCCACGACGTGGCCGTCGACCTGTAGCGGCACCATCGGGTTGTCGCCCTGCAGTTCGCGCAGGGCGGCCAATGCCTTGTCGAGCTCGCCATCGCCGCTGGTCGCGGCATCCGTCTTCTTGCGCGCTTTCGGCTTGGCCTTCGGCACGCCCTCTTCACCAGTGCCTTCGGGGTTTTCCAGCACGCCGCGCAGTTCGAGGATGCGACTGACCTGTGCCTTTTCTTCATCGAAACGCGTCCGGTAAATGGCGAGATCGGCTTCGACGGCGGCAATCTGCGCCTTGAGCTCGCCGATTCGCGTATCGTGCCAGGCACCGCTGGCCGCTTCGCGCTCCAGCGCGGCGAGTTCGGCGCGCTCGCGGACGAGACGCTTGTCGGCTTCGTCGATCAGCGCCGGCGTCGCGCTCTGGCCGAGGGCGACCTTGGCGCAGGCCGTGTCGAGCACGCTGATCGCCTTGTCCGGCAGTTGCCGGCCGCTGATGTAGCGGTGCGACAGGCGGACGGCTTCGGTGACGGCTTCGTCGAGAATACGGATGCCGAAATGCTTTTCCATCAGCGGCACCATGCCGCGCAGCATCGCGGCAGCGAGCGGCTCGGTCGGCTCTTCGACCTTGACCACCTGGAAGCGGCGGGCGAGCGCCGCATCCTTCTCGAAATATTTTTTGTACTCGGCCCAGGTGGTGGCCGCCACGGTACGCAGCTCGCCGCGCGCCAACGCCGGCTTCAGCAAATTCGCCGCATCGTTCTGGCCGGACTGGCCGCCGGCGCCGATCATCGTGTGGGCTTCGTCGATGAACAGGATGATCGGCTTCGGGCTTTTCTTGACCTCGTCGATGACGTTTTTCAGCCGGTTCTCGAACTCGCCCTTGACGCTCGCGCCAGCCTGCAACAAGCCCATGTCAAGCGTATGCAGTTCGACACCGATCAGCGGCGGCGGCACATCATCGGCCGCGATGCGCAAGGCCAGGCCTTCGACCACCGCCGTCTTGCCGACGCCGGCCTCGCCAGTCAGGATCGGGTTGTTCTGGCGCCGCCGCATCAGGATGTCGATAACCTGGCGAATTTCACCGTCGCGGCCGATCACCGGGTCCACCTTGCCGTCGCGGGCACGCTGCGTCAGGTTGGTGGTGAACTGATCGAGGGCAGGACTCTTGCCGGCCAGCGGGTCGCTGCCCTCTTCCTCGCCGCCAGGCGCCGCCCCGAGGCCGGCCACTTCGGCAGCTTCGGCCGAGCCGTCGGTGATCTTGTCGAACTGATGCTTGAGTTCTTCGAGCTTGACCTTGGCCAGCAATTTCGAACCACGAAACGCCAGTTGCGCCAGTTCCGGCTCGGTCAGCAGCGCCAGCAGCAGATGGCCGGAACGGATGCGCGGCAGGCGGGCATCGAGCGAGGCGATCAGCCAGGCCTGTTCAAACAGTTTGGGTATGTGCGTTGAGAAAACCGGCGTCCGCGTATTGCCGTTCTTGAAACGGTCGACTTCCTGGTTCAGTTCGCGCTCGACCCCGGTCGGGCTGATCGCACAGCGGCGCAGGATGCTCGTCAGGTCACTGCCCGGCTGTTCCATCAGGGCCAGCAGCAGGTGTTCGAGATCGACCTCGTAATTGCCGCGGGCCATGCACAGGCTGGCGGCGCGTTCGGTTGCCTGACGGCAGGTGCTGTTCAGTTTGCTGATCAGGGTCTTCAGTGAGGTGCTCATCGCGTTGGTCTGTTGCCCGAAAGAAATTAGTTGATGAAATGGGTGAGATAGGAGGTATCGCTGCGATCGCTCTTGGCCGGCCGAGTCAGCATGAAGGTGTCGTAGCCAAGCCGGCCGCCCTGCCCCTTGCCCAGCGCCAGCGGCTTGACGTCGGCGGCGCGCAGGATGGGCCGGATTTCGTATTCGAACTGGCCGCCGGTGGCCAGGGTGAGAATTTTTTCCAGCCCGGCGGCCATCTCGCCTTTTGGCAGGAAGGCCATGTAGCGTTCGTGAGTCAGTGGCCCGATATGGATGCGGATACGCAGATTGCGTTGCCAGACCCGTTCGCCGACCAGGGTGTTGCTGCCCAGCACGGCGTTCTTGCCGCCGAGCGTTGAACGCTGCTCGATCGGTACGACATACCAGCGACCAACGAATTGTTCGACCACCACCTTCTCGCGAAAGTAGCCGCCGAGCGCCTTTTCCAGGGTTTCGGCCGAGACCGGTCGCTGGCGCAGCAGACCGGCAAAGAAGGCGACCGATTCATCGTTGATCGCCCCCGGCGCGGTGCTCATCCGCTCGCGTAGCGCATCGAAGCCGAGTCCGGCAAGCGAGAGGACGAGCGGCAGAAAACGGTTGCGGCGGTCCGTTTCGTACTGGACGGGCAGCTTGTATTTTTTCCAGGCACGGTAGAAATGACCGACCGCCCGGTTGGTAAACAAGTCGAGGAAAGCGCGCCCGGACGCATCGCGCTTGAAGCGCTCGTGATGAATGACCTGCTCGGTGTAGTGAATCGGCAACGTGCCATTGACCCCGAGCATGCCCATGAAACTGGGCGTGATCTCGACCTGCTCCAGTTCGGCGGTTTCCAGCCCGGCCGCGTCGCGCCGGTAGCGCGGCTGCATCGCATCGACCTGGCTGGGCGCGAAACCGAGGCGCAGCGAATTACGGAAACGGATACGCTCACTGACGGCATCGCCGCCAAAGGCCCGCGCCTCCTTCTTGAAAACCATCTCGTACAGACGGACAAGCTGGAAGAACTCGTAGCGTTCGGGCTCCTGCAGGCTGTGCTCGACTATGCCAGGATCGACTCGCCGTTGCGGGGTGCGCATCGGATCAATTCCTCTCCGGTTCGATTCGAAATGACGACCAGCTGGATAAAGCTGTTCAGGCTGACATACAGGCCGAGAAAATGGTCGATGCAGCGGGCAAAGACATCGAGGCCACTACCGACGAAACTCGATTCGTCGATGGTGATGCGGACTTCCAGACCGCGGACGAAACAGGCGAACGGCTGGCCGGCCATCCACACCGTTTTGTCGTGCTGTTCGATAGCGAGGACGCCTTCGATCTGCCGGCGCGACGCGGCGGTACGCGGTAGATCATAGAGCGCGAGCATTTCCTGGAAGGCGCCCAGGCCACTGCCGGTCAGCGACAGATGATTGAGCGACAGGTGCGAGATGATGCGCCACTGGCCGTCGCGCCGATGGTCGAAACGACAGGGCTGGGTCGGCTTGCGCAGCAACTTGATGGCCCGCACGCTGGAACCGCCTTCGAGGAACAGGTCGCCGGATGGCAGGCCAACCGACATCAGCGTGGGCAGTTCGCGATTGGTGCAGGTCAGTTGCAGGCTGAGGACATCGGTCTTCGGCTGGACCGGATCGAAATCGGCATCGACGATGGATAGCGAGGTTTCGTAACCGGGGCTGCTCTCGGCCACCAGATGATCGCGCTGGGCATACCAGTAATAGCCGTTGCGGTCCGGCGTCTCGCCATGGCGCAGCGAAAAGAACGGGCGGAACTCGGTGATCGCCTCGCCTTGCGGCGTCTGCCGGACCCGCCGCACCGAATCGATCGAATAGACGTCATAGGCATAGGCCCGCCGGCCATCGGCCACTACCGGGTAGGCCGCCTGGCGATTGCTGACCCGGATCGGGTCGCCGCGTTGGGCAAACAGATTAACCACCGGCACGCAACCGAGGCGCAGGTTCTGCGCCGTCAAGGTCTGCAGCAGGCGCGAGGCATCGCTGTCGGCGCGCAGATCGCCGAGGGCGATGTGCAGTTTTATTTTCCCTTCGGCGAGCAGCCCCGAGGGCAACGCCGCCATATCGAGATCGAAAAAATTGAATTTTTCGGGAAAGCAGAAGTACTCGGTCAGGTAGCGATAGGCGCCATGCGCCGTGTCCGGCATGTCGATCAGCGCTTCATCACCGGCAAAGCCCACTTCCCCGACCAGACCGTCGCGCGCGATACGCCAGCGTTGATCGTTCCCTACCGCATAGACTTTCTGCCGGCGCAGAAAAAGGGCATCGCGCAAAGCCGAGGCGACCGATGGCTCGGCATCGATGTAGATCCGCAGCTTCTTCAACTTGGCAAAACCGGTTTCGCTATTGCCGCCGCGTAGAGTCAACGCAAACGACAGGATGGCATTGCAGCCGACCGGCAGGCGCACTTCGCCGGGCGCCGTGGCCACCGGGTCGAAGCTTAGTTCCCCAATGGCGACCGGGACCAACTGGACATCCCAGGCCGTACGGAATTTACAGACCGCGCCCTTGACCGGCCGCGACTGCAGCTCCGTGCCACGGGGAATGCTGGCCACCGAGGACAACTCGCTGCCGCCGTGATCGAAATGGGCGATCGAACAACTGGGAAAAGGCCGCAGGTAATGCGGGTAAAGCACGTTCAGCAGGGCTTCGGTGAACTGCGGATAGCTGTCTTCGAGCTTTTTTGAGACGCGGGAGGTCAGCAGCGCGAAGGACTGGATCATCCGCTCGACGTGCGGGTCGTCGCAGCCTTCGCCGGAGAGCAGCAGTTGGGCGGCCAGTTTCGGATAGCGCTCGGCAAACTCGCGGGAGTGCTGGCGGAGAAAGGTGAGCTCGCGCTCGTAGTAAGGAAGAAGATCTTCCAATTAGGCTCCCGGGCGCGGCCGATGCCGGCTGACTGAATATTGCAGGCTGGTCGGTTGCAACAGCGCATCGAAGGCAACCGGCTCCTGCGCCGGCCTGACGAACAGCACGGCGTTGATCGAGAAATACAGGGCATTCACTGTCTTGCGGTGCAATTCGAGCTCGACGCGCACGTCGCGCAAACGCGGCTCATGGGCGGCGATTGCCGCAGCAATCGAGGCACAGATGCGCCGCCGGTCATGCACGTTGGCCAGGCTGAGCCCGGCAAAATCGGACAGGCCAAACCCGGCTACCGAACGGACGGCAAGGGGAAAACTCTTGTCATGCTCCTCGCCAAGAATCACGCGCGTATTCAGCAAGGCCTCCAGATCGCGGGCGACCGAATCCTTCAATTGTTCAAGCGACAACCGCCAACGCGCCGCCCCGACGGGCAGGTCGTCAAACAGTTTGTCGAAGAGGGATGGCTCGAAACCCTTGATCATAAAAAACGGCGGAAACGAGTTTCCGCCGTGTTCTTCAGAATATTGACGATCAGGTCAGATTCGGCGTGTTCTTGGCGAGGTTCCAGGCACCCTGGATATTGACCTTGCCGGACTTGCTGCCATCGATATTCAGCTCGTCGTAAGTCCACTTGACGGCAGAATATTTCAGCGAGAAGACTTCCTGCGGGACGCCTTCACCATCAACCGACGGCGAAACCGAAGCGATGATGACGTTTTTCAGTTCGATCTTCAGGTACTGATGGCGGTTCTGCGTGCCGGACGGATTGCCGGTCGTATTCTTGCCGCCGAAAGCACGGTAGAAGTAGACGATGACATCGTTGACCACGAGACCGGACGAGCAGGCCTGGTACAGCTTGGGGCTGGAACCGTCGATATCCTTGGTGAAGATCATTTCGCCATGTTCAACCCGTTCTGCGGTATGGCCACCAGAACCTGACGCCGTTGCCGACTTCGGCTGGCGCATCGTATGGCTCCAGGTCGACACCTCAACCTGGTCTTTGTGCTTTTCATCACGGGAATCACCCTTGATGTCACTACCCTTGAACTCAACGTAGATATCCTTCATTTGGTGCTTTCTCCTTGCTAGTTAAGAAACATCAGCTCTTGCTGGATTGCGGCAACTCGGCGACCAACCGCAGGGACACCGAGAGTTCGTCAAGCTGGAAGTGCGGCCGGATGAACGACACGGCCCGATAGACACCGGGCCGTCCGGGCACTTCGTTGACTTCGACTGACGCTTCCCGCAAGGGGAACTGCGCCTTGGTTTCCTGCGATGCCGAATCGTCCGCGGTAACGTATTGATCGATCCAGCGCTGCAGATAGTTCTGAACATTCGCGGCCGAGGCAAAGCTGCCGATCTTGTCGCGCATCATGGCCTTCATGTAATGCGCAATGCGGGACACCGCGAACATGTATTGCAACTGCGCGGACAGCGAGGCATTGGCGTTGGCCGAATCGGTATCGTATTTCTTTGGTTTCTGCGACGACTGGGCGCCAAAGAACGCGGCATAGTCGGTATTTTTGCAATGCACTAGTGGAATGAAGCCCAGATCGCTGAGTTCCTTTTCGCGCCGGTCGGTAATCGAGATTTCCGTCGGGCACTTGAGGGCCACTTCGCCATCGTCGGTACGGAAAGTGTGGGTGGGCAGGTCCTCGACCAGACCACCGCCCTCGACACCACGAATCGCGGCACACCAGCCGTAATTTTCAAAGGCGGTGGTCAGACGGGCGGCAAAGGCGAAAGCGGCATTGCACCAGAGGTATTTGTCGTGGTTTGTACCATCGACTTCCTCGACGAAATTGAAACCTTCGGTAACCTCGCCGTCGATCGGGTTGTACGGCAGACGGCCGAGGAAACGCGGCAGCGCCAGGCCGACATAACGCGAGTCTTCCGACTCACGGAAAGATTTCCACTTGGCGTATTCGACGGTATCGAAGACTTTCGCCATATCGCGCGGCTTGCCCAGTTCGGTATAGGACTCGAGGCCGAACAGTTGCGGCGCGGCGGCGGTAATGAACGGGGCATGCGCGGCGGCCGCGATATGCGACATCTGGTCGATGAAGTACATATCCTCGGGCTGGCGCGTCAGATCGAACTGACCGATCAGCGTCCCAAAAGGCGCGCCGCCGAAAGTCCCGAACTCTTCTTCATAGACCTTCTTGAACAGTGCACTTTGGTCGAAATCGATGGCCGTCTTGAAGTCCTTGACCAGTTCTCGTTTCGTCGCATTGAACAGCTTGATTTTCTGCTGCACGCCGGTCGAGGTTTGCTTGCACAGGTAGTGCAGGCCGGTCCAGGCGCTTTCGAGAGCCTGGAATTCCGGCGCATGCATCACTTCGCTCAGTTGCTCCGAAATCAGGCGATCCAGCTCGGCGACCCGGGCATCCAGCGACGCCGCCAGATTCTCGGAAACGATGACTTCGCCTTCCAGAACCTGACTCACCAATTCGCTGATGATGTCGCGCGCCCGATTCTTCTCCTGATCGGATTGGGCCACCCGGCTCTCTTCAATGATCTGGTCAAGGATGCTGGCTTCGTGAGCCGTGGCAACACCACCGGAAACAGCTTGCTGGACGCTCATTGTTCGCTCCCGCCGTTCGTCTTGCCACCCAGATGATGCAACTGCTCGGTATTGTTCAGCACGTCGTTCAACAGGTCTTCAAGCTTTTCGTTCCCGGCCAGCTTGTTGCGCAGGTCTGCCAGCTTGGCACGGGCCTCCTGCAATTTGCGCAGCGGTTCCACCTGCTGAACCACGGATTCGGGTCGAAAATCCTCAAATTTCCTGAATTCGATATCGACCCCCATCTCGCCGCCACCCGGCGTCAGACGATTCTTCACACGGTAGGCGGTGCGCGGTGCCATGCCTTCCATGACATCGTCGAAATTATCCATGTCGATGTTGACGAACTTGCGATCGCGAACCTTGCCCTGCGGCTCTTTCGACTGGGCGGCGAAATCGCCGAGCACGCCGACCACGAAAGGAAGTTCCTTGGCCTCGATGGCATCGCCGATCTCGACGTCGTACGTCAATTGAACGCGGGGCGGACGAACCTTCTGCAACCGCTTCTGAACACTCTCTTTTTTCGCCACAACTTTCTCCCGAATAAATAGTCGCCACAACCACCCGGACAACACCAAGCACCAAGCGGATTACTTCAAAACGTTGAACGGATCACCACCGGACGATGTGGCCTGCGGCGCGCTCTCGACGCCGGCACTCGCTTTCTTCCGGGCCGCCAGCCGCGCCTTGGCGCGAGCCGCCGCAGCCGCTTCCCTTTTCTTTCGCTCCTCCAACTCCTCTGGCGGAACCAGGACTTCTTCACCCAGCGTTTCGCGCATCACCTTGGCCAGACCTGCCGCATCGGAACGCGCACTGCCCTTGAGTTCAACGTCGTTGCGCAGATCGGTCAACGACTGGGCGGCCACCCTCAGGCCAGCGACGGCACGAATGCTTTTCGCGGCCCGATCGGTCGTGTCACGCTGCAAAACCTCTTCTGCCGAAACGATTGCCTGAGCGTAATTACCGGCATCGAAATAGACTTTGGCCAGACGGCCCCACGGTTCCTTGCGATCCGGATTCTTCTTGGCCAAATCATCGAGAAGACGCACAGCCTCCTCTTGATTACCCTTATCCAGCAGGGATTCGATCTTGATATTGGACTTTCCCATGGCCTCCAGGAACTGATCCTGGGTCATCGTCACCTTGCCCGTCGCGCAGCCTGACAACACCGCGACCATCCCCAGGGAAAGAATAAAAACACGCTGTCTGAGAGCAAGCATAAGCACTCCATATAAAACCCAATACACATAACTCGAATGCCAAAAAATGCTATTGGGTTTGCTTTGAGAAGGCCCGCATAGTACATTACCCATCTGTCATTATCAACTCAATGACATAAATGCTCCATGCATTTATTTGAAATAATTCCATTCGAAATGCCCACACACCAATGACCATTGCACGCACCAGCCGTTTCTTCAGCTTGCTTATCGCGCTCATCGCCGTGCTGATATCTGGATGCAGTTCGATGTCGGGCGTCCAGTTGGCCAGTTCGGCTGTTGGTCTCGTTCTTGAAGCCACCGGTGTCATCAAAAAGGATACGGGCGACCCGACCAAGAAGCTGACAGACCTGTCGGTCAAGATTTTTGGGGGCGAACAGCTCAATACGACAAGCAGTGGAAAGTCGCTGTCGCTGGTCATGAAGGTGTATATCCTGCGCTCCCCGGAACGCCTGAAGACGCTGACCTACCCGCAGATCTCGACACCCGAGGGCGAGAAGGAAGCGCTCGGGGAGGAACTGGTTTCGGTTCGTGAAATCACCGTCATCCCGGGAAAATCCTACGATCTGACGCTCAAGGTTCCGGGAGATGCAACGACGATTGGCATCGTCGGCATGTTCAGAGCGCCCTATTCCCAGCGCTGGAAACTAGGGTTCGACACCAAGCAGTCATTCGATACGGGGATCATCGTTGGCGCCCATGCTTGTGCGCTGACCGCCAGCAAAGGCGCCTTGATCACCGACATCAGCCCCGATTCAGTCCAGTCGCTGGTCGGCGTTCAATGCAATTCATAGTAAATCCACGACAATGAACAATCCAAAGATTCTCTGGGGCGAGGGGCTATTTCTCCGTCCACAACACTTCCAGCAGCAAGATGCCCATGCCGAGGCCTTGATCCGGCGCACCCTGCTTTCTGCTCAGCCCTATGCCTGGGGCGTTCGTGACCTGGACATCGATCTCGATTCACTGAAAAGCGGGATTCTGCGTTTCAACCGGATTGACGCCATTTTTGCCAACGGCGATTTCTTCACTGCCCCCGATGTCGATCAGTTGCCACCGCCCATCACGCTCGATGCCGCGGTGACCGAAGAAGGCACGACTGACTTCTTTCTGGCGCTCCATCACCTGAATGCGCATGGTGGAAATTGCACTGAAAACAGCGCTGATTCGGGCCAGGCGCGTTATCTGATCGTTCCCCGAGAAAATCCCGATCTGTTCACCGATGCCGCCGAGGCCGACATCGCAACGCTGAGCAAGATTTCCCACATCAAATCGGCCAGCGAGCCCCGCGACCAGTTCCTGACGCTTCCCATCGTCCGGATTCGACGCACCGCCAGCGACGGCTTCGAGGTCGATCCGACTTTCCTGCCACCGTCGATCAGCCTGCGCAGTGCGCCCAGCCTGTACATGCAATTGCGTCGCCAGATCGATGCCCTGCTGGCCAAGGTCGATGCACTGTACGGTTTTCATCGCGAGCCTTCGAAGAACGTCATCGAATTCCGCTCCGGCGACATTGCCTCATTCTGGCTGCTCCACACGGCTAGCAGCGCCTGCGCCACCCTGACCCATCTGTTCCGTAATCCGGAAACCTCGCCCGAACGCCTGTTTCAGGAACTGCTCCGGCTGGCCGGCGGGCTGATGACCTTTTCCAAAGGCTATTCGCTGAACGATCTACCGGCCTACGATCACGCCCAACCGGGCCCCGGCTTCGCGCGCCTTGATCTGATCCTGCGCGAATTGCTGGATACGGTGATTTCGACCCGCTATTTCGCCATCGCCCTGAGCCAGCCGAAACAGGCTTTTTATGCCGGCCACCTCGACTCAGAAAAGATCAACGGCGAAACCGCCTTCTATCTGTCGATCACGGCGTCGCATCCACAGTCGGAAATCATCGAATCCATCCCCCTGCGCATCAAGGTCGGCGCACCGGATGACGTCGAAAAACTGGTGCTCTCGGCGATGTCCGGTGTCCGCCTGACGCATGCCGCACAAGTCCCGGCGCCGATCCCGGTCCGCCCCGGCGCCAGCTACTTTGCGCTCGATGCCCACGGCCCGCTGTACGAGCGAATGCTCAAGGCCCAGTCCGTAATGATCTATGCCCCGGAAAGCTACCGGGACCTCAAAATTGAAATGCTCGCCGTAACGCCATGACCAACGCACCCAGCCTGTTTTCCCTTGCCCCCGGCCAGCAGCCGGACGAGTCGACCACCGACCGCCCGGCCAAGAGCCTCGTCGACCTGTTGTACGACGGCTTCTACATGTTGATCCTGCTGCACAACCGGAGCGCCCCGAAGGACA